>CAZRAU010000032.1:0-27773 GCA_964598025.1 uncultured bacterium
ATGATCCGATGGCGGCGGCCAAGGGAACGGTTCTTGTCATAGACGATGAGAAAGATATCAGGCTCTCCCTCAAGCGCGTGCTCGAATACGAAGGCTATACGGTCTCGGAGGCGGGTTCGGGCCGGGAAGGGCTGGAGGCTGCGAAGGATCCCGGCGTCGATGCCGTGCTGCTCGACATCAAGATGCCGGGCATGGACGGCATAGAGGTCCTGCGCCACATAGTTGAAGATGATCCGGAGCTTCCGGTCATCATGATCTCCGGCCACGGCACCATCGCCACCGCCGTTGAGGCGACGCGCATCGGAGCCTTCGATTTTCTGGAGAAGCCGCCGGACCGGGAGCGCATCCTGCTCACCGTACGAAACGCAATCCAGAGTAGAAGGCTGCACGATGAGAAGGCGACCTTGGAGAAGGCCGTCACCAAGAGCTTCAGGATCGTGGGGGAGAGTGCCGCAATAAAGGAACTCCTCGCTACTATTGAGACCATAGGCCCCAGCCAGGCGCGGATCCTCATAACCGGCGAGAACGGCGTGGGCAAGGGCGTCGTCGCCCGCGCGATACACAGGGCCTCGAATCGAAGCGGGGCGAGGTTCGTGGAGGTCTCCTGCGCGGCCATTCCGGACGATCTCATCGAGAGCGAGCTCCTTGGCCATGAGAAAGGGGCCTTTACCGGCGCCGCCGCCCGGAAGCCGGGCAAGTTCGAAATGGCCGATGGCGGCACCATCTTCCTGGATGAGATAGGCGACATGAGCGCCCGCGTCCAGGCCAAGGTGCTCAGGGTCATAGAGGAGGGGGAATTCGAGCGCGTCGGGGGCACAGAGACCATGTCAGTCGATGTGAGATTGATAGCGGCCACGAACAAGGACATTCAGGCCCTCATCGAGCAAGGCGATTTCCGCGAAGATCTCTACTACAGGCTCAATGTGGTGCCCATTCATGTCCCTCCTCTGCGCGAGAGGAAGCAAGACATCCCGATCCTCGCGGCCTATTTCCTCGGGGTGTACTGCGACATGTACGGGCTTAAGCTCAAGAGCCTCGGCAAGGACCTCACAGCCCGCCTGGCCGCCTATTCCTGGCCCGGCAACGTGCGGGAGCTGAGGAACATTATCGAACGCATGGTGATAACTTCCCGCGCGGACGCCCTCTCGGCCCACGATCTCCCGCCCCTGGGTGAGGGCAAGCCCGCGAGGCCGGGCGATTACACAGACGCCTCCACCTACGAGGAGTTCAAGGGGCTTTCCGAGAAGGCCTTTCTGGAGCGCAAGCTTGCCCGGAACAAGTGGAACATCTCCAAGACGGCGAAGCAACTCGATATGCAGCGGAGCAACCTCTACAAGAAGATGCAGAAGCTGGGGATTGCTCCGCCTGATAAGGAATGACCGCAAGGCTGGCTGGGGTCGGATCTTGAGAACTGAATTCGATTTTCAAGATCCGACCCCACGCTGTGACCTCACTCCGGGGGTGGCCACCTTTTTGAACACTTTAGTGTCAGTTGGACACAGAAACGGGGTCGG
This sequence comes from uncultured bacterium, assembly GCA_964598025.1. Classification (GTDB taxonomy): domain Bacteria; phylum Arandabacterota; class Arandabacteria; order Arandabacterales; family Arandabacteraceae; genus JALGWN01. The sequence continues at coordinate 1,515 of CAZRAU010000032.1, forward strand.
TGGGAGCCGGTTGGGACGATTCGGGTGGAGACCCAGGCAGCGGTGGCGATTTAACTAGCCCAGAATCAATGTGTTACGGCATCCCGTCCGGGATGCCATTCAAAGGGCTTTTCTCCCGTTTCATGGCACACCCTATGCAATGTGAAGTGCACGGATTCGATGGAGACTGAATATGAAGCGGGCAAGTGAAACAAGACCAAGCGACCGAGCCAAACAGGCAAAGCGGGTGAGAGCCATAAGTATAGCGGTCGAAGGGCCTTACCGCACGAACCTCGCAAAACTTGTCTTCTTTCTCATGGTCAGCCTGGTCGGGATGGTGCTGGTGCTCCTGTCGGGGACCGGTGTGGAGGCGGGCCATCCCGAACCCCAGGCTACGCCGCCGCCAGAGGCCAGGCCGCTCCTGATAGACGGTGAGAAACTCGACTTCGAGATACTCTATGGTGCGATCCCGGCAGGACGGGCTTCGCTGGAGGTCAAGGGACGCGCCACCTCAGACGGTGAGGTCTATCGCATAGTCTCCAGGGCGCAATCGAACGACATGATCTCGCTTTTTTTCGAGGTCGATGACGTCATAGTCTCTGAGGTCGATGCCGAGACCCTGCTTCCCGTCTTCTTCGAGAAGCGTTTGAGAGAGGGACCTTTTGAGCGGGATGAGTGGGCAGTGTACGAACCCGGGGGTGTCGTGAAGACCGAGAAGCGGGAATACGATGTCGAACCCGGCACGCGCGACATACTCTCAGCCCTTTACTATGTGCGCGGGTACGACCTCGAGGTGGGAGATGAGGTCATCGTCAAGGCCTTCGAGGGCGGCAGGAGCTACGATGCGCGCATCCGCGTCTTGAGAAGGGAAACCGTGCGCACGGGCCAAGGAGACTACGAGTGTCTCGTGATCGAGCCCGACATCGTCGAGGGCGCCTTCGCCAAGACAGGCAGGATGCTCATATGGCTCACCGATGACGCCCTGAAGATGCCCGTGCTCATGAAGAGCAAGGTAGCGGTCGGAAGTTTCGTTGCCAGGCTGGTAGGCTCGACTCATGGGGAGGGGGTGTAGAAGATGAAGAAGGCGGCACTGCTCATATGCGCCCTTGCCGCTCTTGCGGCGGGATGTGATACGTACAACACCTGCGATACGTGCGGTAATCCCTGTTACGACGATCAGGCACCTGCCGTTCCCACGGGAGTGAGAACCATCACCGGGGATACCTATGTGATAGTGGAATGGGATCCCGTCAGAGTGGACGATCTCGCCGGTTACGGGGTCTACCGCAGCACCGAGGCCTTCGGCGCTTACCATAGAATAGGCGATGTCGGCTGGGATGAGGAAACCAGTTTCTTCGACGACGGACTTACCAACGGCATGACCTACTTCTATGCGGTGGACGCATACGATATCCATGGAAACGAGAGCGACCTCAGCTATGAAACCGTGGACGATACGCCCAGGCCGGAGGGCATAGATCTTCAGTGGTTCACGGTCGGCTACGATCCCGACGAGTCGGCAATAGCGATATTGCCGTTTCAGTACAGCACCATCGTCATAACTTCATACATGAGCTCTATCGCCCAGTACTACCTGACGCGGGACGGCCAGGGAGTGCTGAGGATTGTGCCCCTGGGAGAGAACCAGCTTCAGGATATGGGTTATACCTACGGGTGGGATGAGATCAGCGAGGCCCCGGAAGACGGCTGGTCGGGATCGCCGGACGGGGTCGAGGTCATCAGGTTCCACACCTACGTCTTGAGGACCGTCAGCGGTTTCTACGGCAAGATCAGAGTGCTCTCAGAGGGCCCGGGTTGGATCATGGCGGATTGGGCGTTTCAGAGTCGACAGTGGTCCACCGAGCTGGTCCCTAGAGTCAGGGGGCGCTGATGCCGGGCCGAAGCCAAATAGGCGAGGCCGGGCACCGAGCAGACCCCTTGCACGGGGGGCTGACTCCAGAGGGGGTGAGGAGGATGCTACGCAGGCTGATATCAGCAGTTGGGATTGCGACCGTGGTCTTAGGGTGCACAGGCGTCCAGGCGGCCATAGTCGAAGGAGAGCCTCGGGTAGAGATCTGGACCGACAGGGGTACCGGAGCCGTATACCGGGTGGGAGACGACGTCGAAGTCTGCTTCAGGGCGGATCGCGACTGTTACGTCATGGTCTATGAGATCGATACGGACGGTCACCTGGCACTGCTCTTCCCGTACCGATGCGGCAGCGACGGTTACGTCGAGGCCGGCACGGTGTACCGTCTGGGCAGGGGATATTACGGGAAATACTACGTTACGGGGCCTTCCGGGGTGGAGTACGTACATGCCCTTGCATCACTTCAGCCTTTCAGGGCGCTTTACTGGCACGGTTGTGACGGCTACGAGGACTATGCATATGACGTTTCCTGGCGCGGCTTCGGCGATTACTGGGGCTGCGCCTTGCCGCCAAGGATCTATGGAGACCCATACATGGCGATGCAGTCCATAGATGAGTTCATATGCTATGACGCCCTCGAGGCGGGCCTGGCCTTCGCGGATTTCACTTATTTCTACGTCGATGAGCGTGTCAGTTACCCGCGCTATGTCTGCTATGACTGTCACGGCTTCGACACCAATTACAGGCCTTACGTACAGGCTTGTACGGGGTTCTCCATCTCCTTCGTCGACTGCGACCCCGGCTGGAATCCGTGGTCGTGGTGGTGGTGGTGCACGCCGAGGCGGGTCTACTGCGGACCCAGGTATGTTTGCAGTGCAAGGAGGACATGCCGGGACTGGCCGAGCGATTACAAATGGAAATCCAGATCGGAATGCTACTCGAGCCGGTCCGAGTATGCCCACTACTGGGATGAGCGGGTGCGCGTCAAGACTCCGCGTGTTGTGGAGGCGGACGGTGTGCAGCACACGTCCGGCGAACGCGACCTCTATGCGAGGGAGCCGGTGCGTGTGGAGAAGTACAAGGATGTGGCGGTGAGAGAAGGCAGGGTCGAGGTAATCCGGCCTGTTCCAGTGCGTATCGTTGAGCCCGAGAAGGTGAAGTCCCGCGCTTCACAGCATGAGGAGCCACGGGGCGAAGCGAAGCCCGTCCCGGAGCCCGTGGGTGATGACAAGACCCAGGTGACGCAACGCAAAGTGGCCGAAAAGCCCGAGAAGGTCGAGCCTCAACCTAAGAGGGAAGCGGTCAAGGTGGATGAGAAGAAGGCCGCCAAGGCGTCCGACGGGGCCAAGCCAAGCCGCAAGGTCGAGGTCAAGAAGTCGGGCACGTCGGCATCAAGTGAGATGAAGAAGGTCGCGCCCAAGGTGCGTACCGGTAGTAGCAAAGGGAGATCACCGTCAAAAAGGAGGCGTGTATCGAAGTAGTCTGAACTTCAGGGGATTGGCGCTGCTTCATCCAGACGGGCGCTGTTGATTGCCTGTCAAAAGCACCGGCCGAGGGCTACTGAACAGGGGCAGGAGCTCTTCGGCCGGTGTCGTATTTGCACGCCTGTGCGGGCGACGCCGGCCGGGTGCAGGACTTTGCACATCTCTCGGAAGACTCTGGTCTGTTTGTTGACCGGCGGGATGCCGCAGCGCCAGTTGTGCCAACACGTTCCCGAGCAACTTCGGCGTGTTCAGCCACTGCTCTTGCCCCAGCGTTCAAGAACCTCCAGAACCCCATATCGATTGACAGGTATTGACATTCGGACGACCTTGTAGTAGAGTTGTTCTGTCTTGGTGTGCAAGAGGATGCACACAATGGAGCGTGGGGTACCTTGAAGGGCCTTTTGGATATATTGTTCCGCTTTCCGGACACGCCGGATGCCGGTTCGGCATTCGTAACCTCCGTCCTTAACCAGTTCACGCTTCCGGCCATGGTCATAGACCGGAAGATGAAGGTGCACCTGGTCAATATTCAAGGCCAGGACATGCTTTTCCGTCTTGCGGGGGAAGCCAAGCAACATGCCGAATCCCGGCAAGGCACCCGCCGAAGGAGTGTCTTTCCGACAAGCCTCAATGAACCTGTTCGCGAATGTATAAGGAAAGGCAAGACCGGCCTCTTGGGTGACTTCGCCGCCGCCGGTGTGCGGAGCGACCGGTACAACCTGGTCTTGTGTCCGGGTGAGATCCAGAGCGCCAAGTTCTGCTTTCTGCTGATGCTGCCCCCTTATTGCAATCCGGAATCCGATGCCCGGGGCGCTTTGGGTAGTATTCTGGAGAGCGTCAACGGGGCCGTTTTTTATCTCGGCAGGGACTTGCATCTCAAGGAGTTCAACCGGCGCTATCTTGACGAATTCAGGCTGACCGAAGCTGAGGCCCGCAACATGAGAATACCGGAGCTCAATCCATCCCCGCAGGCCAAGATCCTCGAGACTCAGATCGGGCATCTGATGTCCGCCGGCCAGGTAAGAAACACGAAGGCGGACGCCATTACCACGTTCAGGAGAGGTGTGGTAATCACCTCGGTTCTGGCCTGGCCGCCCCGATCTGCAGGGGGCGAATCCGAGGGTTTTATGGCTATAATGCAACCGGCGGTAGGCTCGGCTCCGCTTTCGCTCTTCGACGAAACCACCAGGGAACTTTTCGGCCGGACCGCACTCAGGCAAGGGCCGCCGATGTTCTTCACTCAGCTGGACGGCAGGATCATAACCATGAACATGGGAGCAAGGAGTCTGCTCGAGGGAGGCCCGGATTCAGAGGTTTCCGACTTGAAGTCGGCCGTTCCTTGGGGTCAACCGGACCTCATAGACCATCTCTATGCGGAGGTCATGACCGGAGCAGACTGTGCGGTGCTCCACACGGACATCGAGACGGCTGCGGGCAAGCGGATCTTTGCGGTGCAGGCACGTGGCATCAAGGAAGTGGGAGACATTACCTCCATTGTGCTTGTTCACCTTCAGGATGTGACCGAGATCGAACACTCCAGAAACATGCTTGCCGAGACCGCGCGCAGGCTGGCTACCGAGAAGGAGATTCTAAGTAAGGTGCTTGACAGCCTGCATGGCGTGAGGGTCGCTTATGCGGTGGTGGACAGGGAATTGAACTTGATCAGGGTGAGCGAGTCGACGGCAAGAAGATTCGGGAAGCGTCCGGCTGAGATGGTCGGCATGAAGATCCACCATCTCGCTCCCGATCTCCGAAGGGCAGGTGTCATTGCTTACATCAAGACCGCCATAGAACGCGGCCAGAACATACAGGTGGACAGGCTGGCGATCGAGTTTCCGGAGGGCCGGACAGCCGTGATATCGGCCGACTTTTACCCCATCACTGTGCGTGGAAGCCAGGCCTGCCTGATTGTCGTAGAGAATCTAACCGAAAGGGAGACCGATCATATCAAGCTCGCCACAGCCACCCGGCGTTTCCGGTCGCTGGTGGACAGCCTGGAAGAAGGCATTGCGGTCCTGGATCGTAACGGTAACATCATTGACGCGAATCACGTGATATGCGGTGCCCTCCGCATGAGCCGTGACGATGTTGTCGGCAAGAGCGAGCGCGACATGATGATGATCGAAGAAGGCGACCTGCTGCTGGATTTCAGGCGCCGCGCCATGATGACGCGCCAAGCGGTCAGCACCGGATGCATCAAGTTGACGAGCAAACTGAGAGACGCGGCGATCTTTGCGGACATAAGCTATATTCCCCTCGTCGGCCGTGACGGCGCGGTTGAGGAGACCCTCGCCGTGGTCCGCTATCTTACCGACGTGGTCAATCTGGAGAAGAAGGTCGAAGACTACACCAACAACCTGCAGCGGCTTGTTCGCGAGCGGACGGCCGAGATTACCGCTGCCAATGAGGAGCTCGGGGCGACAGTGGAGAAACTGGCATCGATGGCCCGGTCGGGTATGGTGTTGAGTTCGCTTAAGGACATGGAGTCGGTGATGGATGGTTTCCTCGGGGAGGCCTGCGAAGTGCTGGGGGCCGATTTCGTGAGCATAGCTTTGATCACTTCGAGCGACAGATCTTCCAGGACAACCTACTACACGAGAGGCAAGACGCCTCCTCCCGGCGCGATGCCTTCGGAGATAGTAGAGCATAACCTGGCCAGACTGACCTTGGGCACGCCCCCTCAGCCGGTTCTACCGTCCGACTTGAAGAACCTCCTCGCTCATAGTTTCACGCTCTCGGATGTGAGCGGGCTTTTCCTGGCTTGGAAAGAGAGTGGGGATTTCAGTCCGATAGACCGGAATCTGAGCGGGCTTCTCTGCACCCAACTGGGTTTCTCGCTGCCCATCACGAAGTACGTGGGCGATCTCCGGTTGGAGAGAGACAGATCCCAGTGCCTCCGCCGGATCGCATTTCGGACTGCCGCGGCGAGATCGGTGGGCTCCGCCATAGGCATCGTGGCCGAGGAGCTCTCCAATGTCATGGCTGTGGATAGTTTCTACTGGATGGTGTCCAAGGGCGACCGCGACGTCTGGCTCAGCGAGGTGCCGGTCAGGTCCGGGGCTGTTGTCAATGGGCGAACACACCTGGCTGGAGACGCGATCGGATGCTTGGGGCCGTTGCTGGCGGCCTGCCGCGAATCGCACAGGCTGTTCTGTGACCGCTTCCCGGATTTCGGCGGCGAAGGTTTCAGGGGAGATGGGCACGGCCATCTGTCCGAGTTCTGCTCATACTCGGGAAAGGTCGAGAGCGACAACTTCGCCAGGTGCTTCAGGGAGCTTCTGCGCGATCTGGACCTTGTCCGGCACAATGAGGGCTCGATTGCAGTGGCCCCGGTGATGCTTTCCGACAAGTCCTACGGGATGCTCTGCGCTTATAACGAGATGGGCGTGCCGTTCAGGGCCGATGAATCCTGTTTCATGTGCCAGGCAGCCTCTACGGTGGGTCACATGTGGCAAGCGGCCGATGCTTCGAGCAGTGTTCGAAGGCTCGAGGCGGAGGGCGAGACCCTGGGCGAGCTCGCACACGATCTCAAGTATCCTCTCGCTCACGTGAGGGACATCCTGGAGCGAACCAGGTCCGGGGGCAGGGCCGGCAAGAAGGACCTGAAGGTCCTTGACGAGATCACTTCGGAAATCGATACACTGAATCTGCTTGCCGCAGAGTTGATAGACATCTCCAATCGCCAAGGCCGGAAACCGGAGATGGTGGACCTCCGCGAGATCGCCGGCCACTGTATCGCCCTGGTTTCGGACGAAGCAGCCGGCGTCAGGATTGACCTGGCCGACTCTCCCGGATCCCCGCCCCCTCCCGCATTTGCCAACAGGAAAGACGTCAAGAACATACTCATCAGCGTGCTGGCCAACTGCGTCGAGGCGGTGGGCGAAGACGGGTGGGTCAGGGTTGCAGTCGAGGCCGTGGATTCAGGCTCGTCCCAAAGCTCCGTCGACATAGTGGTTACCGATTCGGGGCCGGGCGTTCAAGAGGACCTTATGGCCCGGATTTTCGAGCCCTTCTTCAGCACCAAGGCGGAGGGCAGGGGGGTAGGTCTCTTTTCGGCGAAGAAGCGGGCCAATGCAAACGGCGGAGACATACTCTGTGAGCCGGGTGAAAACGGCAAGTCCCGGTTTGTGATATCGCTGCCTCCGGCATCGGGATAAAGGAGCATCACCATGGATGACGACAGGAGGAAGGTGCTGGTAGTCGATGACAGGTTGGAATGGCTCTGCAAGTGTGCCGACCTCCTCGGCGAGCACGGTTACGATGTGAAACCTTGCAGGCATCCGGACAGGGCGATACGGATGTTTCAGGAGTTCAAGCCTGATGCGGTGCTTCTGGACATAATGATGCCTGGAAGGAACGGCCTTGACATTCTGAAGGACATGAAGGCGAAGGATCCCTGGGTCGTCGTGATCATGCTCTCGTGTTACGGCAACGCCAAGACCGTTGTCAAGGCGATGAAGTTGAAGGCTGACAACTTCATCGACAAGAACTCGGACATGAGCAGCATCCCGATAATTATAGCCAAAGAGCTCAAGACAAAGAGCATGGAAATCGAAAACGCTCAGCTCCGGGCCCAGCAGGGGCGGGAAGCGGTGTTTCTCAAGGACATCGTAGGCGAGTGCCCCGCGATGCAGAGATTGAAGGAGGACGTCAGAACATATGCCGACAGCAAGCTGAGAGTCCTGCTCACCGGCCCCCCGGGGGTGGGCAAGGACCATGTGGCATCGGCGTTGCACTATGAGTCCTGGCGGAGAGACCACCCGTTCAAGAACCTCAATCTCCCTGGGCTCCCCGAAACGCTTATCGAGAGCGCGCTCTTCGGACACGAGAAAGGTGCTTACACAGGGGCCCACGAACGCCAGCAGGGTGTCCTCGAGTCGGCCAAGGCGGGAACGGTGTTGCTCAATGAGTTTGCGGATCTGTCCCCGCGCTTGCAGTCGAAGCTCCTGGGAGTGGTAGAGTCATATGTCTTCAGCCGGGTGGGTGGTGAGGGCAAGGACCTCGTCACGAACGTGAGATTTCTATCAGCAACCAATGCAGACCTGAATGAGGCGATCGCCACCAAGCGCCTCAGGGATGATCTCCTCTCGCGACTCCAACAGGTTCGGATCCGGGTCCCGCCACTCAAGGAGCGTGGAAACGACATTCTCCTCCTTGCCGAATATCTCATCGCCAAGAAATCGCGGGAGCTCGGCCGATCGGCCTTTTCGCTATCCGAGCGATCTGAGGAGATGCTCATGGGTTACCACTGGCCCTTCAACGTAAGGGAGCTGAAGCACTGTATAGAAGTCGCGATCGAATCCGGACGTCGGGAGTTTCTCGAATCGCCTGGTTCTTCCGCGGAGGAGTCCGCAGGAGCGGGAGACAATGGGGACGGGATGACTCTCAAGCAAAAGACCAAGCGCGTGACCGAGCAGTTCGAGAAGACCGAGATTGAGAATGCGCTTCGCCGGTTCGGCGGCAGCAGGAAGAAGGCTGCCACCTACTTGGGCATGAGCTACCGGGATCTGCTTTACAAGATGAAGAAGTATGGGCTGCGTGACATGTTCTGACAGGCTGGTTGACACCGCCCGCCTGCTGCGTATGCAACCATCCTCGAAAAAAAGCGATTGCGGTCGGATCTTGAAGGCTGAGTTCAACTTCCAAGATCTGACCCCGGATGTGCATGTGTTTGCATGCTAGTGAAGAAGCCTGCAGTTTTTTGGTGAGACCGAGGTGCGCGACGGTCCGGCTTTTTGTGGAGTGTCGCGACTTCCGGAGAATGTAAGCATGTATCTCCATGGGCACTTATGAATCTAACCGATTGTTGCAACGGCAATTAGCATGTGCTTATATGGATGTGCGTGTGGGTTGGGTGGTTCTTGTGCATATCCGCCTCGTTGTGGCGGGTTCTGGCATGCAATCTGCTTATGTTAGGCAAGCGACGGATCCTCATGGGCCATTCGTGTGGTCTTAGGGGTGCCGTCACGCTCCATGTCCATGGGGGGCACATCGTGTCCCCCCATGGACATAGTAAGAAGACAAGGCTTTGGCACGAGCCGTACGGTGGTTCCTGTCCGGGTAGGGACCCGGATCTGTCACGCTTCTGTCCGGCGGGGGCACGCAAGTGCCCCTTTTTTTATGCTCCAGAGGGCAAGCCCTGTGGAGCATGGACCGCCGAAGCCTCGGTGAAGGCGGTCAAATGCATGTAGCAGGGGTTTGCCGGTGGTCGGATGTGTGAGAGGCTACTTAGGCGGATGTTACTTAAGCGGGCAAGCCCTGTGGGGGACGCCGCGGCGGGGGCACGGATAAGTCGGGTTCAGGCGTCCGGCGGCCTGTTCAGTTTGCGGTTGACAAGCAATAGCGCAACCATATAATGGGCGCGGAACCTTTCTGAGATGTGTGGGTTTACCATCCTTGAAAGGTTCTTGATTTACGTGGTTGCCTGACAGAAGCGGATGACCGGGGTTTCGGCAGTGATAGCTGTAAGAAATCTCACTAAAACCTTTGGCAGGACGCCTGCCGTAGATGATATCACCTTCGATGTGAGCAGGGGTGAGGTGCTTGGTTTCCTGGGCCCGAACGGGGCCGGCAAGACCACGACGATGAGGATTCTCACCTGCTATCTTACTCCCGATCGCGGCTCGGCGAAGCTCGCAGGTTACGACACAAGGGATGAGTCGCTGGAGGTGAGAAAGCGGGTCGGCTACCTGCCCGAGAGCGCTCCTCTCTATGAGGACATGGATGTGGTGGCCTATCTCGCCTTCGTGGCCGAAGTAAGGGGGATCCCGCGGGCGGAGAGGCCCGGACGCATTCGTAGGATGATCGATACCTGCGGTCTGGAGAAGGTGCTTGGTAGAAACGTCGGGGAACTCTCGAAAGGCTACAAACAGCGGGTCGGTCTTGCCCAGACGCTGATACACGATCCCGACATCCTCATTCTGGACGAGCCCACCACCGGGCTTGACCCTTCCCAGATAATCGAGATCCGCGAGCTCATAAAGAAGATAGGCGAAGAGCGGACGGTTATACTGAGCACCCACATCTTGCCGGAGGTCGAGGCGACCTGCTCCAGGGTGCTTATCATCAATGAGGGGCGGATAGTCGCAAGCGGCACCCCCCGGGAACTTCAGGCCGTAGCCGGCGGTGAGAATACCGTCTATGTCTCCATAAGTGCCGGCGACCAGCCCGTGGACGCCAGACTGGCTGAGATAAGTTCGGTGACCTCGGTGAGCAAAGTCGCCGACGCGGGCGGGGGTTACGTCCGGTACCTGGTCAAGGCGGGCAACGATGAGGACACCGGGGAGGCGATATTCAGGATTGCAGTGGAGAACAGCTGGAAGATCAACGAGCTCCGCAGGGAGACCTTGAGTCTTGAGGACATCTTCCTGAAGCTCACCACAAGGGAGACCTGACCGGGACATGAGGAACGCGGTACCGATATTCAAGCGGGAATTCGCCAGCTACTTCAACTCGCCGATAGCCTATATATACCTGACGGTCTATCTGGGGCTTTCCAGCTGGCTGTTCCTCAAGGGCTTCTTCGTAGTAGGCGAGGCTTCGATGAGACCTTTCTTCGACCTCGTCCCATGGGTCTTCCTCTTCTTTATCCCGGCCATAACTATGAGGCTATGGGCTGAGGAGAAGAAGGTGGGCACGATGGAACTTCTAATGACCCTGCCCATCACCGACGCCGAAGCTGTGCTCGGGAAATTCCTGGCAAGCTTCTCATTTCTGCTCCTCAGCCTTTCCCTCACCTTCGTGCTTCCCATTGTTGTCGCCCTGCTCGGGGACCCGGATGCCGGGCAGATGGCGGGCGGCTATCTGGGATGCGTCCTGATAGGCGCGGCGTATCTGGCCATAGGCCTTTTCATATCAAGCCTGACCGAGAACCAGATCGTGGCCTTCATCGTTTCCGTGGTGGGGATATTCGGCCTCTTCATCCTTGGGGCGGACTTCGTGCTCTTCGGGCTCCCGGATCGGCTGGTGCCTATCTTCAGCTTCTTGGGGCTCGGGGGTCACTTCGACAGCGTGAGCCGCGGCGTGGTGGACAGCCGTGATCTTGTCTATTACTTCTCGGTAATCGGGTTCTTCATCTATCTCAACGTGAAATCGATCGGGGCAAGAAGGTAGGGGAGAGCATGAGTTCGAAAAGGCGGACGGCGACGGTCATCGAGATGGTGATTGTCGTCGCAATCATCGTATTTGCCAATCTGATCTCGCAGAGCGTCTTCGGACGACTGGATCTCTCCGAGGGGAACGTCTACAGTGTGTCCGAATCCACCAAGAAGGTCCTCAGAGACCTGGACGATATCGTAAACATAAAGGTCTACTTCTCCGAGAAGCTGCCTCCTTATCTTACCACGCTGACCAGGGAGATCAGGGACCTTATCGATGAGTACAGGGCCTACGCTGGGGCCGACCTGGTGGTGGACTTCGAAGACCCCGCGGCTGATCCGGAGACCGAGCAGCGGGTGAGATCGCTCGGGATTCCGCCGGTCCAGCTCAACATCATACAGAAGGACAAGGCCGAGGTGATGAACGCCTATCTGGGCATCGCCATTCTCTTCGAGGACCGCAAGGAAGTGATTCCCGTGGTCCAGGGCGCCGCCTCTCTGGAGTATGAGCTCACCTCCGCCATACTCAAAGTTACCAGCAAGGAACCCAAAACTGTGGGTTTCCTCACCGGAGACCGGTCGCTGTCCGGAGATCCCTACGAGGCGGTCCGAAGGGCGATGCAGCAGCAATACAGTGTCACCACGGTCTCCGTCTCCGGCGGCGAGATGGTGCCGCCTGAGGTCAATACGTTGGTGGTCGCAAGGCCGCTCGGGCTCAGTCAGTGGGAGACGTTCGCGATCGACCAGTTTGTGATGCGCGGCGGGCGGGCGCTTTTCCTCGTCGACGGCACGACCATTCCGGATGAGGGGCCGCTGGTCGCAGTGCCTGCTCAGACCGGTGTGGACTCGCTGCTTGCCCACTACGGCGCGAGGGTCAATCCGGACCTTGTATTCGATCGACAGTGCGGAACCGCGACCTTCTCCACGGGCTTCTTCCGATACACGGTCCCATATATGCTCTGGCCCATGGTCAACAAGGCGGGTTTCAGCGAGGATTCCCCGGTCACCAATCAGCTCGAGCGGGTTGTCTTTCCATGGGTCAGCAGCATCGACTTCACGAGGGACCCGGAGGACTTCCGGGACGTCGAGGTGCTGGCCCGGAGTTCGGCGCAGTCGTGGACCGAAAGCGAGCGTCTGGATCTCAATCCTCAGCGCGATTTCCGGCCCACCACGCCCCTGGGAGCCCGCAATGTGGCGGTGCTCCTGGGCGGCAGCTTTCCGAGTTGCTTCAGCGGCCTTCCGGCCCCGGAGCCCGGCGGCGCGGCAGCGCCCTGGACGGGTCCCAAGCTGGATGCCAGCCCTGAGACGCAGATCATAGTGATAGCCAGTTCGCGGTTCATCCAGTCCGACTATCTTTCCCAGTATCCGGAGAACGGCACTTTCTTCCTGAATGCGGTGGACTGGCTTACCCTTGGAGAGAGCCTGATCGGCATAAGATCGAGGGTGGTGACCGCACGGCCGCTTAAGGAAACGAGCGAGGGGGTCAAGTCCTCGGTCAGATTCGCTTCCACATTCGGAATACCGATACTGCTTGTTATCTGGGGGCTCCTGAGGCGTTACCTGAGGTCCTCCCGGAAGGGGGTCCTGCCCTGATGCCGGGGTTCCCGGACCCATGCGGATAGGTGGTGAGAACTTGAGAGTAAGCACGGTTCTGGTTGCAGTGCTGGCTATCTTGATCGTGGTCTTCCTCGCCGTCAGGTTCGGGGGCGGACGACGGGGCGGGGAGAAACCGCTTTTTCCGGATTTTGAGCCGGCCGAGGCAGCCCGTCTTGTGATTGTGGGCGGGGAAAACACGGCGGTTCTCACTGAATCCGACGGTGTATGGTCTGTCGCAAGCGAGGATTCGCTGCCCGCGGAGGCCGGGGTGGTGGAGGACATGCTCGGCAGAGTGGCCGGCTTCTCGCGTAAGGACATCATATCCTCGAATCCGGAGAAGCAGAACCTCTACCAGGTCGATTCGGCGGGCGTGTTCGTCGGCATCCTCGATGCCCGAGGCGACACGCTGGTCAGGTTCGTTGTCGGCAAGCCGGGGCCCGACTACCAGAGTACCTACATCCGGGATGCACAATCTGGAGATGTCGTGCTTGCACCCGGGTATCTTCGCGCGGTCTTCGACAGGGGCAAGCGGACCTGGCAGGACCGGACGATTTACGCGCTTGAACCGGATACGATGGAAGAGATCAAGATCGGCCGCTCAGGGGCGAGCCTCACCCTGAGGCGCAACCCGGCCGGTGAGTGGTTCATAAGTGAGCCTGAAAGCTCGGCCTGCAATCAGGACAGGGTCGCCAGACTGGTAAGATCGCTTGCATACCTGAGGTGCGATGCGCTGGCCGGGAGAATGCCGATACCCGCCTCGGGCCTGGCCGAAGCCGATTCCGCCATCGGGTTCCGAACAGCCGAGGGCCGCCGAGAGGAACTCCTCTTCGGCAACCGGAATGAAGAGCGGCAGACCTATGCGAAGCGGACGAACTCGGACATTGTCTACCTGCTTGCGACCCACAAGGTCGATGCGATACTGCCTCGGCCGGCCGATCTGCGCGTGGACGAGACCGGGATCGGGGCTGGTGCGGAAGGCCGGAAGGGTCAGTAGGCCTTGACCGAGCGTCTTTACCAGCAAGACAGCTACCGCACCGAGTTTGAGGCCCGCGTTCTCGCTGTCCTGCCGCGCGCCGGCCAATACGCCATCGAGCTGGACAAAACCTGCTTCTATCCCGAAGCCGGCGGCCAGCCTTCGGACACCGGCGAGATCGAGGGCGTTCCCATAGAAGGAGTCATAGAGGAGGACGGCCGCGTGCTTCACCTTGCGTCCGAGCATCCCGGTTTCGGCCCTGGTGGCGGGGTGAAGGCCTCCATCGACCGAAAGCGAAGGCTCATAAACATGCAGCAGCACACCGGGCAGCATGTCCTATCGCAAGCCTTCCTCCGCGTGCTTGGCGCGCCGACGGTCTCATCCAAACTGGGCGTGGAGCACTCCACGATAGACATCGCCGCCCCGGACCTCACCTGGGAGGAGGCGAAAGCGGTCGAGGATCTTGCGAACCGCATTGGCTATGAGAACCACCCGGTCGAGGTCTTCGAGGCAGGGAAGGACGAGGTCGAGGGCTTGAGGGTCAAGATGCCTATCGACAGGGACGTGATCCGAGTGGTTGAGGTGAAGGACTTCGACAAGTCGCCCTGTGGCGGGACCCACACGAGAACCACCGGGGAGATAGGGCCCATCAAGATCCTGCGGTGGGAAAGGGTAAGAGATACCAATCGGGTGGAGTTTGTCTGCGGCACGCTTGCTATGGACGACTATTTTTGGAAAAGCCGGTTCATTGTAGAGCTGGCCCAGGATCTAACCACCAAGGACAAGGGGTTGCCCGAACTCATCCCGGAGATGCTCACGGAGAGGAAGCATCTCTCAAAGCAAGTGGAAGGCCTCAGGCGCGACCTTGCCGGGTGTCGGGCCGGGGAGCTTCTCGCAAGCGCACGCCATGTCGGCCGTGTCCGCATCGTCTCCACCTACCTGGAGGCAGGCACCCCCCAGGAGATACGCCAGATGGCTGCCGCCCTGACCGGTGAACCCGGAACGGTTGCTCTCCTGGCCTCCGGCAAGGAGAGGCTTCATCTTGTGTTTTCACGATCCGCCGATGTCGCGGCCGACATGCGTCGGGCCATGCAGGCGGCCTGCGAGGTGGTCGAGGGTAGGGGAGGTGGTAAGGCCGACGTCTGCCAGGGCGGGGGCAAGCATCCTTGCAAAGCCCCCGAGGCTCTAAAGGAAGCGGAGAGGGTGGTTGAGGTCATGCTTGCCGGGTCATCGTCACTCCCGTGAGGACGAATGGCGTGGTCCGGAGCGTCAGGACCTGCGAGGCTTGTAGAAGCGACGACGTTAGTGCCTTGACACCATGCTCAGGGTAGCATTAGGATTAGGAAGCAGCCCTTAAGACCGACCAAGCAAAGGAGCAGAGAGATGGGAACGAGGGGATTGGGATTCTGGATTCTCCTGGGCTTATTGATTGTCACTGTGTCGCCGGCTTCGGCCACTCCTACCTGCATGAACTTCCTTAAGATCTCCACCGTGCCCAGAATATCGGCCATGGGAGATGCGGGAGTTGCCGTCACCGATGCCACGTGGGCGGAAGTCAATCCGTCGCATCTTATCAATGTGGATGGGAGTCTCCTCACCTTCACTCACACGGCCTGGTTTCAGGACATAAACCTGGAGACCCTTGCCGTCGGGACGACCAGCCGGAGCCACGCCTTCGGAATCTCGGTGACCGGCCTCCATACCGATCCTCTTGACGGCTATGACGCCGTGGGAATAAAGCAGGGTACATTCAGGTTCTACGACCTTGTCATTGGCGCGACCTATGCCCGCAGGCTCCATCCGACCCTGAGTGTCGGGGCAAGCGGGAAGGTGCTGTATGAGAAGATAGACTGGGACTCCGCCACCGGATTCGCCATCGATCTGGGAGCGGGCTTCACCTTTCCCCAGCCCCTTCTCGGCGGCAACGTCTCACTGGGGTTTGCCCTCAGGGACTTCGGCCCGAAGATGGGCTACTTAGATGAAGATTTCGATCTTCCCCTTACGACGCAGGGTGGACTCAGTTATAAGCCCACATGGCTTCCTGGGGATTTCGGCGCCAGAGTCGCCCTCGATTATGAGCGGACCAGAGACTGTGACGGGGGTCTGCTTGCCGGCTTGGAGGCAGGCCTTACGGACCTGGCGGTCTTCAGGGTCGGGTACCGGGATGCCCGGGAGGATGGGGATTTCACATTCGGCCTGGGTCTCGCGCTGGCCAATACCCTCATCGACTACGCTTACGTCGATATGGGGGACAAGATGGGCGATACTCACCGGGTCTCGTTGGCTTTCAAGGTCGGGGCGATCTTTCCGTCTCCCGAGGCCGCCCGGTAGGCCACCTCTCGAGGGTGAGCCTTCCATTCGAGAAGAGACCATAGGTGAAGCAGTCGATCCAGTCCCCGATCACAAGGCAGGAAGTCCCCTCGATCTCGAAGAGCCTGGGCTTGTGGAGATGACCCAGAACCACGTAGTCGAAGCCGGATTTGGCCTTGGCTGTCACGAAGGTCTCGAGCCCGGGCCTGGGATCGTTGTCGTTGCGCGAGCTGTGCCGCCTGCTCAGCCTGGAAAACAGCCTCGCCATGCTTATTCCCAGATCGGGATGGACCAATCTGAACGCCGCTGAGACTACGCGGCTGTGCAGGATACCCTTAAGTACCCTATATCCCAGGTCCCCCGTGGTGGCCAGGCCGTCGCCGTGGGAGATAAGGAACCGCTTGCCTTCTATGGCGATTTCCAACTGGTCCGTGAAAGTCGCGAGACCCACGTCCTCCCTGAGGAAATCCCCGATCCAGTAGTCGTGGTTCCCGGCAATATAGGTGACCCGGACACCGTTTTCGACCATCTCCTTCAACCTCGCCAGCAGCCGAAAAGGGCGTCTGGGTACCACGGTGCGGTATTCAAACCAGAAATCGAGGAGGTCGCCCACTATATAGAGGTGGGCCCTGTCCTCCTCCACATGCCTGAGGAAGTCCATCAGCATGGGCATGGAGGACTTCTCCGAGTTCGGATAGGCCCCCAGATGCAAATCCGACAGGAAATACGCCGGGGTCTCAGGATTTCCAACTTTCAATGCAACCCCCAATGCGGATTAAGCGTCCAAATTGGGTGAGCACAATATATCAGAAAGCGTGACCGAACGCAAGAAAAGTATTGACACTCCGCGGGGGCGCCAGTACACTGCGTGAGGGTCTGTGACGTGGGGTAGTGTGCCCCTCCGACGCGCTGTCAGTTCGGGAGTAGGGCACCGGCTGACTGCGGAACTTTTCAGGCAGATTCAGGTTCAAGACCAATGAAGTGGGGTAGATATGCGTTGTCTTGGAAAGGGGAAGGGACCGTCTTGAAACTCAGTGTCTCGACGTTGGTGGCAGTGATAATGGCCATGAGCCTCGTGCTTGGCTGTGAAATGGCGGGCTCACGGGCCGAAGACAACTCCCTGGGGAAGCGGGCTGTTGCGGTCCAGAGTACGCCTCAGGTGCCGGGGGCGATTGAGCCCAGTCCCTTCGTTGCGGTGGCCGAGCAGGTCATGCCCGGGGTCGTGAACATAGACACCAAGAAGACCGTAACCTCCGGCCAGGAGTTTGATTTCAACGAACCATTCGGGCGCCTGTTCCGGGATCTGGTTCCGGATTTCCGGCAGCGTGAGTATGAGGTGCCGAGCTATGCCTCGGGCTTCATCTTCCGCGAGGACGGCTACGTCGTGACCAACAATCACGTTGTGGCTGATGCAGACGAGATCATTGTAAGACTTGCAGATGAGACCGAGTACCCGGCCGAGGTGGTGGGGACCGATCCCAATACCGACATAGCGATCTTGAAGATCGACGAAAGCGATCTTCCATTCGTTCGCCTGGGGGATTCCGATGCCATAAGGGTCGGAGACTGGGCCATAGCTATCGGAAATCCTTTCGGCAGGCTTGAGGGCAGCGTGACGGTGGGAGTGATAAGCGCCAAGGGCAGGTCCGCCTTGAGCATAGTCGGCGGGACACCCGCGCTTCAGGATTTCATCCAGACCGATGCATCGATCAATTTCGGAAACAGCGGCGGTCCTCTCGTCAACATCAGAGGGGAAGCGGTGGGAATGAATACCGCCATAAACCCCTTGGGCCAGGGGATAGGATTCGCCATCCCCATCAACATGGTCAAGCATGTGGCCGCAGAGATAATAGAGTTCGGCAAGGTGTCCTGGGGGTATCTGGGGATCTTGCCTCAGGAGATTGACCGGGATCTGGCGGATGCCCTGGGGGTGGAGCCCAAGAGAGGGATCCTGGTGGGTTCGGTGGTGGAGGACTCGCCCGCCGACCAGGCGGGTATCCGGAGACGCGATATAATACTGGAGCTCGACGGCGAGCCGGTGAGCGGAGATGTCGATGATTTCAGGCTCATCGTCGCCCAGAAGGGTATGGGAAAAGAGGTGAACGTCGCGGTCCTGAGGGACGGGGACCGCAAGGCGCTAAAAGTAAAGCTGGGCGAAAGGCCCACGGAGATTGCCCAGACCGGTGAGAGAAGGGAGCGGCAGAATTGGCTGGGCTTGGCGGTTGATGATGTTTCGGGAACGCAGGGAAGCAGGCACGCACCGCCGGAGGTGGAGAGCGGTGTAGTGGTGGTTGGGGTGGAGCAAGGTAGTCCCGCTTATGAGGAAGGCATACGGCCGGGTGACATCATCGAGGAGATCAACGGCGAGGAAGTCACAGGCCTCGACGATTACGAGCGTCTCGCGAAGGATGCGCGGGGTGAACGGGATAAGCCGGTGCTCTTTCTCGTGCAGAGGGACGGTATGAACAGATACGTTGCAGTCAAACCCAGCCGGGACTAAGGATCTTTGGTAACTGGGTAGATGTGGGGTGGAGAAGATGACAAACGAAAGAGGATTCGTCGAAGAAGAGAAGTCGCTGGCCCTCTACCTGAGGGAGATCAGTGACGAACCTCTTCTCAGACCTGAGCAGGAAGCGGAGTTGGCCCAGCGGATAAGGGAGGGCGACCACGAGGCGCTCGAGAAGCTGGTCAAGGCCAATCTCCGTTTTGTAGTGAGCGTGGCGCGCCAGTATAGAAACAGAGGCTTGAGTCTTTCCGATCTGATCAGTGAAGGCAATGCGGGTCTGGTAAGGGCTGCCAAGACATTCGATGAGAAGAAGGGATGCAAGTTCATCTCCTACGCCATCTGGTGGATCAGGCAGCGGATACTCCAGGCGATCGCCGAACAGTCCAGAATCGTTCGGCTTCCGCTTAACAGGGCCGGGACCCTCAGCCGGATCGGCAAGACCTCAGGGGAACTGGGTCATGAATTGGGCCGGGAGCCTACCGCCGGTGAAATCGCGGATCATATGGATATTAGCGAGAAGGAGGTCACGGATACGCTGAAGGTGTCCATACCTCACCTCTCTATCGATGCTCCGACCTCGGATGAGGATGATAGTTCCCTGAGAGAGGTGCTGCCGGATACCGACGCGGCATCTCCGGACCGGGACGCCATTGATCGGTCGCTCCAGGAGGATGTAGCCGAGGCACTGGAGACATTGAGTACGCGCGAGGCCAAGATCCTCACGCTGTATTTCGGTATAGGCCGGGAGGAGGCTCTCACTCTGGAGGAGATAGGCCGGATTCTGGGCCTTACCAGGGAGCGAGTCAGGCAGATCAAGGAGAAGGCCATCCAGCGGTTGAGGCATGCGTCCAGGAGTTCGTACCTAAAAGCATATCTGAATTAGCCCGGCTTATTCACAAACAGGGCTTGTGAATAGTCCAGGCTGAGAAACAGAGCCGGGATTTTGCTTGACAAAGCCGTCTCGGCTCTGTTACCTTCCCACGCTGTTGGGTTTTATGAGGGGCGCAGTGTGGCTAGTGAGAAACTCACATTGATCGTAGTGCATTCTCCCAGACAGGCACCTAGATCCTTCTCCGTCAGCAAGCGGCTGCTCATGGTCGCAGCGGTCGTGGCGGTGGTGTTTATGGGGTTTGCTGTCTTCTCCGGTATACGGACCTTTGCCTATTCGGTAAGCAGCGCGCAGCTGGGGGACCTGGAGAACGAGAATCGCATCCTCAGGGAGGAGATCGCCCGGCTTACGAACAAGGTCTCCGATTTCGAAGGGGAGATGGCCGAGCACGTCGAATTGGAAGAGAGGCTGCGTGTACTTGCCGATCTCGAGCCCATGGACGAGGATGTCTGGGGGGTAGGTGTGGGAGGCCCCGAGCTCGCTGCCGGCGCCTACGACATAGGCCCGGTGAGCAGCACGCTGTCCGGGCTCAATGAGGACGTGGACAGGCTGCTGCGCCAGTTGGAGCTCCAGAGCCACAGCTTCAGCGAGATCCTGAACCGTCTCAAGGGCAGGACGGATGAGCTGGCTCATATTCCGTCGATAAAGCCCGTGGACGTAGGCTATATAAGCTCCTATTTCGGCAAGCGTCCGGACCCCTTCACCGGGCGGATCAGCCGCCATGAGGGCCTGGATTTCTCTGCGCGCAGGGGTTCGAAGGTCCACGCAACCGCCGACGGTACGGTCTGCCACGCCAAGTATGACCGCGGCTACGGCTACACCATCGAGATCGATCACGGTAACGGCATCAAGACCAAGTATGCCCATAACGACAAACTCCTCGTGACCAACGGGCAGAAGGTCAAGCGGGGTGATGTGATAGCCTATCTCGGTAATTCCGGAAGGTCCACCGCTCCTCACCTTCACTATGAAGTCCGGGTCAAGGGCGTCGCGACCAATCCCTTGAACTACATACTTCCCTCGGATGTTGTGGTCGATTGAGATTGCCCCACAAACCGTGTGCCATTGCACGGCGGTGGCCCAAGGATGACTGCCGACGCTTATCCCGGATACAAGCGGCTCACGGCCTCCGGCAAGATCGATGACAGCGTGGCCGCCCTCAAGGCAAGGCTCTCATCATGCGATCTCTGCCCTCGCCGCTGCGGGGTTGACCGCACTGCCGGCGTAGCCGGTTTCTGCAAGGGGGGCTCAAGCAGGAGATGGGTTGCCACAACGTGAACCTGGTGACCCCGACCCATTTTGCCCCTGAGATCGCCGGAAGGCCCACGCAGGAGGAATTCACCGGGGCTCTCCACTGCGGAGAGCAGGCCGGGCTCACGAGGATTTACCATTGAAATCGCCGGAAGTCGGAGTAAGATAGAACCTGTGATGTCATGGGCCGGGCCTGTGCTCTGACTCTGGCAGGCGGCAGCTCTCTGTTCGCCTGCGCGGAGTGCCGCGGCTTGACCCACGATGGAATGCGCAAGATGGTGCTTCGGCGGATGTCACTGAATGGCCGCGCCGCGAGGCGAATAGCCCGCCGAAGCTTTGGTGAAGGCGTTTGGATATAAGCACCACGGGCTTGCCCGTGGGGTGTTCCCTTGGGAGGGCGGGACCTCCATGGTGACTGTCGAGCGGTTTCGAGGTCGCATGGCGCTCAGGATACTGGTTCTCGCGGCGGGTCTGGCGCTTATCGCCTTCGGAGCCGACAGCCTGGGTTTCGGCCGCACCGAAGTTGCCGTCATAACGACTGTGGGCGGCCTGCTCTCGGTGCTTGCGATCGAGCTGCCGTGGAAGGGTTTCCTTTTTCCCGGTGATGCTCTCCTGGTCTGTCTGTGCCTGCTTACCGCATCCGACCGGATTGTGGTCCTGGCGCTGGGGGCCGCACTGGTGTCCGGAAGCCTGGCCGTCAATTTCGGCCGGACCACTCTGGTGGCGGTCTTTAGAAACGCAGTGGGTTGCCTGACGGCGGTGGCGATATGGCGCGTACTGGTGCCATCACTCGACATCCTCCTGGACGGGGGCCGGTCCTTCCGCCTTACCGGGAATACCTTCGGCAGCTGGCTCGTCAAGGCAGAGGCCATCCCGGCGCTCCTGCTGGCATCGCTTGCATTCGTGGTGGGAGCCACCGTCACGGAAAGCCTGCTTCGCGGCAGGCGTGAATACGCGTTCGGTGAATTCTGGCTTCTGAATGCAGGACGCAATCTACACCACCTGGTATTCACAGCTATCCTGGGTTCCATCACGGCGGTGGCCTATCGGGACACGGGCGCGGTTGCGTTCGTCTTTTTCGCATTCCCGGTAATTCTGACCAGGGACGCTCTGAAGCGGAGTCTGGAGCTCAGGACCTCGCGGTTCCAGGCCTTGAAGGCGCTCTCTTCCTCGGTCGACGCCCGGGACCGTTACACTTACGATCACTCCAACCGCGTGAGCCGTCTTGCTTCCATGCTGGCGCGTGAAATGGGTTTTCCCGAGTCCATGGTGGAACTGATTGAGGGTGGGGCCCTACTACACGACATCGGCAAACTCGGCGTGGACATAGACATCCTCAGCAAGCCAGGCTCGCTGGATGCCGAGGAGCGGGCGGCGATAGAGCAACATCCCTTGAGCAGTGCCGAAGTGGTCTCCCGCGTGGATCTCTTGAAGGAGTCTACCTCGATCGTGAGGCATCACCACGAACGGCCCGACGGGCGAGGCTATCCGGAAGGTCTGAAGGGGCATGAGATTCCGGTCGGCGCCAGGATCCTGAACGTCGCCGATGCGTTCGATGCGATGATCTCGGACAGGCCTTATCGCAAACGGAAGAGCGTGGAGGAGGCCCTGGACGAGCTCAAGCGTGGGGCCGGTGATGAATTCGATCCCGTGGTCGTGGAATACCTGACCAGGCTGGTAGCGAAGAGGCGCGACGAGATCGTGGGATCGGAAGATTCGTAAATGTGGTTGCCACCTCCCACTAGGAGTGGTAGCTTTTATAAAACTGAATAGGTTTGGCGGGTGAAGCATCCGACAGCCCGTGAAGCGAAGCGGTGTCACCTTGGCGAGCGGAGCGATTCCAGCTCAATAACTCATGGCAACCAAGTCGAGAGAGGGTGATACCCTTGATAGCAATAGGATGGCTGTTCGGTGCCATCTTGGAACTGATCACGGTTGTGGGGTTCTGGGATGCGATTGGATAGGAGAGCGGTTGCGGGTAGTGCCGGGTGTTTGCCCGCCGAACCTTGACCATCCCGATCCTACCGGGTTGTTCAAAGCGCCAAGATGCGAGGCACGCGTAGCGTTGCCACCCCGGTGGCAACGAGTAGCCGTCACAGGTGTGACGGCTCTAAGTGGGCGCTACCGAGTATCATGGGCGATTCCCGACGGGAGGCGAGCGCAACGAAGCAGATGGGTGTTCTTCAGCGGCCCGACAAGTCCAGTATCTATGCTGTGGCCGTGACCGCAGTTGCCGCAGCGCTTCTGGTCCATTACCTACCCGAGACACTGTCGCTGATAAACCAGAACCCGCGTGGCATAGGCATGTTGTTTGTGCTGCTGATGGTAGCCGGGATCGTCACCTATGTCGCCCTGAGGGGAGGTGGGGCGGTCACGGGGACGGCCGTTGTCAATTTCGCGGTAATCATAACCTACGGCGGACCGGTTGCCGCATGGCTCGCGGCCATCGAGATGCTGATCCTGACCAGGATTCTCCTCAGGTTCTCCACCCTGAGATCGTTGTTCAATGTGTCTCAGATGGCGGTGTCGCTCATTCTGGCGGGTGTGGTCTATCAAGCGGCCGGCGGTACCAGGCTGGGTCTCTCCGATTGGGCCGTCCGGATGAGTCCGGGCTCGCTTGTCCCTCTGGCCCTCTGCCATCTCACCTACTTCTTCGCCAACACCGTTCTGGTGACGGTCTGGTCCAGCCTGAGAGGCGGACGCTCGGTCCTGAGGACCTGGAAGGCAAGCTACCTGTGGATGATGCCCCGGTCCTTCGCCGCCCCGGTGGTGGGTGTGCTGCTTGCCTATGTGCTTGTGAGACTCTCGGCCTGGCTGGTCGTTGTCTTCTTTCTATGGCTGATCTACTATGCGCGGACATCCAAGACCAATCTGGAACTGCAGGATTCGCAACGGGGAACAGTTGCCGCCCTGGCCACCACGGTCGATTCCAGCACGCCGTTTCTAGAAGGTGAATCGGAGCGCGTGGCAGGACTGGCCGTTGAATTGGGCAGGCGCATAGGGCTGTCCGGGTGGCGAATGCAAGCCCTGGAGTATGCCGCTCTGCTTCATGATATCGGCTATCTCGCGGTGGGCAAGGGTGTTCTGGCCAAGGTGGAATGCCTTTCGCCGGATGAGTGGGCGGTGGTGAGGAATCACGCCGAGGTCGGCGCATCCATAATAGGAAGTGTCAGATCTTTGAGGCGTGTAAGCGAGATCGTTCGCTCGCATCATGAGCGCCCGGACGGCAAGGGCTATCCCCGGGGCCTCGCCGGAGAGAAGATTCCGAGGGAGGCGAGGGTCCTGAAGGTCGCGGATGCCTTTGTGGCGATGACCAGCAACCGGCCTTATCGGAGCGCCCTGAGTATCGGCGATGCCATAAGGAAGATACGTTCCGGAGCAGGAAGCAATTTCGATATTCAAACCGTGCGAGGGCTGCTCGATCTTCAGTCTGCCGCGGCTCTCGATCAATACGGAACCCCTTTGACTAAGGCCGCATAGGCTTCAGATGGATCGACCAACCGACACATATCTTATTTTCGGGGATGACGAGTATCTCGTCGAAGAGGCTCTCCGCCGGGTGATCGCCCTGCTGCGCACCCGCCACGGTGAGGACCTGGCGATTGAATCCGTGGACTACAAGGAAGACGGAATCGGGGGTCTCGCCGGGGAGATCGCCTCCCCATCGCTGTTCTCGCAGAACAAAGTCACGGTGCTCAAGCGCTTCAGCCTCACATCAACCGGCAAGACGGCCTCCGAGATAGAGAAGTACACGGCCTCTCGGCTGCCTGAAGGCCAGTATCTGGTGATGACCCCCGACAAGGTGGACAGGAGGCTGAGACTGGCCAAGGCGGTTGCCGGGAAGGGAGGGGTGATCGAGTGCAATCACCTCGCCGGCGAGGGCCTGGTACGCTGGATAGTGGAGCAGTTCGCCGAAGAGGGCAAGAGCGCGTCTCCGGCCGTGGCGGAGACCCTGATCGATCTCAAGGGGGACGATCTTCGCGCGATCGAATCCGAGGTTGTCAAGGCGGTGACCTACGCCGGGGACGGCAATCGGATAACCACGAAGGACATTGAGCTTCTGGTGGGAAGGTCGAGGACCGACCGCATCTTCGAGCTTGTGAGCCGGGTTATCATGAGAAGGCCCGCCGAAGCGCTTCAAACACTGGGCGACCTCCTGGACGCCAACGAGTCCCCGATCGGCATGGTCTATCTCCTGACGCAGGAAGTCAGAAGACTCGTCATCATACACCTGTTTCTCCGTCAAGGGGACGGCAGGCTGGATAAGGACCTGGGCTTCGGGCTCTTCAAGACGCAGGTGCTTCCGCGTTACGAGGCTTTCACGGAAGCCGCCGGGATATCGCGCACGGAAGCTTCACTCAATCGGAAGCCCTATTTCCTCTACATGAGATTCAAGGAGTGCGGCGATTTCGTTCTGGGCGATCTCCTGGACCTTATGGACAGGCTCTTTGAAGCCAACACGCTGCTTGTGAGTTCCTCCGTGAGCCCGCGGGTGGTGCTGGAGCGGGTGATCGCGGGGATGGTTTCATCATGACCGGTAATACGGCAGGCCGCATTGCGGGCAATTCCGATATTGTCCGGTTCCTCATCGGGCTGGCGAGGTCTCCAAGTCTGGGACACGCCTACCTCTTTCACGGACCGGAAGGCGTCGGTAAGCGCCTGGTCGGCCTGGAGTTTGCCAGGGCGGTGAACTGCCGGTGCGGGAGCGGAGAGGGTGAGTGCGATTCGTGCCGGCTGATGCGCTCGCTCCGCCATCCGGAACTCCTCCTGCTCGAGGACTTGAACAAGCCCCGCTGGCTCAGGCGGAGCGAGATCGTCGGGGAGGATGTGGCCACCGGTGGGGACCCTGACGGATCGTATGGTGAGGTCATACATCGGATCTTCGAAAAGGGTTACATCGAGGAGCCGCTGCCACGCACCGACAGGCGCATGGCGATCGACGGTTTCAACCTGGATACCGACAAGCTCTTCGGCCGGGGGAGTGTGCCCAGCAAGGAATGCTACACGCCCGGCCCCGTCAGTGAGGAGATCAGAAAAGCGTTCGACAGGGGCGACGTCGCCGATGTCGACTACAGACTTCTGAGGATGCTCTATGAGTATCCGCTTTCGGTCATGCCGTATCGGGGTGCTATCCCCATCGCCTATGCGGCGGCCAGAAAGGGCTGGAAGTTCATTCGGCCGATCCAGCCTTTTCTGTCGGTCAGATCGATGCTCGAAGGCAAGAAGATAGTGATCATAGACGATGCCCACAAGATGACGGCCGAAGCCCAGAACTGCATACTCAAGACCCTTGAGGAGCCGCCGG
>CAZRAU010000033.1:0-6555 GCA_964598025.1 uncultured bacterium
ATTCGTTCCCCAATGCCCTCAAGTACGTATTGAGGCAGGACCCAGATGTCATTCTGATAGGGGAGATGCGGGACCTCGAGACCATTGCCGCCGCACTGACCATCGCGGAAACCGGCCACCTCACCCTGGCCACGCTCCATACCAACTCGACATATGAGAGTATCAACCGGATCGTGGATGTGTTTCCGGAGCAGCAGCAAGGCCAGGTCCTGGCCCAGCTGGCGTTCGTTCTTGAAGGCGTCATTACTCAGCAGCTGCTCCCGAAACTCGGAGTGAAGGGTAGAGCGCTTGCGGCGGAAGTGCTGGTATGCACCCCGGCCATCAGCGCACTGATCAGGGAAAAGAAGGTCCACCAGATCTACTCGTTGATGCAGGCCGGACAGAAACATGGAATGCTGACCATGAACCAGTCTCTGTATCGTCTCTATGTCACCAGGCAGATATCGTTGGAGGAGGCCATGGGCAGGAGTCCGGATGCACAGGAATTCGAACAGATGCTCGCGCGGAGCAGAGCGCGTGGCAGTCTCCGGGAAACGGACAAATCTCTCTGCAACTAAAGGGGGCGGTTGATCTTGGCTACTCTGTATCAGTGGAAGGGGCGAACGACCGGCGGAGAACTCGTGACCGGTGAGATGACTGCCGGCTCCAAGGCGGAGCTGACAACCACCCTCAGAAAGAAACGGGTGGTTCTTACCTCCGCCAAGGAGAAGACAAAAAGCAAGGGATTCAGTTTTCGTGGAGGCGTGTCCACAAAAGAGATGGCCGTGTTTACCAGGCAGTTCTCCACGATGATCAATTCGGGACTGCCTCTTGTCCAGTGTCTGGACATTCTGTCCAAACAGGCCGAGAAAGACAGTTTCCGGAAGATTATCTCAAACACGATGAGGGACGTGGAATCCGGGGCGACGCTGGCGGATGCCCTGTCCAAACATCCCGCTGTTTTCGGCGATCTCTTTGTGAACATGGTCGAAGCCGGCGAGGCCGGAGGTGTGCTTGATGTCATCCTGGGAAGGCTGGCAACATACCTGGAGAAGATGAACAACCTCAAGCGGAAGGTCAAGAGCGCAATGGCCTACCCCGCTGTGGTTCTCATTGTCACCATTTCGGCGACGGTTTTCATGCTGGTGTTCATCATACCGACGTTCGCCAAACTCTACTCCGACTTCGGGGGCGACCTGCCTGGTCCAACCAAGATTGTCATGGCCCTCAGCAAATTCTTGACGACCCGGTGGTGGCTGATGCTGGGCGCAACCGTCGCTTTGGGCTTCGGTTTCAAGAAATACAACGACACGAAGAACGGCAAGAAGAATATCGACCGGCTCTTGCTCAAGATCCCGATACTGGGCCAAGTCCTTCTCAAGTCATCGATTGCCAGGTTCACCCGGACCCTTGGGACATTGGTCAGCAGCGGAGTGCCGATACTCGAGGGGCTTGAGATAACCGGCAAGGCGGCCGGCAACAGCATAGTCAGGGAGGCCGTCATGCGTACGCGAGCAAGCATCTCCGGCGGCCAAACCATCGCAGGTCCGCTCCGGGAATCGGAGATATTCCCGCCGATGGTGGTGCAGATGATATCCGTCGGTGAGGAGACCGGCGCTCTAGACGAGATGCTTTCCAAGATTGCTGATTTTTACGACGAAGAAGTGGATTCCGCGGTGGATACCATGACGTCGGTGATTGAGCCCGTGATGATCGTTCTCATGGGTGGAATCGTCGGCGGTATGCTTGTGGCGATGTATCTGCCGATGTTCAAGTTGGTCAGCGTCATAATGGGTGATTGAGGACTAGCGTGCAAAAACACGGAGACATGGAGATCAGGAGTCTGTGCCGGATGATGATCATCCTGAGGGTGATCTGCGTCGGAGCTGCTCTCTCTGTGATAGCATTCCTGACCGCCACCGGGCGCGATCCGGCAGGCGTGACACCTGTGGTGGGCCTGCTGCTTGTAGTATTCCCGCTGAGCGCGGCATGGTGGCTGCTGTATAGGTCGGGCTCGGCCCTTAGGCCTTTGGTCTATGCCCAGACGGTCGCGGACCTGCTCGTGGAGAGTGGGATAGTCTACTTCACCGGAGGATCATACAGCCCTCTCACGGTTCTCTTTCTGATGACCATCTTCGTGGCGGGGATCCTGCTGTGCCTCAGGGGCGCGCTCCTCGCAGCTACATTTGCCACGGTGCTTTTCGCAGTCCTATCCCTTGTCCATGATGTCGCCCCCGACGATGTCATAGGCGTCTTGTCGGAGGGAAGGGCGAGAGCATACATCATTCTCAATATAGCGCTGCAATCGGCTTTCTTCTATCTGATTGCATCATTGAGTGGGTATATGTCAAGACGGGCACGGGTTTTTGGAGTGAAGCTGAAGACCACGACCACCGAGCTCCAGAGAGCCAGGATGGACACCAACTTGATAATAGAGAGTATGAACAGCGGGCTTATAACTCTGGACATGGGGTATGTGATCAGAGAGGTCAACCAGGCTGCGTCGCGAATCCTCGGGGTCGGCCCCCACGCCCTGCGGGGCAAGAAGATACAGGACATCCTCGGGGCCATAGCACCGGAGATGGTGGAAAAGACGGTATTGGCTCTCGAGGACGGCAAAGAGGAGAAGCGTGCAGAGGTGTATGCGGACAATCAGGGCCTGAGGGTTCCCCTCGGCCTGAGTGTGTCGCTTATGAGTGATCACGAAGGCAGACGAACCGGAGCGGTGTGCGTATTTCAGGACCTGACCGAGGTCAAGGCCATGGCCGAAAAGGTCCGGCTGGCCGACAGGCTTGCAGCCCTGGGCGAGCTTTCCGCGGGCATAGCCCACGAGATAAGAACGCCCTTGGCGTCAATCTGTGGTTCGGTGGAGATGCTGAGGGAATGCCTGCCGGAGGAGGGGGACGACAGGACACTGGTCGATCTGGTGGTCAAGGAATCCGAGAGACTGCGAGACATCATAGATCATTTCCTTCTATTTGCCAGATCGCGGCCCGCCAGGTTCAGCCGCGCCTCGCTTGGTTCAATACTCAACGAGGTCGTCTGCATGGTGCGGAATCATCCCCGTTTTGTGGACGGAGTCGCCATAGCGCTCGACACGGCCGATGAGGTCACCTTGCCTGTGGATGAGGAGAGCGTGAAGCAGGTCTTATACAACCTCGCCGTTAACGCGATAGAGGCGATGGGAACGTCGGGACATCTTGAAATAACGCTTCACGGAGAGGTCGAGAGAGACTCCAAGCGGTGCGCGAGAATCATTTTCAAAGACGACGGGGAGGGAATGGATGAGGAGGTTCTGGCACAAGTGTTTCGCCCCTTCTATACAGGCAAGAAGTCCGGCACGGGGCTGGGCCTTGCCATAGCCTCCAAAATCGTGGAAGAGCATGGAGGCGCGATTGAGCTCACAAGCACGAAGGGGGAGGGCACCGCGGTTTCGGTGTACCTGCCTCTTGAAAGAAATACGTCTGAAGAATGTTATTGCGGGGCGCTACCTGAATACGGACTTGTGGAAGACAGCAAACGCTGAGTGGAGTGACCGGACATGGCTGATGAGAGAATCCTGGTAGTCGAAGATGAAGAGGGAATGAGGGAGTTTCTTAGGATCCTCCTCAGCAAGGAACGCTACGAGGTTGTGACTTGTGAATCGGGTGAGAAGGCGGTTGAGAAGTTCAAGGAAGAGAACTTCCATGCGGTAATCACGGACATCAAGATGCCCGGGATGAACGGCATAGATGTCCTAACCAGCATCCGTAGTATCGATCCATTCGTGCCTGTGATAATGATGACGGGGCACGCCTCTATGGAGACTGCCATCGAGTCCGTGAACAAAGGGGCGTTCGCTTATCTTCTTAAGCAGTCGCGAAACGAAGAGATCAAGCAGATGGTCAAGCAAGCCATCATGATGCGGAAGCTTCGCAAAGAGAACAAGTTCCTGCGACAGGAACTCAGAAAGAATCACTCTGAAAGGCCTATCATTGGTAAGAGTGACAAAATCCGGCAGGTCTTCTCGCTGGTGGACAAAGTCGCCGAGACCGATTCCACCATTCTGATATCAGGTGAGAGCGGGACAGGCAAAGAACTTGTGGCCAGGGAGATTCACTACAAGAGCTGTCGAGCAGAGGGCCCATTCGTATCCATCAATTGCGGCGCTCTGCCGGAAACTCTCTTGGAAAGCGAGCTGTTCGGACACGTGAAAGGCTCATTCACGGGAGCTGTAAGGGACAAGGACGGGCTTCTCGCCGTGGCCAGAGGGGGAACGTTCTTCCTCGATGAGGTAGGCGAGACTTCGTCCGCGATCCAGGTGAAGCTTCTCAGGGTGCTCCAAGAGCGAGAGATCATCCCTGTCGGAGGCATAAAGCCCATCAAGGTTGACGTCCGGCTGATAGCGGCCACCAACGCCGATCTCGAGAGCGACGTGGAGTCCGGCAAGTTCCGGGCCGACCTGTACTACCGGCTCAACGTGATTCCGGTGCGGATCCCTCCTCTGCGGGAGAGGAAGGATGATATACCTCTGCTGGTCGATCATTTCCTCAAGCTTTATTGTGAGGGCGTGGGAAGATCGCAGAAATCGATATGCCCTGAAGCCTTCGAAGTCCTGATGAGATACGATTGGCCCGGCAACGTACGGGAACTCGAGAACGCGCTGGAGAGGGCCGTGATACTGGAGGAAGGCAGGGTGATAGCCGCCGAGGATCTCCCCGAAAGATTGCGCAGGTCTCCGACCGAGAGGCAAGGCTCCGTAGTCTCAGCAAGCAACCTTACGCTTGAGGAGCTTGAGAGGGAGTACTTGCTGAAGGTATTGGATGAGGCCGGGTGGCACAAGAAACGGGCCGCGGCGATTCTGGGCATAAATGCTTCGACCCTGTATCGCAAGCTTCAGCGGTACGGATACGACAGGGCTGGCCGGGAACCCGTAGGCAGTGCAGAATCCAACTCGTGAGAACGCAGATTGCAATGTCAAAGGTCCGATGGCATAACGCCCCCGAATACGGGGCGCTGAGAGTCCGTAGCGGCGCGGGTGAGGCAGCCACGCCGGCTGCGCCGGACTGGTACGAAGATTGCTACTAGTTCAGAGTAGAATCAATCAAAGGGCTTGACAGCCTGGGCGAAGGAGGTGAAGAGAAATGGCGAATCAGAAGGGTTTCACGCTCATCGAGTTGATGATCGTCGTGGTGATAATCGGAATCTTGGCAGCTATTGCCATTCCTAACTTTATCAGCATGCAGGACAGAGCGAAGGAAGCCAGCGTCAAGGCGAACATGCATACTATGCAGCTCGCTTTCGAGGATTTTGCCGTGCAGACGGACGGCGTATATCCTGACGGCGCGGCCTCCGCGACTCCCGGTGGCGAAACGGTGGAAGATCTGTGTCCGGATGGTGCCTATCCCGACAATCCGTTCACGAACGCTGCTACCGTCGTTACCTGGGATGCGGATCCTGCTGCACAGGGTGTGGTCGGGGCCAATCCGGCGAATACTACTGATTACATCATCAAGGGCTTCGGCAAGTCGGCAATGCTCTCGCTCGAACTGACGACTGGTATGTAGCCGGACTCGAGCTTCGATCAAAGGGTGGTGGCTTCGGCCGCCACCCTTGCTCTATTTGTTCCACCTCGCTCCGATTACTGCCGGGTAGCGTTACCACTCCCGTGGCAAAGGTCTTCTCGGCCTCGGGCCTCCATGGCCGACGGTTGTGGCTTCGCCTGCCGCCCGCCCGCTGTTCAGACTCACATTCGTTGTGATGGGTGTCACGGCGCTGCTCAGCCCGATCCGGCATACGTTGGTACATATGCCTCCCCAAACACACCAACTCACACAGCCATAGAGAAGAGTCACCCCGCATCTTCCTATTCCCAAATTGCTACGTTCATTCCGCTTGACCGGTGGATGCGACCTGTGGTATACTAGCCTCACGAGCGGGAAGGTGGTATTGCGCCCGCTCGTTCTGTATTTGAGCGAGAGCATGGCGAAGTGCTGCCGAAGCCTAAGGAGGCTGAGGATATGCGCATTGAGAAAGGTTTCACTCTGATCGAGATGCTCATCGTCATGATAATCATCGGGATCCTGGCGGCAATAGTCATACCGAACTTCATCAGAATGCAGGACAGGGCGAAAGAGGCCAGCGTGAAATCGAACATGCACACGCTTCAGTTGGCTTTTGAGGACTTCTCAACGCGTTCCGACGGTATCTACCCTGATCATGCGGCCTCGGTAACTCCCGGCGGCGCGACAGTGGAGGACTTGTGTCCTCAAGGGCAGTACCCGGATAATCCCTTCACAGGCGCTGCCACCGTGTTTTCCTGGGATGCCGATCCGGCCGCCGCCGGACAAATGGGGGCGAACCCCGCCAACACCACCGATTACTTAATAAAGGGATTCGGAAAACGAGACCTGCTGACTCTCGAGCTTAGCTCCGGGAGCTAGAAGCCCTTTTGATGGGGTCCCCGCGCGCCCCAATGAGGGCGGCGGGGAGTGGATTTTGGGCGGGTGCCTGGCCGAGCGAGACCTAGGCACCCGCCACGCTGTCTACAAACACCCGTCTGCCGTGTTACGCTCGTTCCCCGTCCCTGCGGCGTAC
>CAZRAU010000033.1:6655-27496 GCA_964598025.1 uncultured bacterium
CTACAAACACCCGTCTGCCGTGTTACGCTCGTTCCCCGTCCCTGCGGCGTACCGGCCCGAACCACGCCGGAGCCGGAGAGTCAGGACGAACGCAGTAGTCCGCAGCGACGGGATCCGGGAGGCAGACCTCTCCGGAACGGAGCCCCGAAGCCATAAACAACCTCTGTTGGCACGCGAATGGCAGGGCTATCTGCGGTCCCAGCGGCCCAGACTAAAGCGGGTCCCTGTAAATGCCGAAGATCCAAGGTGATTCAGAGTGATGGCCTATTTGCGGGGGGATAGCCTATGGAGTCGATTCTCAGATTCGAAGGCACCACCAAAGACCTCAGGTCGGATCTGGCAGGCAGACGCCTTTATACCCTGGGTCCGTTGGACATGGAGGTCATGCGGGGTGAGATCTTCGGTTATCTGGGCCCCAACGGGGCCGGCAAGACGACGACCATAAAGCTTATGATGGGCCTACTAAGACCCACGAGCGGGAGGATCGTGTACTTCGATGGATCCACCCCGCCCCCGAAGGCGAGACAGAAACTGGGGTTTTTGCCGGAGCAGCCTTACTTCTATCAGCATCTCACCGCCCGGGAATTGCTGGCTTTCTATGGTCGGCTCTTTGGTCTGAAGGGTTCGGCTCTGAGTAACAGGGTCGGCACCATGATGCGCCTGGTCGGACTTGCGGAGCAGGCCGACACCAGACTCTCGAAGTTTTCGAAGGGTATGCTCCAGAGGATAGGTCTGGCTCAGGCCCTGATAAACAATCCCGACGTTGTGATACTGGATGAACCGCTGTCGGGTCTCGACCCCGTAGGCAGGAGTGAGATAAGGGATCTCATTGTCAAGATGAAGGGGGAGGGACGGACGGTCTTCTTCAGCTCCCACATCCTGCAAGATGTCGAGATGATCTGTGACAGAGTGGCCATACTGGCGAATGGAAGGATCCTCAGAATGGCAGCGGTATCCGAGCTCCTGTATGGAAGCGTCACCGGTTATGAGGTCATTGTGTCCAATCCCCCTCCCAAACTGATAAGAACACTGGATCTTGGAAGGATATCCACCAGGGGCGATAAGGTCGTGATCGCGATGCCGCCGGATGTCGACTTGAACGCAGGTCTGAAGCGCCTGATGGCCCTGGGTGTGTCGATAGAGGCCGTCAATCCGCTCCGACAAACCCTTGAGGACTACTTCATGAGAGAGCTGAAGGGGGGCGAGCACCCGGTAGTGAAGGGACCGGGACAGAGAATGCTCGCCGGAAGTTCAAAGGAGAAGGCCTCGTGAAGACTATAGCACTGGCGCAGAACACCTTCAGAGAGGGCGTGCGAGACAGGATATTTCTTGTGGTGGCGGTCTTCGGCGTACTGGTCCTGGTGAGCAGTTTTGTGATAGGTCCCCTTTCGCTGGGTGAGCAGACGAGGATCACGCAGGACATCGGGCTTGCATCTATGTCGGTTCTCTGTTTTCTCATCGCCATTCTCGTTGGTACCGGAATCGTCTTCAAGGAGATTGACAAGAAGACCATTTACACCATTCTTTCAAAACCGATCAGCGGATGGGAGCTGATACTTGGGAAGTTCCTGGGGCTTGCCGCTATGGTGGGGGCGCTCACACTTGGAATGAGCGCGGTCCTTGTCGCTGTAAACTGGATCGTATCGCATCAATTCTACCCCGGAATCCTAATAGCCATTCTCCTTATCTGGATGGAACTTGTCCTGCTGATAGCCCTGTCCATTCTGATGTCCACGCTTTGCTCCCCGATTCTTGGGGCCGTATTCACGCTTGTGTTCTATGTCATCGGCCACACAAGTGGAGATCTAAGAGATCTGGCTGCCCAATTCGGGTCACGCTCGGTCGGAATGCTCAGCAAGATCATGTACTACACCCTGCCCAACCTCGAATATCTGAACATCAGGGGCAAGGTGATCCACGGCATAGGAATAGACGCACCTTACGTCGTGTTCGCATGTGCATATGCACTCCTCTATGCATTGGTCTTTCTCACGCTGGCAGTACTCGTCCTGGATAGGAAGGAATTCAAGTGAACAAGCAGGTGATGATGTCCCTGGCGGGTCTTCTGGTGGCGGGGTTACTGATATATCAGTTGGGGGTGACGTTGAACTTCCATAGGTATTCAAACGATGTCGTCGAAGAGATGATGTACTTCCCGTCGGGGCGCCTGCTTGAAGTCGCGAGCATGGGATACGAGACGCTTGTGGCCGATCTTCTCTGGTTGAGAGGGATCCAGTACTACGGAGAGCATCGCAGGACCGACGGGAGTTATCCCCTTGCCGAGCATGTCTTCTCTACAATAACCGATCTTGACCCGTGCTTTGTCGGCGCCTACAGGTTCGGGGCATTCGTGCTCACGCAAGATGTGGGCCAGCCGGTTGCAGCTATCAGATTGCTGAAGAAGGGTATGCTGCATAATCCCGGGCTTTGGCAATTGCCCTTCGATTTGGGGTTCCTCTACGTCATGGAGATGAACGACCATGCCAGTGCCGCTCACTTATTCCGGTTTGCATCATGGCAGGACGGCGCTCCGGAACTGGCTAAACGCTTCAGTGCTTTCGCATACAGGAAGGCGGGGAAGACCGCGATAGCCAAGGCACTCTGGGAAGAAATCGAACGGTCCAGCACCAACGATGTCATGAGAGAAACCGCTGACCATGCACTCAAGAGCATACTGCGCGATGAACTGGCCGAGTCGCTGGCGGTCTGCGTGGAGAGGTTCCGCTCTTCCACTGGGACGGCGCCTCGCGTCCTTACCGAACTCGTGGGTGCGGGGTTGCTGCGGACCGTGCCGCCGGATCCCTTCGGAGGGCAGTACTTCATAGATCCGGAGTCAGGGACCGTCCTCAGCACGAGTGCGGTTTCCGAGCGGGCCGGTCGTACGAAGAGGTATGTCGAGAGACTGCTTGAGCGCTATCGCCTTCAGGAGGGCGCCTACCCGCGATCACTGACCGGCCTGGAAGACGCGGGCATGGCGGAAAGTGTACCCCGAGTGCCCGGCACCCTGGCCGAATACGATCCTGAAAACGGCACGGTTGACTATGTTCTCACCCTGGAAAGGCAGCGACGACATTGAATCTGAGGCAAGGCCTTAGAACCCTTCTCCGATGGGTTTGCCTTCTTCCGAGAGCCATCGCCGGCTCTTCGCCGGCGTCCCGGCATCGGTCGCCTGATGTCGATGACGAGAAGGACATCGAGAGTGTGTTGGAGACCTTCCGCCATCTGATTGCACTGCTTACCGAGGACGGCAAGGAACTGGGCCAGCTCTGCGAAAAGGCCGAGCGGAAGGCGGCGCACTATGCGCTTCTGAGTGAAACCGTAATCGAATCGATGACCAGCGGTATCATCGTGGTCGATGGCTCCGATCGTCTGCTGTTCGCCAACTCGTCGGCAAAGAAGGCTCTGGACCTGGAGCCGGGAATCCGTGTGGTCGGTATGGCTCTGGAGGCACTGTTCAAAGAAGGAGATGAGCTCCGGCATCTAGTGCGGCACTCTCTTGAGACCGGCGCCAATGCATCGAGAGAGGTCAGGGAAGTGGTGACTCTGGCCGGTAGAGGTCTGCGGCTTGGCATCAGTACGTCCTGTGTCGGGTCGGGGCCGTCATCCGTAGACGCGGTCATAATCGTCTTCACCGCCCTTGGCGATGATCCGATCCCTCTGCCGGGGTCCGACAGCGAGGCTGCGAGGGCCGTAGAACGGCAGAATTATCTTCGGGGGGTCTTGGACTCTTATGATCTGATTTCCAGTCTCTTCATGGACTTCGACCTGATCGAACAGAAGTCGAATAGCGGCACCCTTACTACGTCGGAGCTTCGCGGATTCTCAGTCAGCCTGAGGCGGGCATGCGATACGATGATGGCCTTCGCCCTCTCCTTGGGAGCAATCGATTCGATCCCCGAACTGGTTGACGTAAGCAGCGTCTTGGAGTCGGTGATAATCAGAACGGGGCTCGACGAGGATCCCAGACTGAACAAGCGGTTGGGACGCGGCCTACCCATGGTCAAGACGGTTCGCAAGGTGCTGGAAGTCGGTCTGGGTCTTCTGATCAGAGGTTGCATGAGCCAGAGCCAGAATGGTGTGGAGGTCGCGTGCGATCTTGAAAAGGGGGGGCCTCCCGGTACGGTGGCTATAGATGTAAAGGAGCTGAGCCCGTCCAGGCCGGTCTGCAGGGTCGGGACCTCGCTCAGGGAGTTCATAGGGGGCGGGGACATGCAGAGAGAGGCCGGCCTGTTTCTCCTGGCATCTTTGCCGTGCAATGGGCATACGCTCCAGGCTGATCAGGTGGACGGGGTTTTTCACTTCAGTGCGAGAATTGGTCGGCCGATAGACAAAGAGGTGGGACCAGGAGGGGGGGCAGGGGAGATATCAGACAGGGGAAGAGATGAGAATCGATGAACTTGTTGTGACCAAACTGCAATCCGTTGATTGCAATTCGACAGTCGCTTGTGCGCTGCTTGGAATTGCAGCCCGCCAAAGAGGCGCATCTGCCGGGATTGCCGCGTGGGGGGTCTCGGCATGATAGTTGCTCTTGTCCAAGCCTTGTGTTTTGGATCATCTTCTTTTGGCATTCCCAAGAGGTGTAGAAAATGCCGCTGATCTCAAAGAAGCAGAAGACGAGTGTAGGTCTCGACGTTGGCAGTTACGCCGTGAAGGCTGTGGAGATGAAGGAGACGCCTTCGGGGAACAAAATGGTCAACGTGGGGATAAAGAAACTCCTTCCCGGGGCTATTGTCGACGGCGAGCCTATGGATAGAGACGCCGTGATCTCGGCAATCCGTGAAATCTATGAGGATACGGGAATAGACAACAGGGAGGTGGCCAGTGCAATCTGCGGTCGGTCCGTGATCATCAAGAAAATCAAGATGGAAGAGATGGACGATGAGACTGCACGTGAGGTCATGACCCTTGAGGCCGAGCAGTATGTCCCATTCGAAAAAGAGGAATTATCGGTCGATTTCGAAATACTGAGGCGCGGTCTTTCCGATAACACCATGGAAGTCCTGCTGGTGGCGGCCAAGAAGGACAAGGTCCTTTCTCACGTCGAGTTGCTCAAAGACGCAGGACTTGTCCCGGTTGCCATCGATGTGGACACCTTCGCCGTTCAGAATGCTTTTGAGCTCAACTACCAATATGAAGAAGGAAAGGTCTGCGCCTTGATCGACGTGGGCCTCAGCGCCACAAACATAGGAATCATACGTGACGGCGTACCGCTTTTCAACAGGGATGTGCCCGTCGGCGGCGAGAAGTTCGTTGAGGGTATGCAAAGAAAGCTGGGCATCACATCTGAAGAAGCCAGGGCGGCTCTTGAAGGAGTACCCGGCGCCACCCCGGAGGGCCTCCTCGGAGCCATCGAGTCGGTGGGTGAGGACCTGGGTGTAGCCATAGAAAGGTCGTTCTCATACCTGCGATCTTCGGGTGAAGCCGAAGTGGTGGATAAGATCTACCTGAGCGGTGGAGGCTCTCGCATAGCCGGACTCAAGTCATTCCTTGCAGATCGGCTGTCCATCGACGTGGACATGAGCAATCCATTGCGCGAAGTCCAATTCGAAGAGGAAATCCTGGGTGCCGACCCCGTAAGTATTGCGCCATCGCTCATGGTGGCGGTGGGTCTTGCGGCGAGACAAGGGAGCTAGGCAATGATACGAATCAACGTCCTGCCCAAAGAAGAGAAGCCTTCAAAGGCGACACTGCTCTGGAAAAGGATATTTGTCTGGGCGATGATCGGCGCTGCACTTGTTCTGGTCGTGGGCGTGGGCATGCACACTGTTCGCTCCTACGAGATATCCAGCCTGAAGTCGGACATCGCGGATTCCCGGACGGAACAGGAAAAGTACGCAAAAGAAGCCGGCATGGTCGCTGAGCTGACCCAGAAGAGGAAAATGATATCACAGAGGATAAAGGTCATAGAGGATCTGGACAAGAACCGTTTTCTCAGGGTTCAGCTTCTGGACGAGCTCGCGCGCAGCGTGCCGGAATACGTCTGGCTGGAATCCTTTCAGGAGGCCGGGGGGACGGTGGCACTTAGAGGGTGCGCATTCTCGAATCACGCGGTCTCGCGGTTCATGGATTCTCTGGAAGCCAAGAGCCATGTCGATTCGGTCTACTTATTCATAATCCGAAAAGAACAACTGGATGGTACGCCGATCCTCAATTTCGAGCTCGGTTATCAGGCCAGTACCGACGGGGAGGATGCTGATAACTTATGAACGTCAGAGACTCTCAAGTTCAAAAAGGCATTGTGGGCATCATCCTGGTTGTTGCCCTGGTTTGGTTGATATTCTTCACCGATTATCTTCCATTCTCGCGTCAACGGACCTCCATGGAATTGGAGACACTTAAGAACGAGCTGCAGGTTGTCGGCGGAGAACTCCAAAGGCTGAAAGCGGCGGTGAACACACTTCCCAGACTTGAAAAGGAGCTGGAAGCACTTCAGGCGCAGTGGTCTGCGCTGAGAGGCCTGCTGCCTAGGGAGAGTGAGATGAGTTCGCTCCTTACCGACGTCACGACCGCAGGAATGAAAGCCGGTGTTCAATTCACGCTGTTTGAACCGGGGCAGGCGGAGCCCTACGACCTTTACACCCGTTACCCTATTAGGATCGCCGTCACCGGTGGATACCATCAGGTTGGGAGGTTCTTCGACAACATGTGCAACATGGGCCGGCTCGTGGGTATTTCCGATATTGAACTGTCCCAGCTGTCGGAGGGAAAGGAATCCATTAGCGTAGAGGCCGCTGCTACCATATCGGCTTATGCATATAGGGATGCTGGGGGCGGTGGCGAAACCCAGCCGGAAAAAAGTGACAGTGAGTAGAGGATCGTTGAAGGGGTAAAACCAAATGCCAGCGAAATCGAAACAGATGCTGATGTTCTTTCGAGGTAGGCGGGGCGCAATCCTGCTGGTCGCGATAGGCGTCGCTTTGTTTTTCATGCTCGGGGGTCACCGTGTTGTTTTCAACCTGGCGTTGAACGAGATGGCCGGCTTCCTCTTGGGATCCGGTGATGTCGAACTCGAAGAGGTTGCTGAAACTCCGGGCATTGAGAACGATGGCGATACGACTGCCTTCGAACAAGAGGATGATCCGCCCCGGACGGTGATACTCTCCGCCGGCGCACTGCTGGGGGCGGTCCAGGCGACCGAAGCCCTGGCTTCGGATCTGGGTTCGGACCGAGTGGAGTCGGCTCAGGCCGACACCTCGCAATCCGGGGGTGGGACCGACGGGGATGCGCCGGCCAGACATCCTGACCAGACCTACACGGCGAACTTCCTCAGGGATCCATTCCGGTCCTTGATTGCCGGTGACGAGAAGGCTCCGAGCAGACTGCTGGATGTGTCCAGGGCCAGTATGGTGGGCTCGGTTTGGGGTGATTCGGGCATCATAGCACTTCTCGAGGACGAGGCCGGTAGAAGCTATGCCCTGAAAGTCGGTGACAAAGTCGTCAACGGGCGGATTGTATCGGTGACGCCTGCTTCGGTCACTTTCAGCATAACGGTATTCGGCCTGACAAGGTCAGTAACTTTGGAACTCGCAGAAGAGGGTGAATGGTGATGGTACCAATGAAACGTTCAAGGCTAGTCGGACTGTTCCTTGTATTGGGTATTGCGGTCTCCGCCGCCGGAATTTGCATAAGTGCCATTCCGGAGAACGAGGCCATATCGATGGACTTCCAGGGTGCAGACATAAGGACCGTGCTGCGCAGTTTCGCTGTCTATTCCGACAAGAACATCATTGCCGGTCCCGCGGTGAAAGGTCCGGTCACCGTTCACTTGGAAGACGTTCCCTGGAGAAAGGCACTGGACATTGTATTGAAGACGAACGGGTACGCCGCTCGAGAGGAATCGGGGGTTATCAGAATAGGCCCCTGGGACCAGTTCCTTAACGAGGAAATCAAGACCAATGAGGCGGAGCGGAAGCGTGAAAACCTGGTACCTCTCACGACCCGTATCGTCGATGTGAGTTTCGCGCAGGCTGACGAGCTGATTAGGCCGTTGGAAGGGATTCTCAGCGAGCGAGGTGTGCTCGACGTAGATGATCGTACGAACTCGGTCATCGTTTCGGACATCCCGGAGAGGGTTGATGAAATCGCCGCACTGGTCCATAAGTTGGACAACCCGACCCCTCAGGTCGAAATCACCGCCAAACTGGTCGATCTGGATGCCCGTGCCACACGGGAGCTTGGGATAAAGTGGAACGCGACCAGCGTCGCGATACCGGGTATCCAAGGCGAATATAGCGCCAGCGTCGATGTGACGGGCCAGATGGAGGCTACGGCTACCGAGACAGCAGTGTCGCAGCCCAAGGCCGAACTCAATGTCGGGAAGATAATCGGGCCCAATGGTTCGTTCGACGCCACGATCAACGCACTCGAGAACGAGAACAAAGCCACGATAATCTCCAATCCCACTATCACGACCCTGAACAACAGGGAAGCCACGATAATAGTCGGCAAGAAAATACCGCTGATTGTGAGCGATGAAGCCGGGAACCCGATAACGCAGCTCACGACGGTGGGAATACAGATGAGAGTGATTCCTCACGTCAACAGTGAGACGGGCGAGATAACCATGGACCTGCATCCCGAGGTCAGCGACCTCTCGTCTCAGGCCACCGTGCAGGGGGGCATCATCATAGTCACCTCCGAAGCCGATACGCGTGTCATGGTGCAGGATGGTGAGACTGCTGTGATCGGTGGGTTGATCAGGGACAACGAAAGCACCTATGACAGTGGTGTTCCCGTGCTGAAGGACGTGCCGCTTTTCGGAAGGTTCTTCGGTTCGAAATCCAAAGTGGCCGAGAAACGGGAACTGATGATATTCGTTACGCCTAGGATTGTTCAGTGAAGGTGATCGGGGGTATATGACATGAATCCAAGAATGCGGAAGATCCTCGCTCTGGTGATTCCATTCCTGGCGTTTGCCTGTTTGCAATGCGGCGAAAAGGAGGGCTCACTCGATCCCATCATTGAGACTGAGCCTCCGCAGTATACGATTGCATCTTTGACGACGGACAAGGCCAGGATAGAGCCGGGCGAAGAAGCGACGATCTCGGCGGTAGTCGAGGACAGAAACGGAGCCCCGGTCGCAGGGTGCGAGGTCCGGTTCAGCGTGGCGGACAACTTCGGCAGTGTGGATGCGACCGACATAACCGACGCGGAAGGCAGGGCAAGCGTCACTTATCATGCCCCGGCCGGAACCGGTGTCGCGGTGATAACCGTAATGGGGGACGACTTTCTTCCCTCGACCGCTTATGTTCAGGTTGGGGAAGGTATCCTTCTGGCAACACCGGCCAGTATCCTGGCTGACGGGGTGTCCACCTCGACTTTGTATCTTGTACTGGTTGACGGTGACGGGATGCCTGTAGAAGGCGCCGAAGTCACATTCTCATTGACCCCTGATCTGGGGACGATTTACCCGGTCACTGTTGAAACCGATTCCTCCGGATATGCTGAAGCGACTTATTTCAGTGAGCCCGGAAACGTCGACAGGACGGTCACTGTTGATGCGGACATTGCCTTTGAGGATTTCAACTACAGCGAGTTCACAAACCTCTACTTGCGCGGCATATCGATCGCAGTCGACGCCGATCCGGCGGAGATGCCAGCAGACGGCTCGTCTACGTCTATTGTAACGGTGTGGCTTGGCGAAACCAGCTCCGGCGCGCCCATTCCCGACGCGGACGTGGCCTTCGCGACGACGCTTGGTAGCATTGGGAGTTCGGCCACAACCGATGCGAGCGGGTTCGCCGATGTCAGCCTGTCCAGTGGGACAACTTCAGGCGTAGCGGAAGTGTCCGCCGCCTATGGAGCGATACATGCGGTCACGTATGTGACTTTCGGCCAGCTAGACCTTTCGCTGACCGCACCCCGGAGCAAGATGGTTGCAGACGGCGGATCTTCCCAGATGGTGGAGGCTGTAGTGCTTGCCGAAGGCAACATACCGGTCGGCGGTGTGGAAGTCGAATTCTCGACGTCACATGGAATCATAACGGGAAGCGCATATACCAACGAACGTGGTAAGGCCCGGGCGCTGCTGACAAGCCCAACCTATGCGGCCACGGCGACAGTGAGCGCCATCCTCGGCGGAAGCTCACGGCAGGTGGAAGTGAGTTTCGAGAATCCTGTGATCTCGCTCAAGGCATCTCCGATGGCCGTAATCGCAGCACCTTCAAACATAGGCCTGATCACTGCATACGTCTCTTTTGCGGGGGGAGCCCCGGTGCCGGACAGCACACGGGTACGGTTCCTGACCAGCGAAGGGAGCATCTCAGGTACCGCTCTCACGTGGTCGGGGATGGCAACGTCGGAACTTCGCCCCTCAGGCGTAGCGAGCGGCGCGGTCATGATCACGGCGATCTGCGGCAATTCCGAAGCAAGCACTCAGGCGATTTTCGCCCCGGACATTACTGCGAATGTGACGATTTCAGCAATGCCCGACACGATTGCCGGGGGGGGCCTTGCATCCTCGACGATAGTGGTGGAGGCCCGTGATCCATACGGCAATCCGGTAGCCGACGGTACTATTGTGGATTTCACGGTGACCGGCGGGAACGGCATAGTCAATCCTGTAGGTTTGACCGTATCCGGTATTGCGACTGCTCGATTCACGTCCACGGGTGGGGGATTCGCCACGGTGAGGGCGACATGCGAGACCTACTCCGCGGACGTTGTTATCGTGACCCTTTCGGAATCCGCTGGGTTCATCGTGGCGGATCCCGATACAGCCTGGATATCCGTCACCGGCACGGGCACGGGGTCAAGTTCCACGATCATAGCGCGGGTCTATGATCCCAACTCCAGTCCCGTGGCGGACGGAACGGACGTAGTGTTCGCCATAGACTACGGACCCGGAGGCGGCGAGTATCTGAAGACTCCGGCCGATGGGGTCGGACCTGTCACCGCGCAGACAATCGACGGCATGGCGTCGGTAAGCGTCCACGGCGGAACCAAGCCCGGTACGGTGCTGCTCTCGATCGAAGCAGGCGATTATGCTTCGGCGACCTCCAAAATCGGCATAGCAGCGGGCTCGCCGGACTCCATACTCATCAATATCGGGGAAGGCCATATCAACGGTGACGGCACCTATACGGTCTCGGTCTCCGCTGTCGTACGCGATATGTACCAGAACCCGGTCGAGAACGGCACCGC
Source organism: uncultured bacterium (assembly GCA_964598025.1). GTDB lineage: Bacteria > Arandabacterota > Arandabacteria > Arandabacterales > Arandabacteraceae > JALGWN01. The sequence goes on from CAZRAU010000033.1 coordinate 17,798, forward strand.
CGTCTATTTCACTCTAGATCAGTCGAACCTCGGTTTCATAAATCCGGAAGGCTACACTGGGGGTGCTTTCCCCTGCAGCGAGCTGGAAGGCACACCGATCAAGGGTGTGTCGCGCGCTTGTCTAACATATCCGACTGAGTCGATATTCGAACTGTACACCGTCCGGGCGAGTACACTTGGGGGCGAAGTGGAGAGCGAATTCTCCAACCGCCTCCCCATATTCGACGGAAGCATCAGCGTGCTGGCGGTGCCGGCATCATTTGACGGCACAGTCGGGGGCGTGGCAAGCATCTATGTTTCTGTTTGGGATCATTACCGGCAGATTCCCGTCGACAACGCCACAGTGGTCTTTACGCTTCAGGGTGACGGTAGTATCTTCCCGTCCAGCGGTTTGACGGATGATAGCGGCATGCCTATGGCTACGCTTACGATACCTCCGGGAACCCTGGAGGGAACAACGGTGGTAAAGGCCAAGGTATGGATGAGTGACATGGAGGGAGAGGTTGAGATCAACATATCGGAATAGCATTCAGGGGGTAGGTTAGAACATGAAGTCAGTCATCTTAGCAGGCTTGGTTGCAGCACTGGTGCTTCCTTCACTGGCTGCCGCCGCCGGGGTAGGCAATCCGGCCTCCTTGGTGGGCAGGGAGAACTATGGGTTCACGATGGAGATCGAGAACCAGAAGAAACAGATTGAGGGTGACCCTGTCGAGTCCAGGCGTTATCTGGGCAAGATCATCTGGGGTTTCAGAGACAACCTCGATCTCTACGCCAGATTGGGTGTGAGCGATCTTCGGGTCCGTGCGGCCGGCTCACCGACCTTCAACGGCTCGACGGGTATGACCTATGGGGGCGGTGCGACCATCCGGTTCATGGAGATCGATATGCCCCATATGCTGGTCCTTTTCGACGTCCAGGCGCTGTCCTATTACTCCGGGGGCGATGTCGCGGTTCCTATGAGTCTCGGCAGCGATTACTGGGTCGACAAGTATGACAACCGTTACCGGTGGAACGAGCTCCAGTTCAGCCTATTCACAACCTGGGAACGTGAGACGTGGGAGCCCTATCTCGGAGTGAGCGTAACCAATGCGTTTGGGGAAGTCAGAAAGAACATATACCGGATCACCGAGAGTGGGGAGGATTTTCTCGGGACCGAGAGCAATAAGTTCAGCGAGGACGCCATCGCCGAACTGGTGCTGGGGATGGATGTCGCCATTGGCGGGACCGGCAGGCTCAGCGGTGAGCTCAGGGTCGGCGAGAAGAACCTGTCCTTTGTGGTGGGTTTGAGCGAGCTCTGCCGCTAATTGACAAGAGTTGACATAGCCCGTGCTCTGCTATTACAATAGAGCACGGGTTCTTATTTTTGGGACGGGACCATGAGAATAATAGGCGGGAAATACAAAGGCATGAATATCGAAGCCCCGAGAGGCCTGCTCTCGCGGCCGCCGCTGGCTTTGATAAGGGAGTCGGTATTCAACATTCTCGGCGAATGGGTGGCCGGCAAGTCCGTGCTCGATCTCTTCGCCGGGAGTGGGTCCATGGGGATTGAGGCTGTGAGCAGAGGGGCCGCGCGGCTCCATTGTGTGGACGACGCACGGCGCTGTGTGGGAATGGCCGGCAGGAATCTGGAGAGACTGGGGATATCGGATGTATCCGTCGTAACCCGGCAGGATGCCGCCGGTTTCATACGCGCATGGCAGGGTCCTGGTTTCGACTTGGTGTTTGTCGATCCCCCGTTTCTATCGGGCAAGGTGGAAGAGGTCCTCGCCTGTCTGCCTGCGGCAAACGTGCTGGCAGGAGACGGGGTTGTAGTGTGCAGATACCACTGGCGCGAGGAGGTCCCTGTTCCCGGAGGCTTGGAGACTTTCAAGAAGCGGAAGTTCGGCGAGAGCGTGGTTGCATTCCTCAGGCGAGCTTGATCGGGGGTTAGGCCTTGAAGATAGGACTCTATGCCGGCACTTTCGACCCGGTGACCAACGGCCACCTGGATATTCTCACTCGAAGTCTCGCCGTCTTCGACAGAGTCATTGTGGCGGTTGCCGAGTCCACGCCCAAAGACACCTTCTTCGGTATTGAAGAGCGGGTGGAGATGGTGAAGGAAGCGGCGTCCGGTCTTCCCGACATTGAAGTAACGCCCTTTTCAGGTTTGCTTGTGCGTTTCGCACGGGAAAGGTCTGCGACCGCGGTCATCCGGGGACTGAGGGCGATATCGGATTTCGAGTACGAGTTCCAGATGGCACTGATGAACCGTCGGCTCGACAGGGAACTGGAAACCGTGTTTCTTATGCCGAGTGAAGAGTATACCTACCTAAACTCCTCGTTGGTAAAGGAAATCGCTTCCACAGGGGGCGACGTATCTCAGTTTGTTCCCGTGATCGTGGCGGCGAAGCTGAGACTTAGACTCGAAGAGCGCTGATAGGAGAAACCCCGATGGATACCATGAAGGCGATCTGGGAAAAAGCTAGAGAGCGGTCCTCGGTGATAGCTCTTCCGGAAGCCTCAGACGAGCGTGTAGTCCGTGCCGCGGCGATCGCCGCAAAGGAGCAAGTGGCAAGGCCCATTCTGGTAGGAAGGACCAAGGAAGTCCAAGACTTGGCGGCTCGGATCGGTGTGAACTTGAATGGAGTGAGAATCGCCGATCCCGCTGAGACCGATAGTAGTGCTTACGCTGCGGCTCTCCATAGAAAGCGGGAACGCAAGGGGATGACCGCCGAGGACGCGCAGCACCTGGCGGGCGGGCCTTTGTTTTTCAGCGCGCTGATGGTCGATTCCGGTGATGCTGACGGCGTGGTTGCGGGGGCTGCCACGACTACGGCCGATGTACTCAGGGCCTATATATTCTGTATCGGCACTGCGGAGGGGGTCGCGTGCGTTTCCAGCGCTTTTCTTATGATTGTGCCCTCAGCCGGTGGTGAGAGGGTCTTCCTGTTTGCCGACCCCAGTGTCATGCCCGCTCCCGATGCCGAGGAGCTCGCGAGTATTGCGGTGGCATCTGCGCGGACTATGGAGAGGTTGACGGGCGCGGATCCCATGGTTGCGATGCTCTCGTTTTCAACCAAAGGCAGCGCGGAACACCCTATGATCGACAAGGTGCGTGAGGCCACGGGAATCGCTAGGAAGATGGCGCCGCGCTTGAAGATAGACGGTGAGCTTCAGGCCGACGCCGCGATTGTGCCCGAGGTGGCCGGCAAGAAGGCCCCGGGCAGCGATGTAGCCGGCAGGGCCAACGTTCTCGTGTTCCCGGACCTGAATGCCGCTAACATAGGGTACAAGCTCGTGGAGAGACTGGCGGGAGCCAAGGCAATCGGTCCGTTGCTCCAGGGGTTGGCCAAGCCTGCCAGCGATCTGTCCCGCGGGTGTCGCGCCGAGGATATTGTGAATGCCATAGCCATGACTGCTGTTCAAAGCTAGACTGCAGCCTGATCCATCTGAAGAAGAGCCACGTATGTTCGACAAGACGGCGACCAAGGCCATCGGTGCTATAGCGGCGAGGCTCGGCGGCGACAGGGTGGAGACGGCACCGGAAATACTCACCTGCTACGCCTTCGATGCAACCAATATCAGGTCTCTCCCGGTTGCGGTGACCTTTCCGCGTTCCACGGAAGAGGTGAGGAGCATCGTTTCCCTGTGTCATGAATCCGGAGTGCGCGTGATTCCCCGAGGGGCCGGCACCGGGTTTGTCGGCGGGACCGTCCCGTTGAGCGGTGGGGTGGTGGTATCGATGGAGAAGATGGGCAAGATAATCGATATAGATCCCTCCCAGAGGGTTGCGGTTGTACAGTCGGGTGTAGTCAACGGGACGCTGCAGAGGGAAGCCGGAAAGCACGGCCTGATGTTTCCTCCGGATCCCTCCAGCCTGGATGTCTCCACGCTCGGCGGCAATGTGGCCCAGGACGCGGGCGGACCGAGGGCTCTCAAGTACGGGGTGACACGGGACTATGTTCTTGGTGTTGAGTTTGTGACCTGGGACGGCAAGCTGGTAGAGCCGGCCTGTCCCGGAATGGCCTCCCGGCGATGGGACCCGCTGGATACCCTTCTCATAAGCAGTGAGGGGACTCTGGGTTTGATCACCAGGCTCTGGTTAAGGCTGACATTCGTGCCGAAGGAACTGGTCACGATGCTCGCCTTCTTTGAGACCGCCGTCGCGGCGGCCTCCTCGGTGAGCCGGGTGCTGGACTGCGGAGTACTTCCTGCCGCCGTGGAGCTGATAGACTCGGTAACCATGGAGTGCATCAAGGCCTTTATCGACGTAAAGATCCCCGCCGGCGCGGGCTGCTCGCTTCTGATCGAGACCGATGGCAGGCAAGGGGAAGCCAGGGAGAGTATGGCCGTGGTCCGGAAGATACTGGCTGAGGCCGGTGTGATCGACGTTAGGGTTGCGGAGTCGCGCAAAGAGCGGGAAGAGCTCTGGAGAATGAGAAGGTCCATCTCTCCTTCATTGGCCCGCATCGCACCGTCCAAGATAAACGAGGACGTCTGTGTCCCGAGATCGAGTCTACCCGAATTGGTCGAGGCGGTCAACAGGCTTGGGCGCAAGTATAGGCTGAGGGTGGCCGCCTTCGGGCACGCCGGAGACGGTAATCTGCATGTGAATGTGATGCTTGACCGGCGCGACAAGGATGAGGTTAGGAGAGCAGAGGCCATGGTCGGAGAGCTCTTTGAGGCGACCCTGCGCCTGGGCGGCACCATAAGCGGCGAACACGGCATCGGCATAACCAAGATGGAGTACCTGCCCCGCCAGCTGGGTCCCGCCGGTCTGGTTTTCCAGTCCAGGATAAAACGGGCTTTCGATCCGGGGGATACGGTCAATCCGGGCAAGGTGATTGGTCAATCGTGAAGCGACGCATCAAGGCATTCTCGCAGTTCATAGACTTGGCTGAGCTCGAAGTGATCGCCGGGGACGGCGGACACGGATGCGTCAGCTTCAGGCGCGAGAAGTACGTACCCAAGGGCGGGCCTGATGGTGGGGATGGCGGAAACGGTGGAGATGTGGTCGCCAGGGCCGACCCCCACCTGCACACTCTCCTGGATTACAGATATAGACGGGTGATCCGCGCCCACCGGGGCGCCCACGGCGAAGGCAAGGATCGGCACGGCAAGCGGGGCCTGGATGCCACGATCAGGATACCTCCGGGAACTGTAATCCGGGATGCCTTAAACGGAGAGATCATTCACGATTTCAGGGGCGAGCATGATGAGGTTGTGATAGCCGTGGGGGGCAAGGGCGGGCGCGGCAACGCCGCATTCTCCACGTCCACAGACAGAGCTCCAAGGAGAGCCGAGGACGGATCACCGGGCGAGAGGCGACGGATAAGCCTGGAGCTCAAGTTGATTGCCGATGTCGGCATAGTCGGCAAACCGAACGCGGGCAAGTCGACTTTGTTGAGAAAAATCACAGCGGCGAAGCCCAAGGTCGCGGCCTACCCATTTACAACCTTAGCGCCTAACCTTGGCGTGTTGAGACTTCACGACAGGAACCTGGTACTGGCGGACATCCCGGGTCTGATAGAAGGAGCTCATTCGGGCAGAGGTCTGGGACACGAATTCCTCAGACACATAGAACGGACCAGAGTCCTTGTCTATATGCTGGATGCGGCGGTAGGGAATTATGACAGCGAGTTTCGCGCATTGCGGCAGGAGGTCTTCTTGCATGACGCCGGCCTGGCGGACAGGCCCCACATGGTTGTTGTCAGCAAGGTAGACCTGCTTCACGGGGCTGACATAGAATCGTTGGAAAGGAGCGGCATCGGAATGCCCGTCTCTGCAATCACGGGGTACGGGCTCCGCGAGTTCGTCATGAGGCTTTTCGACCTGGTGGATAGTGCAAGCAAGGAGGGTGATGATGGGGGAGGGGATGATTCATGAGGTTGTGCTCTCACTTCTGCTCCTGGACGATTTCCCGCGGAAGCGCGTTTTGGATATTCTGGGGATGTTCAGCCCGAGACGTCGCGGCAGGGCCGGTCCGGAGCTCTTCCCTGATCAACCGCCTGACATAGCCGGTATTTCAGAGATCGCCGCCGGAAGACGCGTCCAGGCCCGGCGCCTCCTCGAAAGGCTTACCGATGGAGGGATATGCGTGACCTGCCTGGCGGACTCCGACTATCCGCCCTTGCTTAGGGAGATACATGACCCGCCCCCGGTTCTTTTCTATAGAGGAAGCCTGCCGCATGCGGCCTCCGGCGTTGTTGCCGTTGTGGGGTCCAGAAAGGCGTCTCTGGCTGGAATCAGATTTGCGTCCCGGCTGGCGGGAGAACTTGCGGGATTGAGGATCGTCGTTGTGAGCGGGCTCGCGAGAGGCATCGATACGGCCGCTCACCGCGGTGCGCTCGATGCCGGTGGGGAAACCATAGCTGTCCTGGGCTGCGGCATAGACATGATATATCCGCCCGAGAACGAGAAACTGGCCCGGGCGATTGCCTGTTCGGGTATGGTGGTGACTGAACTCATGCCCGACGCCCAGCCGCTCAGGGCCAACTTTCCCCAAAGAAACAGAATCATCAGCGGTCTGAGCCTGGGGACCGTGGTGGTCGAAGCCGGTGCAAGGAGTGGAGCTCTGATAACGGCAGCTTGCGCCCTGGAACAGAACCGGTCCGTATTTGCGGTGCCCGGCACTCCGGGCTACTATGGAAGCAAGGGTACCAATTCGCTGCTCAAGCAGGGCGCCAGGTTGGTGGAATCGGTTGAGGATGTGATGGAAGAGATAGCCCCACAGGTGGATGTGATGGAACGTCGGAAAACGGCGTCTATGCGGGACTGCATTTCGAATCCTGGCGAAGAGAGCATCCTGGACCTGTTATCAGCGGTCCCCGTGCACGTTGATGAGATATGCAGGAATCTCGACCTTGAGTCCCGCGATGTCGTCAACGTCCTGTTTTCACTCGAGACCAAAGGGCTTGTGAAATCCATGCCCGGCAAATTCTACGTCAGGGAAGGTTCGATCTGATGGCTAGTGTTGCCATAGCAAGGTGCGACGCTTACTCGGTGGAGAGGATGAGTGCTGCCGTCGAAATGGTGCTGTCCCCGATACTGGCGGACCGGATCAGGGACGTCGAGGGCAAGCGCGTGTTGCTCAAACCGAACCTGCTTGCTGCACGGGAACCCTCGATGGGCGTTACAACGCACCCGGCGGTCGTGGGCGCTGTGATCGACTATCTCAGGAAGTACGGTGCCGAGGTGTTCGTGGGGGACAGCCCTGCAGGTGCTGTCAGAGGCGTGCGAAGAGTATGGGAGAAGTCCGGGATGCTGGATCTCTGTGAGTCGAAGAGAGTCCCCCTGGTGAACTTCGAGGCAGGAGGCTGGGTGACCCGTTCCGTGGGGGATAGGGTATACCAGATCTCCAGGGCGGTCGAGGACGCCGATTACATTGTGAATCTGGCCAAGTTCAAGACGCACGTTCTAACCCTGCTTACAGGTGCGATCAAGAACATGTTCGGCTGTGTCCCCGGCTTTCGGAAATCCGCCCTGCATCTTGCCCATCCGCGGCCGGTTTCCATGAGCCGGGCACTGGTGGACATACTGTCTCTGGTGCCGCCATGGGTATCTCTCGCCGACGCTGTCATTGCGATGGACGGCAATGGGCCGTCCTCGGGAAGGTTGCGGAAGCTGGGTTTCGTCGCGGCAAGCACGGACTGCGTGGCACTGGATACCGTGCTTGGCAGAATCGCCGGCATAGACCCGCTCAGGGTCCCGACAACTGCGGAAGCTCATCGCCGCGGTCTCGGTGAAGGCTCGCTCGAACGGATAGTCTTCCCATGCCTGAGGCCCGAGGAGGTCGCAGCGGCCGACTTCATAGTCCCCGGCAACTGGAAGTTCTGTCTGATTCCGGGTTTTGTGGGCCGGTTGCTTTCGAGGCTGGTCTGGGTCAAACCTGTTATCAGGGTGGAGATCTGCACAGGGTGCGGCGAATGCCGTAACGTGTGTGCGGCGCGGGCCATCGAAATGCACCGGAAGAAGGCGGTTATCGATCATCGGCTTTGCACGTCCTGTTTGTGTTGCCATGAGGCGTGTCCCGTCGGGGCCGTTCAGGCAGGAATGAGCAGATTGGCAAGATTGATCGCATGAAACCACCGACGTTCCAGGATAGGCTGGAATACCTTGGTGTGATCTTCTTCGTGAGAGCGGTCCGTCTCATGCCGGACTGGATGGCGGTTTGGCTCGGAGACATTCTGGGCAGAATCGCTTTCGACCTTCTGCGCATCCGGAGGCGAGTGACCGTTGCCAACCTCAGAACCCATTTCGATTGTGATCGCACCGGGCCCGGCGCGGTCACCCTTGGGCGAAGAGCATATGTGAACTTCGGCAGGGCGATCGCCGAGTTCGCGCGGATCGCCTGCATCGATGTGCCTTATATCCGGAGCCATATCCGGATGGAAGGGCTCACCCATCTTGACAGGGCGTTGGAGAAAGGGAAGGGTGGGGTCCTGGTGACGGGACACTTCGGGAGCTGGGAGCTCATGGGTTGTGCGCTTGTGCAGTTGGGTTATCCACTCACGTTCGTAGTGGGGGTGCAGAGAAACCGGTTGGTCCAGAGTCTGATGAACCGGCTGAGGGGTGAATGCGGAATACGTGTCATTGAACCGACTTCACTTCTGCAGACTGCGCGGGTTCTGAGGGACAACAGGTTCATCGCCATGCTCTCCGATCAGGATGCAGGCCGGTCCGGCGTTTTCGTGGACTTCCTGGGAGAACCTGCCTCTACGCATGCCGGTGCCGCCCGCCTGGCGCTCCTCACAGGAGCTCCGTTGATCACCGGTTTCATGATAAGAACGGGCCTGACCCGCCACCGCATCGTGATCGAAGAACCTATCCATGTCGATCGGTCTATGAAGGCAACGGAGTCCGTGCGAAGGCTGACCCAGGCATATACGGCTTCCATAGAGGCATATGTCAGGAGGCATCCGGACCACTGGCTATGGGCCCACAGAAGATGGAAGACCGGCCCGGGCTAGCCCGGGCTTAGAAGCCTATACCCTTTGTCTTCTCCTGGTCCCCCAGCGACTTTATCTCGCCGAACTTCTTCTCGAAACTCGAGACGTTGTTCTCCAGTGCCCTGAGAAGATGCTTGATATGCTGCGGGGTCATTATGATCCTGGAGTATACCTTGGTCTTGGACAGGCCGGGCAGGAAGCGGCCGAAGTCGATTATGAATTCCGAGGACCCGTATGTGATCATCACCCAATTGGAATAGGTGCCCTCCGCTGCGGGCTCGGTCAGCTCCACCTTCACTTGCTGAGGCGGTTGTTTTTCCATAAGTAGACACTCCTTCCGGATTGCAGGCCTATTTCTTGATGCCTATGGTCCCTGTCGACTGCTGGCCCGACGAGTCGACGGAATAGAAGTATAATCCAGGTCCGATCCTGTTTCCAGCTTCGTCCCTTGCGTCCCAGAGTGCCGTGCCGTCACCACTCGTCTCATCGCCGGAATCGAGGGTTCTGACCAGGTTCCCCTCCAGGTCGAAGATCCTGACGCTGAAGCTGTAAGGTGTGTCCGGCCCGGGATCTGGCAGGAACACGATTCTGATGGGGGATGCCTCCTTGAGGCTGTATGGATTGGGGAAGGCATAGGTCTTGCCTTGCTTAGGGAGACCCACCCGGATATCAGCGGTAATCGTTCTGTAGGGCGTCTGGACTATGTTCTCGACCGCCACTCCGGAGAACCTGTTCCCGCTCAGATTGCTGGCCGGAAACGTGGTGGGGGTAA
>CAZRAU010000034.1:0-27425 GCA_964598025.1 uncultured bacterium
ACTTCTGCCGCGCCTGGAATGCAGGGGTTCGTCGGAAGCACGCGTCTGCTGCGTTATGCTCGCCCCTCGCAACTGCGGCGTACGAGAGAGTACGCCTCGTTTCTCGTGACTTCGCAAGCCTTGCATCCGAGTACTTCTGCCGCGCCTGGAATGCAGGGGTTCGTCGGAAGCACGCGTCTGCTGCGTTCGTCGCCACGGGAGCGGCAACGCTACGACTATTCTGCTGCGGCGTACCTATGTAGCGTCGGGTTTCCATGCCCGACGCCAGGCAACACATCCGCCGGCCCAGTAGCGGCAACACTATGGACGCGGTTGCGCGGTCTGGGGTCTACCCGGCTCTGAGGAGAGCTAGCACTTCACCGGCTCCCTTGGCTTTGAGGACCTTCTTGCGGAAGGCTTCCTCCTTGAAGAGCAGCACGACTCCCGCCAGTACCTTCAGGAACTCATCCCGTTGCCTGTCCGACGAGCCGATCATTATCACGATCTTGACCGGTCTCCCATCCAGCGAGTCGAAGTCGATGCCAGCGGGGTTCCTTCCCAGTGCCATCACGAAATTGCTGACCGAGGGGATCTTCACGTGGGGGACGGCGAGCTCGAAGCCGATGCCTGTGGTCAGGATGTTCTCCCGCTCGATGATGGAGGTCTCGAACTTCTTGCTGTCGGTTATCTCCGGGGCTTGCTCTATTACCCTGAAGAGCTCCCTGAGGGCATCATTCTTGGTCGTGGCCTTGAGGTCGACGATACGTTCTGAAGTTACCAGTCTTGATAGATTCATTGTTCCGGCTCGTCAGCGCACTATAGGGACAACACAGATGAATCTGAAGAGGCCGTCCCCGGTATTGGAGAAGCTGTGCTCCTCCTCGGGTGGCACCAGAACGAAGGACCCCTTCTCCAGGGTATACTCTCGTTTGTCTTGGCGTACCATCCCTTTGCCTTCCAGCACGTAGACCTCATGTTCCCAGGCATGGGTGTGGTAAGCGGTGTGGCCCCCCGGCTGAATATCGAATACGCGCATGACGAAGTTGGGAGCACCGTCCTCGGAGGATATTACGACTTTCATGCTCACGCCCTCGATGTCCTTTTCATTGACCTCGGCGGGCTCTACGTTCTTTTCCTTTCCTACGATCATATCGACCTCCCTCACAATAGTCGGCTTGAAGGCATCTTACCGCAGACGCGGGCCCAAGTCAAACTACAGCAGGATCTCCATCTCGATCTCGTCTCTCAAGGGGATGCCGTCGATACCGATCATAGGCAGGCCGGGTTTTATCCGCCGCGTCCCCTCAAGGGCATTCCTGTGGACGGCGACCAAGTGGAAGCCACGTTTCTGATAGAAGTGGATAGCATCCAGGTTATCGTTGGTCGTGATCAACCAGAGGCGCCGGCAGCCCCGCTCTCCGGCCTTCCGGGCCACTGCACGAACCAGGGCCGAGCCGATGCCGATGCCCTCCATGAGACTGTCCAGAGTCACCATCTCACACTGGTCCCCATCGATACGGTAGGTTACCAGGCCGGCCGGTTCATCCAGCGCCACCGCCAGGAAACCCGGGAGTGCGGAAGTGTCGTGGATCCTGCCGCGCGTGACTATGACCGGCCCCCCCCAATGATCCCGGATGAGATCTGTCGCCCACTCCCTGTATTCGGGTGTTACCTCCGCGATCCGGAATCGAGGCATCACTTCGGCGCCTCCCCACCCCGGGTGGCCATGGCGTAGGGGCGGGAGTCATAGGGCTCCTGCATGCGCGGGAGATGATAGGAGAGCGCGAGTCCGATGGAATAGGGTCGCCTTCGCCTTCCGGCCACGTAATCGTTAGGATAGCCGTGATCCGAGAGCCATATCGAATACTCCGCCAGAAGCGACGCGGTGTCGGTCAGCCTGACCTCGCCCCCGCCTACGGCGAGCTGGCCGATATCGATATTCAGGAAATAACTCCCGTAGGCGGTGAGCCCGCCCAAGATCTTCCTGCTTGCCAGGATTCCAATCCTCTCCGGCGATACGGCCATAAAGCGGGCATCCAGGGTCATGTCCACCGGCAGCCCCAGCGGCATCTGTAGCCTGAACTCAGGCAGGACGCCGGCCCATTCGTTGGGGAAGCTCCCGGACTCGGGCTCGCCTCCGCCCATGATGCTGCGGCCCCTGCTCTGGAAAGGGGAAATGAACGTGAGGCCGAGGCCGTACCCGAAGCGGTCGGGGCGGGCCGATCTCCCGAATTCGCCCCTCACGAAGATGGAGTAGTCGGAAACCTCGGCGTCCTCGGCGCCCTGGACACGGGTGATGCCTATGGTGGCATCGACCCCGTTTCTTATCTCGGCCGTCTGGAAGCATGCGGAATGGCATCCGCATGTCAGCAGCGCGATCCCAGCGGCGGCCGCCAAGTGAAATCGTCTATACATCATAGCTCTGGCAACCTTCACCGATTCGAGCCAATTTTTCAATTGATTTTGCTCAGAGATTGACCCATAGTCAAGAGGATGACTCCGAGGAGAGGGGGATTGATGATGCGGTTTGTGCCGAAATTCCGGTATCTTGGGCTTATGACTTTGGCCGGCCTGATGGTTCTCACCGGCTGTGCGGATAAGGACAATTCGGTCTTCGAAGTCGATACCTCCCCGCCCGTTCTATCAAACGCGGCTGAAAGCGACGGTCGCGTAGCGTGGACGACCGATGAGGCCTGCGACTGCGTTTTGCTCTATGGCGCCAGGCAGGGCACCTATAATCATTACGGCTACAATGTCGGAGACGGCGGCAGGGAGCACTATGTCGATATCCTCGACGTGGGGCCCGGCCGGTACTACTTTCGCATAGTCGCCACCGACCGCGCCGGCAATGCTTCCACGTCCGACGAGATGGTCTTCGACATCGACGAGGTCCCCGAGACCGATGAACTTGTCTATACCATGGTGGATGTCGGCTGGGGCGACTGCCACTTCCTCGAGTTCCCGAACGGGACCAATGTATTGGTGGACGCGGGCTACGGCAGTTTGTCCGATGACGGGCACGATCTCGACGTGTTCTCCTTTCTGGGCGCCCGCGGCGTCAACCAGAAATCCGACATCGACTACATGATCGCCACCCACGCCCATGCCGACCACTATGGCGGTTTCATAGATCTGCTGGGTTTCTATCGGGTCACCACATTCCTGGCCGCGGCGGAGTCCTATTCGGACGTGTGGAAGATCAGTTTCGGGACCAGCGGCACGCTGGAGGACCGGCTGGACGAACTCAGTATCCCGAGGGACAGCCTCAGGGCGGGGCAGACCAGCTCCGATTGTGAGTTCCTGGATTGGGACCCGGAACACGGCATAGAGGTAAGGGTATTGGCTGCGGGGTCCGGGCGTCTCGTCCCTCCCGAGATCGCCGACAATCAAGGTGATGAGGGGGGGCTCACGAACAACGACTCTGTGGTGCTTATGATCACCTTCGGGGACGTGGATATCCTGCTGGCTGCGGACGCGGAGGAATTCACCGAACATCTGATGATAAAGGCCTATGGACTGGCCCTTGACTGTGACGTTCTCAAGGTGGGTCACCACGGCAGTTACAGTTCAACGAGTGCGAAGTTTCTGGAGTTCACCACACCCAGGATCGGTCTTATCCCGAATTCTATGGCGGAGAATCCAGGGGTGTTCAGCCAGACGGTTCTGAACAGCCTGCTGGGAAGAGGTATTGATTACTACGCTTCCGACCACGCCTACCGGAATCCCGGACGATATGATGACGCACTGGATGGGAATCTGTCCGTGAGCACCGATGGCACGACCTTCACGGTTTGGTCCTGGAAGCAATAGGCGAGATCGGCGCGACTTCCAAACATGGCTAAAGACGAGGGTCTCCTAATCGAAACCGGCGGCAAGTCCAAGAAGCTCAGGATGCTGCTCACCGGTTTGGCCTACATTGCCCCTGCCGCAGTCATAATAATCGTCTTCCGGGTTATCCCCATCATCGCGGCCTTCGGCGTCAGCTTCTTCTATGTCATGATGGGCAAGATCGTCGGTTTCGCGGGAGCGGCCCAGTATGCCATGCTTCTATCCGACAGCGAGTTCTGGAACTCGCTCCTTAACACTACCTACTTTGTTATAGGAACCGTGCCCGTGAGCCTCTTTGCCTCGCTCTTCATTGCAATCCTGCTCAATCAGAAGATAAAGGCTCTGGGACTATATCGGACGATCTACTTCCTGCCGGTGGTGACCTCGATGGTGGCAGTCGCCATCGTGTGGAAGTGGATCTTCCACCCGCGCCTGGGCCTCCTGAACTCTTTCGTGGATGCCCTGGGGATGAATCCCATGATGTGGCTGGAGGAACCGGCAGGCGTGTTTTCCCTGGCCGCAGGCAGGGTCGGCCTTTCGATTCCCTCCTGGATGGCCGGGCCCAGCCTGGCGCTGGTCGCGATAATCCTTACCAATCTCTGGCGGGGTCTGGGCTATAACATAATCATTTTCCTGGCGGGGCTGCAGAATATCCCCAGGGAATACTACGAAGCGGCCAAGATCGACGGGGCCGGCCGGACCCAGACCTTCTGGAAGATAACCTGGCCGCTCATATCCCCGACCACGTTCTATGTGGTCATCATGACCACCATTGTATCTTTCCAGGTGTTTACCCTGGTGTATCTGATGACGGGATCTCCGGTGGGAGGGCCGCTCGGGACAACCAAGGTGCTGGTCTACTACATCTTCGAGAAGGGTTTTGAGTCCGGCGGCGACATGGGATACGCCAGCTGCGTGGCTCTCGTGCTTTTTGCGATTGTACTGGGGCTCACGCTTATCCAGCGCAGGGTGATTGAGAAGCGAGTGCACTATTACTAGGAGAGCGGCTTGCGATTCTTGAGAAAAGTACCCATTCATGTCATCCTGATAGCGGGAGCGCTCACCATGGTAATCCCCTTTCTCTGGATGGTCTCTACGTCGCTCAAGACCCCCCAGGCGACCTTCATACCTCCAGATTTCTTCAGCCTTCGCCCAACATGGATACCGGATGAGGTAGTGCTCACCAATTACGTCGAGGCCTGGAACGAGGTGCCTTTCCCGCGTTACTTCCTCAACACGGTGATCATTGCCGGCTGCACCGTCGTCGGCGTGCTGCTCACGTCCTGCCTGGCCGCTTACGCCTTCGCCAAGTTCGATTTCTGGGGCCGCGAGACCATCTTCATATTCTTCCTGAGCATGATGATAGTGCCGCAGGCCGTCTACCTTGTGCCGTCCTTTATCATTCTATCCGTGTTGGGTTGGGTGGACACCTATATGGCCCTTATTGTGCCCTGGCTGGCCCAGATCTTCAGCATCTTCCTGCTTCGGCAGCAGTTCCGGACCATACCCAACGATTACTATGATGCGGCCGTGATCGACGGCTGCAGCCGTATGGGCTTCCTCTGGAGAGTGCTGGTCCCGCTCTCGAAGCCCACGCTCATTACGATCGGACTCTTTTCCCTCCTGGGATCGTGGAACACATTTATATGGCCCCTCATCATGACCAACAGCGACAAGCTGAGACCCATTCAGGTGGGGCTCTCCTATTTCGCGCAGGAACAGGGGACCGAATACGGCCTGATGATGGCTGCGGCCACTTTCTGTGTGGCGCCGATAGTGGTTGTCTATTTCATAGCCCAGAGGAATATCATCGAGAGTTATGCGAAGAGTGGAATCAAAGGCTAAACATAGGGAGATGGGTCGGCTGTTGAGGTTTCTCTTCATCTGCTGTCTGCTGGCGTTTACCACGTGCGGTGGAGGAGAGGATGTGGGCGGCGTGGTCAAGGTAACCTTCTGGCATGCCATGGGAGGACCGCTGGGCAGGGTGCTTACAAGCCTCATCGATGAATTCAACGAGACCCATCCGGACATCGAGATCGTGTCGGTTTCGATGGGTCAGTATACCGCCCTCAGCCAGAAGATAATGGCGGCCGTGGCCGCCGGCAAGCCCCCGGTAATCGCCCAGGCTTACGAGAACTGGACGATCGAGCTGGTTCTTGGCGGGAGCATCATCCCGATCCAGAACTTCTTCGATGGGCCCGAGGGGCTGAGCCGGGAGAGTCTCGATGACATACTCCCGGTCTTCCTTGAGAACAACACCTGGGATGACGTGGTGTGGTCGTTTCCCTTCAACAAGAGCGTGCGGACCCTCTTCTATAATAAGGATCTCTTCGCACGATCGGGCCTCGATCCGGAGCACCCGCCCAGGACCTGGGAGGAGTATCTGGGTTTCTCGCGACAGATCGTCAGGGACACTGACGGTGACGGCCACCCGGATATCTGGGGCACCGCCGGCCAGGTCAACGTCTGGATGTTCAGCAATCTGCTGCTTCAAAACGGCGGCAGTTTTCTGGATTCCACCGGCCAGCGGGTCGCCTTTAACGGCCGGGAGGGCGTTGAGGCCTTGGCTTTCATGAAGGAGCTCCTCGCAGGCGACGTGGGATTCATCGCTTCGGGCTACGAATATCAGAATGATTTCCTGGCGAGCAAGGTGGGCATGATGGAAGGCTCGACGGTTTCCCTGGCCTTCATCAAGGGAAAGTACGATTTCGACCTCGGGATCGCTCCGCTTCCGGCAGGCAAGATGCCGGGTGTGACGATAGCGGGAACCAATGTGGTGATGTTCGCCAAGGCCAGCCCTCGCGAGCAGGCCGCAGCCTGGACCTTCATAAAGTGGTTCACCGATACCGAGCAGACGGCCAGATGGGCCGCGGGGACCGGCTATGTGCCCATAAGGAGGAGCGCTTTCGAGACCGAGGTGCTCGCAGAGCAATTCGAGCAATACCCCGGCCTCAGGGACGCCTTCTCCCAGCTGGAATACGCAAGTTTCGAGCCCAAGATTGCAGGCTGGTACGCCGGGCGGCGGTACCTGGGCGAGCGTGCAATCGAGGCCGTCCTTAGGAGTGATGCTGACATCCAGGAAGCCCTTGACAAAGCCGCCGACAAGGCCAACGCGGAGATCGGAAGGCTCAAGCGGCTCCAGGAGAAGCTGGGACTCGGAGAGGATAGGTGATGGGTGGCTGCCTACGCGGACAGTGAGCGAAGCCAAACCCGTCGGGCATGGAAACCCGACGCCACAGAAGGCATTCGCTGCCGCAGTCACGGCAACGTTATGAGCCCGGCAGGCCGGTGTTTGAATAGTATGGTTGACGGAGACCTTCTCAAGGGTTAGGATAAACGGCACTAAGGAGACCAACCGTAGATGAAGATTGCGTCGGTTCTGCTGCTTTTGCCACTTCTCGCCTGCGAAGCCCTGGCGCTTGACGTATGTGAAGTTCAGCAGTATGAGCCATCGACCGGGTTCTCTCCGTACAACGGCATGACGGTGACCGTGACCGGGGTGATAACGGTTCCGGCTGGCATCTTCGTGCCCTCCCAGACATCGATGTATCTGCGAGGTCTGGGCAGTGACGGCTGCGGCATAAACGTATTCGCCTTCGGGCAAGCTGTGGGCAACCTCGGGTTGGGGGATACCGTCACCGTAACCGGTGACGTCCAGGAGTATGTGGGCACCAGCGGGGCCACGACGGAGTTGGTATTCAGCGAGGGCGGGCTCGCCAATATCCGCAGGACCGATAGCGCCTATGTCGAGCCGGTTGTGATGACCACGGGCGAGGTGGGAAGGGAAGAGCACGAGGGCAAGCTCGTGAGAGTGACCGGCAGCGTGGTCGGCAAGGAACCCCCGGACCGCGTCACGCTCGATGACGGGTCCGGCCGAATAGAGGTCTATGATTTCGCTGAGGTATTCCATGGGGATTCCACCTGGCAAAGCCTCGGCTGGGGTGATGAGGTCACAATCACGGGCATAGTCAACCAGTATGATCCGAGCATGCCCTATCTCAGCGATTACCAGATCTGGCCCAGGGGGTCGGGCCCGCCATACGATGACCTTCTGGTGCCCCGGTGCATACCCGATACCGTAACAAGCGTGGCGGTTCTTGAAATACTGGATGAAAACGATGAGGAGGTCGCCATCTTTTGCCCCGAGTGTCCGGGGGCGGACAGCCGGGTCAGGATAAGATACAACGGGCCGCATGCGGCACGAGTGCAGCTGAGGATATATGACGGCTATGGACGGGAAGTCGCCACCTTGAGTGACTATTACATCCTCTGCGGTACGAAGGTCTATGAGTGGGACGGCCGGAACGAGCTTAACGAACGGCTGCCGGTAGGGCTCTACCATGTGGTGGTGACCGCGACCGGGCCGGGCGCCGGTGAGGACTCACAGACCATGGCGCCCATCGTGATAGGTAGGAGGCTCAAGTGATTCGTTCGACCTGCATAGCGCTGCTCCTACTTATGGTCTATACGTGTGCCTATGCCGAAGTCGTACCCATCGAAGAGATCAAGGCGATTGATGCCAACGGCGAGATAAGGCTGGACCTTCTGGGCAAGGTCTTCACAGTGGCCGGTGTGGTCACTGTGGGCAGCGGTACGTTCAACACCGGCGATCTGGATGTCTATATTCAGGACAAGACGGCAGGCATCAACGTGTTCAGGACCGGGGCAGCCGGTCTGCGGTTGGAGGTCGGGGACAGCGTAATCGTCACGGGCTCATTGGACCAGCTGCGGGGAAACACCCTGTTCAGGGTTCAGGCCGACAAGGATATCCAGGTGGTGGGCCGGGGGAGCGTTCCTGCGCCTCTGGTTGTCACCGCGGCGGATCTCAATGAGAAGCCCGTCCCGCCGTTTGAGCTCTACGAAGGCAAACTGGTTAGACTGGAAGCCGTGGACTTCGACCCGGCCGGGTGGCCGGCGGCGGGCGTGAACAAGACGATTTCCGCGGTCGATCCCACCGGTGTCTTGTCATTCAGAATAGACATGGATACTGATATCGATGGAACACAGCCGCCAAAGCGGCCCACCATTGTGGTTGGCATTGTCATACAGGACGACACGCGCTTTCCTTTCCTTCAGGGCTACATAGTCTGGCCTCGTTCGAGGTACGGAGATTTTTCTCCGAGGGGAAACGGGAGCGGAACCGCCGTGCTGTCCCCCTCCCTGGTGGAAACCGGTACCGGTTCTTTCGATCTAGAGGTCACCACAGGCGGCAACTCAGTCGACACCATAACCGATTTCATCATAGACTTGCCGCTTGCGGACGGTTGGACCTGGGAGGCCGCTGCGGGGAACGTCGATCTGGCCGGTCCCGGGCTCTCCGGCGCCGGCTACCAGGTGACGGCATCCGGTGTCACCGTCGAGGGCGCCGCCATAGTGGACGCGGACGCCTCTTACGGCACCGTGGTTTTCAAGGACATCTACCCGCCGGACGTTCGTGTTGACTCCAGGGTTGCCGTCTTCACTTCGGTGGACGGAAGCGACTTCGCCGAGATCGATGCCCCACCTGTTCTTAAGGCCCGCTATCCCAAGCCCGATGTCGTCGTGAGCGAGGTCTATCCCCACGACGGCACCACGGCTGAGCTCAACTCGTTTATCGAGCTCCATAACAGGGGCGCCGCTACCGCCCGCCTCCAGGGTTTCGCGCTCTGCGAGCAGCGGCCTGTTACCTTCTGCGATCAGGCTGTTAAGCACGTGTTCGGAGCCACCGACACTATTCCGCCGGATGGCTACCTGGTTCTGGTTGCCTCCCTGTCGGGATTCGAGGCGAGGTTCGCGCTGGCCCCGCCGACCGAGCAGCCGCCCATCGAGGCAGCGATAAGCCCGCTGGGGCGGGTACAGGGCGACGGGGGGCTCTGTGGCTCGGTCAAAGCCTATGAGCTGATTTCATTGTGGCGTGATGACTCGCTTACCGACCTGGTGGACTACATCGAGTATGCAGATCGGACCGCGTGCACCACCGATCTCTGCGCCGGTTTTGGAGACGGGGATGATGCATTCCCATACATACCGCCGGTGGGCTACTCACTGCTCGGCGGTGATTTCGACCCATGCTGTCCCTACGAGGTCTTGAGCGCCGCCCCTACCCCCGGTGCGCCGAATGTCACCGAATACGCACTGCCGGTAGTCACACAGGTCAAATCCCATGATGGGCGGACTGTAGAGGTTTTTTTCAGTGAACCCATGGATAAGGGTACACTGGAGAACCCGGCCAACTACCATGTATCCAGTACGCCCCCTGCGGGCGCCACCCCTGCCAGGACTGCGCGTGGATCGATTTCCGGAGAGAGCGTGCTGGTGCTTTTCCATGATCTTGAAGGCGCTGAGCTGTCGGTCGAGGTCTCAGGTGTATTGAGCACGCCGGGCCGGGCCCTCGGGGACACCAGTCTTGAGTTCGTCTTGAATCTGACGGCGTGTCCGGCACTCTGCGAAATACAGGGCTATGACGCTCAGGGGTTCTCTCCCTTCGGGGGAGAGGTGGTCTGTGCGTCAGGCTTCATAACTGTGCCCCCCGGTGTGTTTCAGTCGGATTATTCATCCATCTATATTCAGGGACTTGACGGGTGTGGGGTCAACGTATTCTCCTACGATGTTCCCCAGCCCAGACCCCGGATCGGGGATTTCGTCGCTGTCACCGGCGAGGTCACGGACTACGTGTCGGGCAGCGGGGCCGGTGCGACTACGGAGATTTTTGCAGATGCGGCCACGGGATTCAAGATTCTGAGCCGGGGTTATCCGGAGCCTGAACCCCTGGTGCTACGCACCGCGGAGGTGAGCCGCGAAATCCATGAAGGCAGGTTGGTCGAGACCGAGGGTGCGGTAGTCCGGGCGGATTCGGTGGCCAGTTTCTATATCGATGACGGCTCGGGCGGGATCCAGGTATATCAGAATTACACACCCATAGACTTCACGAAGTACGAGCTCGGGATGTACGTTAGAGTCCGTGGCGTCGTGCTGCAGTATGATTACACGGCGCCTTTCCTGGAAGGCTATGAGCTGGTTCCCCGGTATGTGAGCGACATTGAAGTTATAGAAGGCGCCTTCCCCTCGAAGGTGGACCTCGACGTTGACGCCAGGGTGTTTTGCCCTTCCTGCGGCGAGGACGCCTTTCCGATAACCTTCGGCGGCCCCAAGTTGAGTGGTGTGGTCCTGAGGATATTCGATGCCGGCGGCAGAGAGATCGTGACACTATACGACGGGAGCAGCGTCGGTACCGTGACGGTCTACTGGGATGGCAGGGATCGCTGGGGAGACAGTGTGCCTTCCGGGCTCTACATATGCTATCTGGAATGTGTGGCGGTAGGTACCAGCAGGAGGATGACCGACAGCGCTCCTATCGTGGTGGGAAGGGAGCTTGAGTAGGAGGATAATCAGGTGCGAGTAAAATGGATTGTATTATGGCTGGCTTCTCTGGTGTTGCTCGCCGGAGTGTCTGTTGCCTATGTCTTCGACTCCATGGACGTGAGCAGCAAGGCCAGGGGTATGGGCGGAGCCTGGGTGGCAAGCGTAGATGACGCTACGGCCATGTTTTACAACCCCAGCGCCCTGGCTCTGGTAGGCTCGCCTGATGTGTATGCCTCCTATCTCAAACCCAACTCTCAGGATTTCGAATCGCTGACCTTTCTGGCTTTCAGCATCCCGGTCGGATCAAACCACGCCATCGGGCTGAGCTATCGCGACTTCGGTGTCGAGTACAAGGACAAGAAGCTCCTGGGGGAGTCCACGCTGAGCCTGGCTTACGGGCTTTGCCTCATGAAGGACATCCACTCCGAGCTCTATCTGGGAGGGACCTTCAATCTCTACTCGCTGGAGTTCGGCTCGACGGGTACGATGGATCTGGGTGAAGAGACCACCCTGGGTGTGGACCTGGGTTTCCTAGGTATCCTCAGGCAACGCACACGGCTGGGCTTTCTCGTAAAGAACATTAACGAGCCGTCCGTAGGCAAGGGCGCCGGAGAACCCCTTCCGCAGTGGATCAGTGCGGGCGTGGCCTACGAGCCCTACTACGGGGTCGTCACGGAACTGGACATAAGAAGCCTCAGGGGCGAGAAGACCGAGATCCATATGGGCATGCAGTTCGCGGTGACCGAGTTCCTCGGTTTCAGAGTCGGCCTCCAGACCAATCCCAACTCGCTTACTGGCGGGATCACGGCCGGCGTCGAGCCGCTTGAGATAGACTATTCATATTCCAGCCACT
The DNA here is from genome assembly GCA_964598025.1 of uncultured bacterium. Lineage (GTDB taxonomy): Bacteria > Arandabacterota > Arandabacteria > Arandabacterales > Arandabacteraceae > JALGWN01. The sequence goes on from CAZRAU010000034.1 coordinate 12,002, forward strand.
CGGTGTTGCCGGGCACTCATCATGTGGCTATAGGTGCAAGGTTCTGAGAAGGCGCATGCTATGAGAAACACGCTGTTTGTTCTTGCTGCCGTGGTGGTTCTGGCCGGTATGGTTGGTGCGGCGGAGTTCCCGATCGACCTTAACTCGGCGAGCCTCGAAGAGATCATGCAGCTTCCCATCCCACCGGAAGACGCCCGTGCGATATTCGAATACAGGGAATACCGGGCCTACTTCGAAAGCGTCTACGATCTGATGAAGATAGAGGGAATCGACGCCAAGGATCTTGCGGCGCTTAAACCTCTGGTCAGGATCGAGCCGGTGGCCCGGGACTTCTTCGCTGAGAGAATGAGCGTAGCCCAGCGTTCGATCCGGTCCTGGGGATCCTCCGAAGGGAGCAACGAGGCCCTGATCGACCTCTGGATAGATATCGCCAAAGATCCCCCCAACATAAACACCGCCGGTCTCTATGAGCTGATGAATCTTCAGAATGTATCGCCTGTGGATGCCGTGGCGATCTTCAATCACCGTGATGCCATCGGCAGCTACAGAGCAAGCAGGGACTTAAGGTACACACCCAAACTCTCCGGGTGGGGCTATATGAATGCCCGGTCGCTCGTCACCTATGAAGACACCGAACATAAGGGAGACCTCCACGGGTGGTATCAGATGCGCATGAAGAGCCAATCCCTGGACAGCGATGTGAACGACCTCTTGAGAGAGGATCTCTTCAGCGCCCAGGGTGTGTATGATTCCTGGTATGACAGGCTGAACCTTGACGAGACCAGACCTGAGGTTCTTCAGAAGCTCTCTCTCAAGTACTATCTTGCCGATAATGTCACGCTGCGCGGCGGCCTGGTGACCTGGAGATACGGTGGGGAGGAAAACGCCTGGGAGCATGCCAAGGGATTCGCAGGAATAGAGGGTATAAAGGCCGGCCCGGTCAGTATCGACAAGATCTACATAGGCGACTACCTTGTGGGTTTCGGGCAGGGCCTAGTGATGGAAAACACCGAATCCTTCAAGGCGCGTAAGTCCGGCTATTCCTGGGATACCCGCTACTACGGTATTCACGGCGACATATCGCGGACCGAGGAGTACAAGCTCTCGGGTTTGGCCGTGCAGGCCAGATGGAGTCGCTTCATGGGTATAGGCTTCTACTCGGACGACGACAAGGATGTTGTTCTGAATGAAGACGGAAGTGCAGCCGCCTATATCTTCCTTAATCCGACGATCGACAATGATATGCTCCAGGAATACAACCTGCCGCCCATGAAGGACGCGCTGCACGAAAGAACCTATGGCGGTAACCTCAGGTACGTCATACGTCCGGGCACGCATGTAGGGGTCTCCGGTTATGAGAGCCGCTACAACAGGCTGTTCGACCCACAGGGCGGGAGGGCTTTCATAGACCGTTTCGACAGGGTCACGCAGGTGGACAATGAGATCCTGGGCTCCTACAGGAGCCCGGGCAAGTTCAGGCGGGTGTACGGGCTGGAAGCCATGAGTGTATATGAGGACTTCTGTGTACAGGCCGAATACGCGGAGATGGACATTGACGGGAGTCTCCTCAAGATTGGCGACGACCCCAAGGCTTTTGTGGGATCGATCTGGGCGCAGTATAACGATCTCAGCCTGCTCGCGCTTTACCGGGACTACAGCCTGGACTTCGACAATCCCTACTGCCGGGGGTTCTCCAATTACGAGAGATTCAAGGGGACCATACTGGAGGATCAGTATTATCTCACCGACCCTCTCTACGGTCTGGTCTATGACAATGCCGTTGCTCCGCAGGCTGAGCGCGGGATCTACCTGTCTTCCCGTTACCGTCTTACCGAGAAAGTGATCCCGCGAATAGAATATGACAGGTGGACGAGGGTGGCCGACGGCGCCACCTACAGCAGGTTCGTCGGGAACCTGGAGCTACGTCTGGTCTATCCGCTCCGCTTCAAGATCAGGCAGCAGTTCCAGGGCAGGAACGCGGAGAACAGCATTACTCCACTCAGTTACGATCTCAATGAAACCAGGCTGGAACTCGAGATGAGGTTGTCCAGCTATGATATGGTGCAGTTCATGTATCTTACAGGCGGGACCGATTGGCCGCCGAGACCCCGCCTGGTGGGCGGCATAGACCCCGATGGAGACCATCCGGCGGTGGGCCAGGCCTACCAGCCTTCCTGGGGGCTTCTGCTCAATGCGGAGCACAACTTCTCCGACAAGTTCGCAGTGGGTTTCGGGGCTCTTTCCTACAACGGCTTCGTCTGGTTCTTCGAAGAGAGCGAGTTCGTGGCAGGAGACAAGCGGAACTCGATGCGCTACTGGGTTTCGACGGAGGACCGGATCTCCGACAACCTCTGGATCGAGCTCAAGGCTGCCTATGACAGAGGTATTCCGGTCACCAATCTCGATGTCAGGCAATATAACCAGGCTTACGGCGCTGATGTCGATGCGGATTTCATTGTGGACCGGGACAGGTATTTCAGGATTCAAATCGACTATATGTGGTAAGAGGGGGTAACCAGAAATGAGGAGAGCCGGGACTGGAGGCGTGCTGCTGACTCTGATGTGGGTGTGCTGTGCCTGGGGCTACACGGCACTGGAGCTGGGGACCGGCTCTGAGGTATTTCAGGGTTCCGCCAGGTGTGTCGGGATGGGAGAGGTTTCGCTTCTCTGTGAGGATACACCGAGGGCAGCCGCTCTCAACCCCGCGTTGCTGGCAAGATTCAGTCGTCCGGCGCTTTCAGCGTCATATCGTCTGGTCGCGGCCGAAGAGGACTGGTTGCTACCGGTGCATGACAGTTTTGATGCGCTTCTCGGTTATGAAACGTACTCCCATAACCGGAACACCTACCACGACGGGGATCTTTCGCTGACAACCGGTGGTCTGTCCAGCCTGGGCGGTGTCTCATTCGGACTGGCCTACCTTCCTGCATACGACTTCGACTACGATTTCTACCAGGAAGTAAGGGATAGAAGCACCACCTCGGTTCCCGCCGACAAGATAATCGCCAAGGGTTTCGTGGAAGGCGGAGGTGTCATTCGCTCGCTGTCCTTGGGAGTCGGGAAGTCCCTGTTGGATAAGGTCTCGGTGGGTCTCAGCGTCGACTACCTCTGGGGGGACTATAGCATCGAGACAAGGCTTACCGAGATCGATACCTTGAAGGTGAACTGCTGGGAACGGTCGGTGGTGGAAACGTCCGATGCTTTCGAGGCATCGAATATAGGTGGGGTGCGTTATCGCCTGGGTCTCACATATGAAGTCAACAACAGAATAGAGATAGCAGCCGCGTTCACAAGCGAAGCCGAGCTGGACGGCGACTATAAGACAGGGGCCGGCGAAGGTCTGATGTGGTTTCTGCCCCGGGAGGGGGACGGCGAAGGCAGTTTCACCATGAAGTACCCGGCTTCTTACAATTTCGGCGTGACCTACAGGCCGCGAAACCAGCTTGCGACCGTGATCGAGGGGAATGTCAGGTATGTTAAGTGGGGTGATGCCGAGAATCAGGCACTTGGCGGTATTGCTTTCGGGGACATATACGAATGGTCGATCGGGGTGGAGCATGTATTCTATAACGGCCAGCCGCTGCGGTTCGGGTTCACCTTCAAGCCCTCCCCGACGGATGATGAGACAAGCGAATCCGCCATCACGGTCGGGAGCGGCATGAGGGTGGCCGGATTCGGCATCGATTTCGCGGTGAGAATGGGATGGCGGCAGTACCGTGAGTTCTCGCTTTTCGATGACACGACCTTCTGTGCCAGGCAGCGGGAGTTCTCTGATAGGGTTGAGGACACGCTTATCGGCGCTACGATCTCGGTGGGCAGGAGTTTCTAGAGAGGTGAGGGGGATGAGGTTCGGACTGGGTTTAGGTTTCTTGGTGGCTTTCGCTTTGGCCGCAGCCTTTCCCGCGGCTGGGGCCGAGCCGGTAAAGATAATAATAATGCACACCAACGACATACATGGGGGGATCGATCGCCAAGGCGCCACCTTCATGAGCCAGGAGTTTCCGCCGCAGTTGGGCGGCGGCGCATCGCTTACAACGTTGGTGAAGCGTATGAGAGAGAAGGCCGCGGAAGAGGGCAAGGGCTTCCTGCTTTTCGATACCGGGGACATCTGGCAAGGGACCCCGGTCGGAAATTATGATAGCGGATCGATCGTGATGGGGTTCATGAACCGTATTGGTTACGACGTGTGGTCGCCGGGCAACCACGAGTTCGATGCAGGGCTCGAGAACGCCTTCAGGATCATGAACATGGCGGAGTTCCCCGTTCTGGCCGCCAATATCGTCAATGCGGAGACGGGTGAGATACCCCCGCCGATGCGGCCTTACATAATAAAGGAAGTCGCGGGCATCAAGATAGGCATGATCGGTCTTGTCACCGAAGAGACTCCCTACTACGCACTCCCTGAAGATGTGAAGGAAATAGAGTTCCTCAAGGTAAAACCCGTGACCGAGAAGTACATCGCCGAAATAAAGGACCAGGTCGACCTCATATTCGTGGTGAGCCATCTCGGCGTGCCATATGACGTGGAGACGGCATACAGAGAGATGATCGAGTCCGACGTGGAACAGAGGATAAGATACGGCATGAACGCCATGGAGCTCGCTCATTATGTGAAGGGCATAGACCTGATGGTCTGCGGGCACATCCACGTCGGCTACGAGCGCGGCTGGGAAGACCCTCTTACGCATACCATCTGCCTCCAGACCTACGGACGGGGCACGGGTGTCGGGCTTTATGAGATCGCGGTCGATCCGGAGACCAAGCAGATCATAGGTTATGAGCTCTCCGAGACCGAGGGAGAGCTACTCACCCTCTTTGAAGATGAGTGGTGGCCGGATGAGGAAATGGGCCGGTTCATCGGCGAGTGGGTGGACTCCGCAGAAGTGGGGATGGATGAGCCCATAGGGCGGGCCCTCATAGACATATCCAGGGTTGGAGTCGGGGAATCGCCCATGGGTGACCTGGTCGTTGATGCCATGCGGGAGGCCGTGAATGCCGATGTCGCGTTCACCAACCTCGGCGGCATCCGGGACAACATCGGGATGGGTATCATAACCCCTAGAGACGTATTCCAGGTTGTGCCGTTTGAAAACAAACTCACCGTTTTTGAAATGACCGGTTCCTTTCTCAAGTACGTGCTCGAGTCGCGGATCAAAGGTATGAGACAGGGTGTGTATATCTCGGGCGTGAAGGCCGTCTACAGCCGCACACGGCCGGACTTCGATCGCATCGTGGAGCTTTATGTGGGCGGCAAACCGTGGGACCCGGATGCAACCTATCGTGTGACCACCACCGACTTTATTGCTGAAGGCAATATCGGGCTTCAGATCCTGACCGAGGTCAGCCCTGATTACGTGGAGTCCACCGGCGTCACGGTCAAAGACGCCGTCATAGCATACGTCAAGAAGCACTCTCCACTTGCGCCCAAGATCGAAGGGCGTTTCCAGCGCGATGACAGCCGGCTCATGTCGCCGGAGCTGGCCGGGGCGCTTCCTAGGCTTAAGGCACTGGAAGATCTCTCCCACTGACCCCCGGGCCGGTGACGCATCCGCATCCGCTGTGATACACCCGCCACGCCTCGCTGTGGCGAGCTGGTAGCGTTGCCACGCCTGTGGTAACGAATGTCTTCTGGAGCGCTTGGGCTCCATCACCGACGCTGGTTGGCTGTCCGTGGCCGATGAGACTCCGGGGCGGCCTCCCAGAACCGGCGCAGGGCATGAAGAACCGGTCGCAAAGGCGGACCGCCAGGGATGGGATCCCGGTGCTGCACATCCGTATATCTCCGGGCACTTCGGGCGCTCGAAGTCCGACAGGCATCACCCTTCAACTAACCTATTATGCTCTAACGCATTAGCCTGACCTGACAGAATAGGAAGGGCGCGCAGCACCGCCGGCCCAAAGCGCATTATAATAGGTGAATTTGGTTGAAATTCCGGAAGCCATATGATATACTGGATACGTGATTGGAACAGTCGGGGATTAGTGTCTTTACAACGAGGAGGTAGTGATGTCTGGAAGGTCAGGCAAATGTGTATTGTTGTATCTCATGCTCGGCGCTCTGCTGGCAGGGTCGCTGCTCGCGGCGTCCGCGGGCGATGTTGTCATAAACGAGATGTTCTGTGATGCGAGTTCCTACTTCGACATGTCGGAGTTCATCGAGCTCTATAACACTACGGATTCCCCGATAGATGTGGGCGGGTGGGTTCTCACCGGTGTGGAGTTTGACGAGTACTGCCAGGAACACCATCATCAGTTCCCCTCCGGCACTACGATACCTGCCCATGGGTATCTTGTCATCGCCCGGGATGTGGTCGACAACACCGACCATGTGGGATTCGAAGAAGTATTCGGCTTTCTGCCTGATCTCGAGATGTATGATGCAAGCCAGACATCTTACGAATACGACGATCCGCGCGTGCCCAATACGATCTGCCAGAACCCGGACAGCTATGATAATCAGATACGCTTGATCCCCGGGACCAGTGATTACGGCGGGTCGTGCCCCGAGGGCGGCCTCAGTTACAACTACGAAGCCCTATGGCTCTTTGCCGATGTTTCCAGGACCCAGCTGATAGATGTGGTGGAATACAAGGACCCTTATTGGTGTGTCACCGACCATTGCACCGGTATCGGGGCCTCCGATACCGATGCTTTTGACCAGTTCCCGGACGGAGATGAGGGGGTGGGCATCGGACGGGACGCCAACAGTGCCGATACCGACATTTCGGCTGCCGATCTCTATATCCAGGTACCTACGCCTGGTGCCAGGAACAACGTTAACGTGCCGCCCGACATCTGGAGTCTGCAATACAGCCCATGTGTACCGGAGGCCAGTGATGATGTTACGGCGTCATGCTACATAACGGATCCCGATGGCGTGCAGTGGGCATACTGCTACTATAGTTTCGACGGAGGCGCCTGGGATAGCGTGGCGATGACCGCTGCCCCGAGCGACAGTCTTTATTCCGGGGATATTCCTGCACAGCCCGAGGACACCCACACGGAGTTCTTTGTGAAGGCCGCGGACGACTCAGGCCTGGTCAAGATGTATCCTGATACCACCAACGACAACCCCTATAGATACAGGGTCGGTATGACCTTGATCTCCCAAGTGCAGTATGTCGCGATCGGCGGGGATACCTCGAGCTATGTAGGTCAGGCGGTCAACCTCACCGGTGTGGTTACCGCGAGCCGGGGTGTGTATTATAGTGACGCAGTGTTCACGATCCAGGACGGCCAGGGACCCTTCTCGGGCATCTATGTTTTCGACCCGTCCTATTCCGTGGATGCAAATGAGGGCGACAGCGTCACGGTTTCCGGTTTCGTCTCGGAGTATTACGGCCTGACCGAGCTCTACATGTTTGCTGATTGCTACACCGAACACGGTCCGGGGACAGTTCCGCCGCCGACCGTGGTCACTACCGGGACCATTGCTACCTCTTCGACGCTTGCCGAGCGCTATGAGGGTGTGCTCGTCCAGGTTGACGGGGTGTCTGTGACCAACCCCGATCTTGGCTATGGGGAGTGGGAAATCAATGACGGATCGGGTGCGGCCATCGTGGATGACGACGCATATTACGCCTATGAACCGGTGGCGGGAGACCCGCTCGCGTCGGTGATCGGCGTGCTCAACTATGCTTACGACTACTTCATGATCGAGCCTAGGAGAAGCGCCGATATCATGGGGCCGCCGTCCTTGTGGACTCTGGTGTATGCCCCGATACCGCCTACCAGTGCAGATCAGATCACGATCGGTGTAACGGCCATCGATTACAGCTACAATATCACATCGGTCAAGGTATTCTATAGCACCGACGACGGGGCAACCTGGGACAGTACGGCGATGTCCTCGCCGGACAGCGTCTATACGGGCGACATCGGGCCCTTCCCCGATGGTACTACGGTTGATTACTATGTTGAGGCGTGGAACGACGGCGGCTTCGATTCCAACAAGCCGGCCGTGGGATCCTATGACCTCTATGTCGGAACCAAGACCATCCATGAAGTCCAGGGCAACTTCAAGGCCGGCAGTGATTCATCCGCGTATGCGGGCGAGGCGGTCAATGTCTCCGGTATCGTGACCGCTGCTCCGGGCGAGTACAGCCCCGATTATTTCTTTATCCAGAATTCCCACGGCACACTTGAGAGTCCCGCCTACTATGGAATAAAGGTCTATGATAGAACGGGTACCGTGACCCTCTCCCGGGGTGACAGCGTCACGGTCTGCGGAGATGTCTGGGAGTACTACATGGAGACCGAGCTTGCGCTCCACTTCTCGGGAGCCGTTGCACTCCACTCGATTGGAAATCCGGTGCCTGAGCCTTATCAAGTGACCACGGCGTCCATTGACGCCTCGGAAGCTTGGGAAGGCGTCCTGGTCGCGGCTGACGGCGCCACGGTTAAGCAGGTGGCCAACGACCATGGCGAGTGGAACATATCAAACGGTACCGCCGCGGATACGTGCGTGGTCGGTGGCGAGGGCACGTACTATTACGACCCTCTGCTTAACGATCCCGTCAATGTTCGGGGCATAGGGATGTACACCTATAAGCAGTACAAGCTGGAGCCGAGGGACGATGAGGATATCTGTGAACCGGGAGATGCCGGCGTCATGGACGGCACCGAGCCCATCAGGCTGGCTCTCAAGATTTCCCCTAACCCGGTGACCTCGGGTGCCGATATCAAGATGGCGATACCCATGGCCGGAAAGGCTTCGCTTAAGGTCTTTGATGTTCAGGGAAGGCTGGTCAGGACGCTTATTGATGAGGAGATTGCCGCCGGTGAGCATGCAATTCACTGGGGCGGCGCCAATTCCGACGGAAGAAGGGTAGCATCGGGGATTTACTTCATGAAGATGGAGACCCTGAGGGGTTCCGTCGTGAAGAAGATGGTTATCTCAAGATAGAGAAGGGGGTGATTGGCGACGGAAGTGTTCGAGTTTTGGGTTCGTCGCGGGATCCTTTGTCCCGGCGCACAGGGACAAGCGCGACCGGAGGAGCCGCGGCGCTGGTTAGGGGAACGGTCCTAGTGTCATAAGAGGAGGCTTTTGGAGATGAAGAAATTGCTCTTGATCGCTTTTGCGCTTTGTTTTGTCGCCTCAGCCGCTTATGCCGAGTACACCATAAGCTACGGCTGGGAAGACGGCGTGGGTACCACTCTCGGTCATTACGGTACCAACGTGCCTTACGAGCTCAACGTGACCGGTATGGTAGTAGGCCAGGCCTGCACGCTGAGCACGCCTTATGTTTGCCCCGGCGCCTTCGAAGGTGACCGTTACCTTCAGGCTGCCGAGTCGCCGCACACGGGTACGCCGCAGTTGTATCTCGCCTGCATCACAGGCCTGGTAGACGGCGATTCCGTGATCGCCAGTTTTTATGGTTATGATCCCACACCGAATGGCTCCCCTTCCTTGAGGATCTGGGGACACTACTCGGATGCACATCAGTGTCCTGATTGCCCGGGTACTTACACCGGGTCGGCCAGCGGCAACGCCGACTACACCGCGGGCACCGGCTGGGATCCAGTGGGCTATGTATTCTACTATACGCCGCCGAATGTCGGTGATGCTCTGGAGATCGAGGCGCGGCTCTATAGCTCGCCTTCGACCATCAATCCTTGCACGACCGACTATTTCATCGATTTCCTCACCGTCACGGTTCCGGATCAGGCGCATGTGCTGTTCCCGGACTATGGCGGAACATCGGCGACTCAGAATACCCAGTGGGGTAGCATCAAGGCGCTGTATCGTTAGTACTCAGGTAGTTCAAGGCCCCGTCATTCGACGGGGCCTTTTTTGTTCGGCGGGTCTCCGCGCCCGAGGTGTTTGGCTGCGCTCGCTGCTATGTCGCTGTTCAGCACGACGTTCACTGCTCCGCGAGCGGCTTCGCTCCGCCCCCGCGTAGCGTCGGGTCTCCGTGCCCGACGTTGATCGGCTCTCCGCGGCCGACGGGTAGTGTCTCCCATCTATTGGGCTGGTTTTTCCAAAGCCGGTTTCTTATAATGGACCGAGTATGGACGACCGGCGGGGACCGGGCCTATCGATGAAAGGACTCGATTGACCAAGCGGACCAAGACATCTACCTACGGGGGCCGCCGGTCCCGAGTGTCCTACCGCTTCGTGTGGAAGTTCGCACTCATAGTCTTTCTCGTCGCCTTGGCTTTTCGGGGTGCATACCTGCTCGAAGCGAGCCGGCGCCCGGATTTCAACCTCTTCTACATGGATGAGGAGTACCATCTGGGGTGGGCAAGAAGCCTGGCCACCGGTGTTTGGAACGCCCCATACGATGAGCTCAAGGGCGCCCCGTATTTCCGGGCACCCCTTTATCCGCATTTCCTTGCCGGGCTGCTGGCGCTTTTCGGTGGTAGCACGGTGGCTGTGCGGATCGTTCAGATATGCCTGGGTTCGGTCTCGTGTCTCCTGACCTATGCGGTGGGGGCCAGGGTCTTCGGGCAGCGCGTCGGCTTGCTGGCTGGACTCCTCTGCTCACTCTATTGGGTTCTGGCTTATTTCGATACCCAGCTCCTGCTGCCGGTGCTCCTGGTCCTGCTTGTGCTGGCAGGCATCTTCGCGGCTTTGCTGGCCGCCGAGCGGAGAAGCAGCCTGCTGGCGGCCCTAACAGGTCTTGCCTTTGGGCTCTACTCGATTACACGTCCCAACATGCTGGTCTTCTTCCCATTCCTGATCGGGTGGGCTGTCGCATTTACCCGGCGAGAGGCGCCGAGGTCGGGCCGGTGGTTCGTCATCCTGCTTGTGGCCGGGCTGGTAGTGCCCCCCGCCGTGGTTACGCTTCGTAACCGCGTGGTCGGAGACGACTGGGTGCTCGTCGCTTCCCAGGGGGGAGTCAACTTCTATATCGGCAACAACCCGCAGTCCAACGGCATGCAAGCGGTCGTGCCCGGCACACGCCAGACGTGGTGGGGCGGCTTCCAGGATACCAAGGCCATAGCGGAGGAGGCGGCCGGACGGCCGCTCAAGCCTTCGGAGGTTTCGGACTACTGGTTCGGGAGGGCTTTTGATTACATCAGGGACGACCCGGCCGGCTGGATGCGGCTCATGCTGCGCAAGGCGGGAGCGTATGTGGGCAATGTCGAGCTACCCAATAACGAGCCCTACGAAGCCTATCGCTCGGAGTACGTGAGCCTGCGGAGCATACCTCTCGGCTTCGGTCTGTTATTCGGGCTCTTCCTGGTGTCACTGCCCTTGCAGGTGAAGCTTCGCAGAAGGGCAATGGCTGAGAAGGCATCTGCCGGTAGGATCCGGGCTGACTTCGTGGTGTTGATGCTTGCACTCGTAGTAGCATACTCTCTTACGATCATAGCCTTCTTTGTGACGGGACGCTACCGCGTCCCCATGCTGCCTTTCCTTGCCATCGGGGCCTCCGTGACAGTCACGGGCGTACTTGACCTGTTGCGAAGCCGGGCCTTAGCCAAGGCCGCCGTGACCGTTGCGGCCGCCGTCGGCATAGTGGTCTTGCTCAACATCGACTATCTGGGGGCCAGGCAGGCCACCGGCGGTTTCGCCGACCTCACCATGGCCCAGGACCGCCTTGACACGGGCGATGTCGGGGGGGCGATCACGGCTCTTGAGAAGTTGCGTCGCGAAGGTTCGGTTCGGGCACCCGAGGTCCTTCTGACCTTGGCCCGCGCCTATCTCAAGCGGGGCTCGCCCCAGGACAGGGAGGCCGCATTCCGCGTGGCGGAGGAGGGTCTCGGTGAGTATCCCGATGAGCCCGAGTTCCTGTGGTATTCGGCCGTGGGCTTTGCCGCTCAGCATGACTGGGCCATGGTCCGGCAGAGAATCACGAGGTTTCTCGAACTCGAGCCGGATAACATGCGTGCTTTCCATCTCGGCTTCATGGCTGCCATGGAGCTCGGTGACCGCCGGGCAGCCCAGACATACCTCGATCGTGCGGTCGCTGTGGATGGAAACGACCCAATTATCGGCGAGATGCAGAAGCGGCTCAATCAACCCCCGTCTCCGTAACGCTGCGCTTCCTGCGGCAATGGAAGCCTCCGGCGACGTGATGTTCGTCGTGACAGGAGTCACGACGCTACGTGATCGCCTTTGTGGCGTCGGGTCTCCGTGCCCGACGGGTTGGCTTGGCTCGCCCCTTGTCGCTGCCGAGAACGAGATTCGTGGTGACAGGAGCCACGGTGCTGCAAACCTGGTGGCCAACCGGTTTCCCCGGCCCACTTGACCCCTATCGTGGCGCACCCTGAACCGTCCCGGATGAATCAGAAGGCTGGCAATGTGAATTGATATGTGCCCGCGGATGCGGTATAATGTAAGCGGTATAACCATAGGAGATGAAACCTTGAAGAAGGCGCTTTTCTTGATGCTTCTGGTACTTGGCCTTGCCGGACAGGGACACGCGTACAACGTTTACTATGGGAATCTTCATGCGCACTGCTCATACTCGGACGGCATAGGTACGCCTCAGGAAGCATTCGTGTATGCGCGCGACAGCGCCATGGTTGACATCCAGGCCCTCACGGATCATACGCATATGCTCTCGGCCGCCGAGTACTCCAACCTGAGAGCTTATGCTTCCATGTACACTCAGGACGGTATGTTTGTGGCGATCGCAGGCCAGGAGCACGGCAGTCTCAGCACTTCCCGCACAGGGGCCTTCGGCCACATGAATTTCTATGAGGCAACCTCCCTGATACCCCAATACGACAATGGGGGAGACGATTACAGATACAATCTGGCCGGCACCTATTGGTGGCTCGTAAACCACACAGATGGCATAAACGGTGAGCCTCTCTACGGCGCATTCAACCATCCCTATTACGCCGGCGGCACCGGCGCCGACGCGCAGTTCCACCACTTCGCCTACTCGGTGAACGGAGATTCCGCCATGTCGCTCACCGAGATCAGAAACGGGAAAAGGGGCGAAAGCTACGAGTCCGAGTACTTTGAAGTGCTGGCCAAGGGTTGGCATGTAGGGGTTTCGGCCAACCAGGACAATCACGAGGGCATGTGGGGCGATCAGCCCAATCCCAACAGCGGAGACGACATCTATCTGACCGGTGTACTCGCCGACACGCTCACCAAGGAAGCCGTGCTGCAGGCCTTGAAGGACAGGCGGACCTTCGCGATGGAGGTAAATCCCAAGACCGACCGGATGGGGCTTTTGTATCAGTGCGACGGGCATTGGGTGGGGGAGGTCTTCGAGTCGGCAGCCGACACCATACACTTCGATGTCACACTCTGGGCCCAGAACGATTTCATTTCGGTCGAGCTCATACGAAACGGCATACAGATCGACTATGCCAGTCCGGGCTCCAACTATTGTGAGTGGCATCCCGAAGACGAACCGCTATTCGGGGAGAGTTACTATCTCATCAGGGCCCAACAGACCGACGGCGATTACCTGTGGTCGAGCCCGATATGGATCATAAGCACCTCGGGGAACTGGGACGCGATAAGCGAAGTCAACGAAGACGATACTTACGGCGAACCTCTGCTTCTGGGCCAGCAAGTGACCGTCAAGGGCATCATTACGGTAGCCACCGGCACCTTCTCCACTACAGATAACGATGTCTTCGTGCAGGATGCCACGGGCGGGGTCAACGTGGTTAAGACAGGCACGCAGTCGCCCTCGCTCTCCGTGGGAGACAGCGTTACGGTAAGCGGCATCGTGGACCACTACTTCGGACTCACAAGGATCGGCAGTCCTGCCATCACCGTGGAGGCGACAGGCCTCGACGAGCCGGAGCCGGCATTCATCACGACCGGTGGCGTCGCAGCCGACGGCGAGATGTATGAGGGCCTGCTCGTGCGGGTGGAAGGGGCCGAGATAACAGGGGGGACCTGGCCGGCTCAAGGACAGGACGGGTCCGTCACAGTTGACGACGGGAGCGGCGCCTGCACCATGTTCATAGACAGGGATACCGATATCGACGGGAGCGACGAGCCCTCCGCCCAGATCGATATCGTCGGCGTGGTGACCCAGTACGATCCGTCATTCCCGTATCACTCAGGCTACAGGCTGGTTCCGCGTTCAACCGGCGACATATCGAGCCAGGCCGGAATCGATGTTGTCTCAGACGGTCCCGGTCTGATTGGGCGGGTTCTGCCCAACCCCAGCAGAGGTCACCTGAGGATCTTCTTCGGCAAGAATGCCGGTGGCCCCAAGCAGGTCACGTTCTACGACGTCACCGGGCGCAAGGTCGGCTCTGTATCCGCCGCACCCGGGACGGCTGTCCTGGATTGGGAGGCAGCCGATGCGCGTGGCCGGGACCTTCCGAGCGGGATCTATTTCGCCGAGGTCACAGCAGGCGGGCTCAGCGAAAGAACCAAAGTGGTGTTGGTGCGCTGATCAGGCTGTCTGCTTAAGTCGGGCCTGCTCCGGGTGAGACCTCCCCAGTCTGTCATGTGCCGATTTGGCTTCGCTCTGTCCCGGACCTTTGTTGACCGCACTTTACCGGTATGATACCATGCCTGCTCGTGAGGTTACGGACTTGTGTCCGTCGATTCGAGGCTTGATGGCGGCGCCGATCGGTACTATGATCGAGAATCTGCTGAAATCCGGATTCGAGTTGAGATTCACGCAGGCGGCCGGCACGGTCAATACTGCGGTCGGTGGGTTTATCTCGGTCTTCATGGCGAAGGTGCTTGAAGGGAAGCAGGCATGCCCAAGGTAAAGACGCCGTTTCTTGTTCTCGCAGTGATTGTGACCCTGATTATCCTTCTCTCCCCGGCGCCTGCGGGCCTGTCCCGGGAAGGCCAGGCGGCACTGGCGGTATTCGCTATATGTTTCATCCTCTGGACGACTGGGGCGCTGCCCCTTTCGGTGACCAGCCTGCTTGCGATCGCCCTCTTGCCTCTCTTCGGAGCCCTTGAGGCCGGCCAGGCCTTTGCACTATTCGGTAATCGCGCCGTCTTCTTCATTCTCGGGGCATTCATACTTGCCGCCGCCATGATGAGTTCGGGGCTGAGTGCGCGGATTGCGTTGTTCTTCCTCAAACGCTTTGAGAAAAGCCCAAAACGCCTGTTGTCGGGGGTGATCCTCTCCTGTGCCTTCATGGCCATGTGGATGCCGGCCCATGCGGTCGCTGCGCTTATGTTCCCGATTGTCTTGGAGATCGCATCGGCCCTCAAGCTTGAGCCGCGTCTCAGCAATTACGGTAAAGCCCTCTTCCTGTCGATGGCCTGGGGTTGCGTTATCGGAGGAGTTGCGACGCTGTTGGGAGGGGCGCGCAACCCGCTTGCAATAGCCCTCTTGAGGGAGAAGTACAACCTTACGATCGGTTTCACCGGCTGGATGTACGCTGTGTTTCCCATCCCGGTGGTTCTGGTGCTGGTGCTCCATCTGCTGGTCTTCAAGTTCTTTGCTCCCGAAATCGACAATGTCAGGCCTGCGAGGGAGTTGATTGAAAAAAAGGTCCGCGATCTCGGGCCGATGTCAAATACGGAGAA
>CAZRAU010000035.1:0-27273 GCA_964598025.1 uncultured bacterium
AAAACCGTTGGGCAGGCAACTGCCCCGGGGGTTCGAATCCCTCTCTCTCCGCCATCGACATACCGTATCCGTAGCGTGGTCACTCCTGTGACAACGGGAGTCTGTGTGGCGTCGGGTCTCGGTGCCCGACGCTGGTCGGTACCGGTGACAACAGAACGATCTTGCGGAGAGATGCGAGAGCGGCTTAATCGGCGTGACTGGAAATCACGTGGACGGGCAACCGTCCCGAGGGTTCGAATCCCTCTCTCTCCGCCACCCGTATGCCGCATGCGCAGCGTGGTCACTCCCGTGATGACGGGATTCTCTGCAGCATCGGGCTTCCGCGCCCGAAGGCCTTGCTGATCGAATAGAGCATGTATTGGAGACCGGGGGGGCTTTGAAACCTATCAGGATCAAGGTCGGCGATATCATGCTGGATGCCGAGCTCAATGAATCCAAGACTGCAAGGCTTGTCTGGGATACACTGCCGTTTGAAGCCAACGGCCGGACCTGGGGTGATGAGATCTATTTCAAGATACCGGTTGACGCCGAGCTCGAGACCCCGCGGGCTACCGTGAGCATAGGCGATATCGGATACTGGCCTACCGGGCATGCATTCTGTATATTCTATGGGAAGACACCGGTGAGCGGTGATGATGAAGTCGTGCCGGCAAGCCCCGTGGATGTCATCGGCCGGGTGACTTCGGATGTGTCGGTGCTCAAGACGGTCGCCGCTCCTGGAAGGGTAATAGTAGAAAAGGGGATGTAGCTCAGATGGGAGAGCGCTGCCTTCGCAAGGCAGAGGCCGGCGGTTCGAATCCGCTCATCTCCACCACATAGGCGGCGGACCCCGAGGGCCCGCCGCCTGTGCTTTGGCGGGGTCCGCAACCGAAACCTCTTGAACAGCGTCCGACATGGTGGGAACATAAACAAGACCACAGGTAGCCGAGACCATAGAAAGGACAGGGTGATGACGATGCTGTGTGGCTCCAAGCATTCAGACCTTTTCCGTACCGTTCTGATCCTGGCGGTCGTGTCCGCACTTGCGATTGCCGCCTGCAGCAAGGTGCCGTTCACAGGACGCAAGCGCTTCTTGCTCGTGAGCGAAGCGACAGAGCTGGAAATGGGTGCCCAGAGCTATGACGAGGTGCTTGCCGAATCCAATCTCTCGGACGACCTGGCGGAAGTCGAGAGAATAAAGACCATCGGCATGCGCATAGCGGGGGTAACCGGAAAAGCCGATTATCAATGGGAGTTCAATCTGATCGAGGCGGATAGCATCGCCAATGCCTTCTGCCTCCCGGGCGGTAAGGTCGCGGTCTATACAGGGATCACCCAGCTGGCATCAACCGATGCCGAATTGGCCACGGTCATGGCCCATGAGATAGCCCACGCCATCGCCCGGCATGGGGCGGAACGCATGACGCAGATGCTGATGGTTCAGCTCGGCGGTATTGCACTGGATGAGGCGCTTGACAAGCATAGTGAAAAAACGCTGGAATTGGCGAGGGTCGCCTACGGTATGGGAACGACCCTGCTCTACGTGCTTCCCTATAGCAGGACCCACGAGAGCGAAGCGGACCATCTGGGACTCATATACATGGCAAAGGCCGATTACGATCCGAGGGCTGCGGTGGATTTCTGGCGCAAGATGCAGCAGAAGTACGGCGACCAGGAACCGCCCGAATTCCTGTCCACTCACCCCAACAGTGAAACCCGGGTAGACGATCTCCAGAAGTGGATGCCCGAAGCCCTCAAGTATTACAAGTAAGGCCTTGGGCCCCGATACGGCCATCCCCACTTCGTGGCGTCGTGACTCCCGTCACGACGAATGTGAGCCTGAGCAGCGAGTGAACCGCCGCAGCCACCGTCGGGCGCAGGGCCCCGGCGCTGCACCGGACGCGTGTGGAGTTTCGCAGCTTGACCGGGCGGCTCATTGCTGGTATGTTGAGAGGCACTGGAAAGCCGTTTGGAATGTCAACCGGCCTGCTTCGTGCAGGTTGGACTCCGCGAGTAACATAAGGTATCCGGGTCGTGCTAGACGGGGAGGTAGCGGTGCCCTGTAACCCGCAACCCGCTACAGCGGGGTTGAATTCCCTACTGAGGTCTTGGCTTTTCGGGGAAGCGGCCGGATAAGCGGTGATGAAGACCAGGTCCTGCGCAATGGAGACTTGTGAACCCCGTCAGGACCGGAAGGTAGCAGCGGTAAACGAGACCCTTCGTGTGCCGTAGGGTAACCTGGTCGGAGCCGGCTGTCCGGCAGGCACCCGGGGAGCAAGATCGAGGACGGGTGCACGGCCTGGTTTGAGAAACGAGGGTGTGCGTCATGGACGAGAAAACAAGCGAAGGATATGTGGTGATCGCCAGAAAATGGCGCCCCTTTACTTTCGATGAAGTGATCGGCCAGGAGCATGTCACAAGAACCCTGATGAACGCGATCAAGTCGGGACGTGTCGCGCATGCCTATCTCTTCACCGGTCCGAGGGGGGTCGGCAAGACCACCGTGGCCCGGGTTCTCGCCAAGTCCCTCAACTGCTCCGAGGGGCCCACAGTGAAGCCCTGCGGGGAGTGCCCGGTATGCCGCGAGATAGCCCAGGGTACCAGCATGGACGTTATGGAGATCGACGGCGCTTCCAACCGGGGCATAGATGAGATAAGGAATCTGAGGGAGAGCGTGCGCTATGCACCGGTGGGCGGCAAGAAGAAAGTCTATATAATAGACGAGGTCCACATGCTCACTCAGGAGGCCTTTAACGCTCTCCTTAAGACCCTTGAGGAGCCGCCGCCCCACGTGGTCTTCGTCTTCGCGACCACGCAACCCCTCAAGGTTCCTCAGACCATAGTCTCCCGCTGCCAGAGATTCGATTTCCGTCGCATTCCCGCCGGTCTCATCGCCGCAAGGCTGAGGCAGATCTGCGAGACCGAAGGCTATAAGTGCGACACAGGTGCGCTCGGGCTGATCTCACAACGGGCGGACGGGAGCATGCGGGACGGCCAGAGCATGCTGGAACAGGTTCTGGCCTTCAGCGGGGGATCGGCAACCGAGGAAGACATAAGACCGATAATGGGGCTGCGCGGCAGTGAGACCGTATCGAGGATAGCCGGCGCCGTGATCCGGGGAGATGATGTGGATGTCCTCAAGATCACCGGTGAAGCCTTCGACACAGGCATAGATCCGCTTGACCTGGTCGGCGCGCTTACCGAATGGATGCGCTATCTAATGATCTACTCGATCGACGCGGAAACCAGGGAACTACAGGGACTTACCGATGATACGCGCAAGACCATCGCCGAGCAGGCGGGGAGCATAGACACTCAGTATCTGCTCACCCTGCTCTCCATGATCGCGGATGCCGAAGACAGGATCAAACGGGCCACCCACCAGAGATATTTGCTGGAGTCGGTAATCCTCAGGATGGCCAATGTGAAATCCATCGCCAGGATTTCGGACATAATCGAGATGCTCAAGCAAGGTGGCGGGGACCGTTCCCCGGCTGAGGTTTCCCACAAGAGGAGCAAGCCGGCCGGCAAGCCTGCCCGGCCGAAGCGGGAGAGCGCTCCAAGGCCGGATGCGGGTCCGGCCGCCGGCCCGACGGCCGATGTCGTCGGCTCGTGGCATGATGTCATAGAGAGCCTGAGGGAGACAAGCGCCTCGCTTGCCTCTATTCTGGATCTCTGCCAACCTCCGAAACTGCTGGAGGGCGTTGCCTGGCTTCAACTGCCGACCGCCTTCCACCAGAGCCAGGTCCTCAAGGGACAGAACCTCAGGATATTGACAGAAGAGCTGCGGAAGCTTACCAATAATTCGGTGATCGTGAAAACCACGGTCAGAACAGACGATCGGAAGGACCGGGAAGAATCGCCGAAAGCCGACGACGTGGCGTCGATTGTCGAAAGCGATCCTGTAATAAAGTCCTTGGCAGAGAGCCTGGGCGGCAAGGTGGTCGGCATCAGGCGCAGGAAGGAGGCTGCCGGAGAGCAGCCCACGAACTGAGGAGGTGAATCGGGTGGCTAAAGGTCTGGGTAACTTCATGAAGCAAGCTCAGAAGCTTCAGGACGAGATGAAGCGGATTCAAGACGAAATGGGGGAGAAGACGGTCGAGGCCACTGCGGGTGGGGGAATGGTCACGGTAGTGGCCAACGGCAAGCAAGAGATCATAAGCATAAAGATAGATCCCGAGGTCGTTGACAAAGACGATGTGGAGATGCTCGAAGACCTCATAGTCGCTGCGGTTAACGAGTCGAGACGGCGTTCCCAGGAGATGATGATGAATGAGATCTCCAAGGTCACGGGCGGCATCGGCATACCCCCGGGTCTCCTGGGTTGAGGTGAGAAGTGGTAGGTGGCTCCGAACGGATCGAGAGGCTGATTCAGGAACTTGCCAAGATGCCCACAATCGGCAGGAGGACCGCGCAGCGCATAGCGCTCTACCTTCTCAAAGCTCCGGAGGAGGAGGTGCGGTCGCTTGTGGATGCCATTGTGGAGATGAAAGACAAGGTCGGCTATTGTTTGGAGTGCGGCGCCATCAGCGAGAGCGAAACCTGTTCGGTCTGTACGGATCAAAGAAGGAACCGGTCCGTGATCTGCGTTGTCGAGGAGCCGGGAAACGTCCTCGGGATAGAAAGAACCGGCGAGTACAGAGGTCTCTATCATGTCCTGCATGGACGGCTCTCGCCGCTGGACGGCATAGGGCCCGACGATCTGTCCATAGACCGGCTGGCCAGGAGGATTGCGGATCTCGGGATTGATGAGGTGATAATCGCCACCAATCCCACCGTGGAGGGGGAGACGACCTGCAACTATATCGCCGGGGTCGTCAAGTCTCTGGGGGTGAGAGTGACCACCATAGCCAGAGGTGTGCCGATGGGCAGCGATCTTGATTTTGCGGATGAGATGACCCTCGCCCGGGCAATCCAGGGCCGGGGTGAGATAAAATAGTTATCCAGGAGGAAGCGATGGCTGAGACGTTGGAGATACGGTGGCATGGCCGGGGCGGACAAGGGGCGAAGACTGCGGTATTTCTACTGGCCGAGTCCCTGATCGAACAGGGCAAGTATGCGCAAGGGTTTCCGGATTACGGCCCCGAGCGCATGGGCGCGCCGATCAGAGGTTATAACCGGATAAGTGACGAGCCGGTCAAGCTCCACTGCGGGGTGAACCAGCCGGAGATTGTGGTGGTGCTCGATCCGACCCTCATCGGTACGGCGGACATCACTTCGGGTCTCAGATCCGGGGGTACAGTTGTCGTGAACTCTCCCGAGACCCCGGAGGTCATGCGCAAGACGTTGCGTCTTACCGGCGGAAGGGTTTTCACTGTCGATGCAACGGGGATAGCGCTCGATGAGATCGGGAAACCAATCCCGAATTCCCCTATGATAGGTGCTCTTCTCAAGGTGACCGATCTCGCGGATATTGATGACATGGCCGCCATAATCGGCAAGAAGTTCGAGGGTAAGTTCAGTGAGGCTGTGGTTCAAGGCAACAAGAAGGCGATGAAGCGAGCATACGAAGAGGTAAGGGGCGAAAAATGAAAGCGAAGGGTTGGAAGGAACTAGCGATCGGAGGAAGGATAGACGAGGCGGGAAACGCCGAGGATTTCGAGACCGGTTCCTGGCGGACCTTCAAACCGGTCAGGGACGAATCCAAATGTACGAACTGCCTGCTCTGTTGGATCTATTGTCCGGATTCCGCCATCGCGGTGAAGGATGGCAAGATCAAGGGGATCGACTACGAACACTGCAAGGGATGCGGAATCTGCGCAGAGGTCTGCCCTCCGAAGATAAAGGCGATAGAGATGGTGCAGGAGGGCAAGGTGAAAGAAGAGGAGCAGGAGTGATGAAAGTCGTTAAAGACAAAGTTGTGATAGCGCTTACCGGGAACGATGCGGTGGCCGAGGCCATGCGGCAGGTAAATCCCGACGTGGTGGCGGCTTATCCGATCACACCGCAGACCGAGCTGATGCATAAGTTCGCGGACTACGTGGCCGATGGCGATGTGAAGACCGAGTTTGTTCTCGTTGAATCCGAGCACAGCGCGATGAGCGCGGCCGTCGGCGCCTCCGCGGCGGGCGCGCGCGTGATGACGGCGACATCGGCCAACGGTCTGGCCCTAATGTGGGAGATCGTCTATATCGCGGCCTCCACGCGCCTTCCGATTGTAATGGCACTTGTGAATCGTGCTCTGAGCGCTCCGATCAACATCCACTGCGATCACAGCGATGCGATGGGCGCGCGGGACGCGGGGTGGATACAGCTCTTCTCAGAGAACTCTCAAGAGGCTTACGACAACGCCATCCAGGCGGTGAAGATAGCGGAAGACCGGGATGTGCTGCTCCCGGTGATGAATTGCCTGGACGGGTTTATCCTCAGCCACACGCTGGAGCCGGTGGAGCTGGTGCCTGACAAGTTCGTGACGGATTTCATCGGCGAATTCCAGCCGGTACACAACCTGCTTGATTCGGACAACCCGACCACCTTCGGCCCCCTTGATTTCCATGACTACTATTTTGAACACAAGATCCCGCAGATAGAAGCGATGAAACGGGCTCCTGCCGTGATAGAGCGCGTGGGCGCGGAATTCGCCAAGGCCACAGGCAGGGCCTACGGCCTCTTGGAGAAGTACCGTACCGGTGATGCGGAACGCATAGTGATCGCGATGGGCTCGACGTGCGGAACAGCCAAGGCCGTGGTGGATGTTCTGAGGGAAAAAGGTGAGAAGGTGGGTCTCTTGAAGATACGTTCCTTCAGGCCTTTCCCGTGCCGACAGGTGAGGGAGGCCCTGGCCGGAGCCAAGGCCGTGGGAGTTCTTGACAGGGCCGTGTCCTTCGGAAGCCAGGGGGGACCGCTTGCGATCGAGATCAGATCGGCTCTCTACGACAATGTCAAGGTGCCCGTCAAGGGCTATATTTACGGCTTGGGCGGAAGAGATATGCCCGGCGAATGCGTAGAACAGGCCTTCGAGGAGCTCAAGAGAGTCGCCGCCGACGGCAAGAGCTCCGACGAGAATGGATTTCTGGGTGTGAGGGAATAGGAGGTACTGAGTGCCTAGTCTCAAAGAACTGTCCAAACGTGAAGACCTGCTGAGTGCAGGTCACCGCGCCTGCGCCGGATGTGCAGCGACCATCGTGGCCAGGCAGGTGCTTCTGGCGGCAGGTAAGGACACGGTCGTGGGGTGCGCCACAGGCTGTCTGGAGGTGGTCACCACCATCTTTCCGTATACGGCCTGGAAGGTGCCCTACATCCATAACGCCTTCGAGAACGTGGCTTCCACGGTGAGCGGTGTCGAGTCCGCATACCGTTCACTCAAGCGTCAGGGCAAGATCCACAAGGACATGCGCTTCATAGCGTTCGGAGGCGATGGCGGCACTTACGACATCGGGCTCCAGGCCCTCTCCGGTGCCGCCGAGCGAGGCCACCGCATGCTCTACGTATGCTACGATAACGAAGCCTATATGAATACCGGTATCCAGCGGTCCAGCGCCACCCCGTTCGGGGCGGCCACATCGACCTGTCCGGCCGGGGAGGTGATACCGGGCAAGCAGCAGTATCACAAGGATATCACCAAGATAATGGTGGCCCACCGGATCCCATACGTCGCCCAGGCATCGCCCAGCCACTGGAACGACCTGGCCCAGAAGGTTGAGAAAGCGCTTGCCAAGGACGGGCCCAGCTTCATAAACGTGCTTTCACCTTGCCACCGGGGATGGCGTTATCCCATGGAGAAAACCATAGAGATATCCAAGCTGGCCGTGGATACATGCTTCTGGCCTCTCTACGAGTTTGATGAGGGGACGTGGCGCATAACCTATACGCCCAAGGAGAAGCTTCCCCTGAGCGCCTGGACGGACAGACAGGGCCGCTTCTCACATTTCAAGGATCATCCGGAGCTTCTGAAGCTCGCCCAGGAGGAAGTCGACCGGCGCTGGCGCGAGATCCAGACGCTGGCCGGTATCGGTAATCTCTGCGAGATGAAGTGTGACGAAGATAAGGCTTCGAATTGAAAAGGACCCTTGCCGACAAACTGGCGACGTTGATCGGTACGGCGGTCTATTCAGGTTACTTTCCGCTGTTCCCGGGGACCGTGGGAGCCGCTGCCGGTGTGGTGCTCTACCTTATTCTGGTAAGGCTGGGTGTGCTCTCGGTCGGGAATGCAACCGGCTGGATCGTCTCGGTCGGGATGGTCTTCGTCTTGGGTGTCGCCTCGGCCCACAGGTGCGAGACCCTCTTCGGACCGGATGACAAACGGATAGTTGTGGACGAGGTCTGGGGTATGCTGGTGTCGTTATATGCACTCCCTTTCACCTGGACCTGGATCCTGGCTGCGTTCCTGGTCTTCCGCTTGTTCGATATCGTGAAACCCTTTCCGGGCAGACGCGCCGAGAAGATAGGGGGCGGTCTCGCGATCATGCTGGATGACGGTATCGCCGGGGTCTATACTGCCGCCGTGCTTCATCTGTTCAGGCTTGTCACAGGATAGACGACGATGCAGGCGAACATCCTGACTGTCGGCGATGAGATCGTAAGCGGCTATGTCGCGGACACAAACGCCTTCTATCTGGCCGGCAGGCTCTCCGAACTCGGAATAGGCGTCCGGCGCATGTCCAGTGTAGGGGATGATGTCGCCCGGATGTGCGGCGAGATCCGGTCTGCGCTGGCTGATGCGGACCTGGTGTTCATAACCGGGGGACTGGGGCCTACCGAGGATGATCTCACCAAGCAGGCTGTTGCGCGGGCGGTGGGAAGAAAGCTCGTTGTCGACAGGGAACTCCATACCAGGCTCGCCGAAAGGGGCAAGGGCGGTAGCCCTGTCTCGCCCCAAGCGGTGGAAGCTCTCGCGCTGGTCCCGGAAGGGGCCTCCACCATAGGCAATCCTGTCGGGGCCGCTGTCGGCCTGGATATCAAGCACGAAGGGCGGCGGCTTTTCGTATTGCCGGGGGTACCGCGCGAGATGAAATCCATATTCGAGGGCGCGATCGTGCGCCTTCTCAAGGACATGCCCAGAGACGAGGTTTCAGGCACGAGGATAATAAAAACCACCGGCATCCGCGAGTCCGAGATCGCAGCCGCTCTGGGTCCGGCGGCCGGGAATCTCCCCGTGCGTCTGGGGTACCTTCCCGGACCGGAGGGTGTCGATCTTCGGCTGACCGCAGTCGGGGCCGACCCGGGCGCAGTGGCCGGCATGCTGGACGAAGCTGCGGGGAAGATCCTTCCCTTGATCGGGGCCCATGCGTTTTCGGCAGCCGGCGAGGATATCAATCTGGTTGTAGCCAATGCCCTGATGGAGCGCGCCATCACACTTGCCGTGGCCGAATCCTGCACCGGAGGCCTGATCGGCCATCTCCTTACGCAGGTGGCAGGCATATCCGCCTGCCTGGACATGGTGATAGTGTCATACAGCAACAGGGCGAAGGCGGAGAATCTGGGGGTTGACGCCAAGCTCATAGAAGCTCATGGGGCGGTGAGCCGCGAAGTCGCCGAAGCGATGGCCGAGGGTGTGAAACGGCTTGCCGGCACCGGTTTGGGGCTCTCCACCACCGGGATTGCCGGCCCCTCGGGGGCCACCCGGACCAAGCCCGTGGGGCTTGTGTACGTAGGACTAGCGCACGCGGAAGGCTGTACCATAAGCGAGCGCGTCTTTCCCGGCAACAGAGACATCGTAAAACGTAAGGCGGCGGTGCACGCTCTGGACATGATAAGACTGCATCTGGTGAGCGGAAAGGCATGACCTTGGAGATGCTCAGAGCCTTCATCGCAGTTCCGGCTTCAGACGAAGTCAGGCGCCTGGTCAAGCAAGCGGTAGGGAGCCTGAGGTGGGTTGGGGCGAATGTGAAATGGGTGGAGCCGGACAACGTCCACATCACGGTCAAGTTTCTGGGTAACATCCCGCAGGCGGATGTGGACAAGCTCGGTCCGGCGCTCCATGAAGCACTTCGGAGCACCGGCGGTTTCGACATCACCATCGGGAAGGCGGGCACCTTTCCCGGTGGGGACAAGGCCCCCCGGGTTGTGTGGCTTGGACTTGGAGAGGGTTTCGAAGCCCTCAAAGAGGTGGCCCTGAAGGTGGAGGAAGCGTGCGCCGGCCTGGGTTTCGAGCGCGAGGCAAGACCTTTCAAAGCGCACCTCACCATCGGAAGAGTACGCAGGGGGTCGGGGAAACTTCGGGAGCTCGCCGAGGCGGTCGCCGGTGTTGAATTTAAACCCTTGAAACTTAAGGTGGATCGAGTTAATCTGACCAGAAGCAGGCTTAGCCCCCGTGGGCCTACCTATACAGTTCTCGAGAGCATAGCTCTCAAAGATGCGAAGGGGGGGTTGGGTTAATGGTTCCGAAAGGCAAGGCTAAGCAAGTGGTGGAACCGGCCGGCGACAAAGCCGGCGGCAAGGCAAAAGCGCTTGATATGACTATCTCGCAGATAGAGCGACAGTTCGGAAAGGGCGCGATCATGCGGTTGGGTGAGGGAGCCTCCTGCGCCGAGATAGGCATCATACCCACCGGCTCGATTGGATTGGATAGCGCGCTGGGGGTCGGGGGACTGCCCAGGGGCAGGATCGTGGAGATCTACGGTCCGGAGTCATCGGGCAAGACCACGCTTGTGCTGCATGTAATTGCCAACGCTCAGAGGCGTGGAGGTCTGGCGGCGTTTGTCGACGCAGAACACGCCCTCGACCCGACCTATGCCGGAAATCTCGGCGTGGATATCGACAACCTGTTGGTCTCGCAACCGGATACCGGCGAGCAGGCGCTCGAGATCACCGACATGCTGGTGCGAAGCGGCACCATGGACGTTGTCGCCATCGATTCGGTGGCCGCCCTTGTGCCCAGGGCCGAGATAGACGGTGAAATGGGAGAGAGCCAGATAGGCCTGCAGGCGAGGCTGATGTCCCAGGCCTTGAGGAAACTGGCCGGAAGCATAAGCAAGTCCAGAACCTGCGTCGTATTCGTCAACCAGATCAGAATGAAAATCGGTGTCATGTTCGGCAATCCCGAGACCACCTCGGGAGGACGGGCTCTCAAGTTCTATGCTTCCGTGAGATTGGATATCCGCAGGATCGGTTCCATCAAGGACGGTGAAGAGATCGTGGGCAACCGGACCAGGGTCAAGGTTGTCAAGAACAAGGTCGCACCGCCCTTCCGGACTGCTGAGTTCGACATCCTATATGGAACAGGGATCTCGCGTGAGGCCGAACTGATAGACCTCGGGGTCGACCGGAACATAATAGAGAAGTCGGGCACCTGGTATGCTCTGGGCAAGGAGCGGTTGGGTCAGGGCAAGGATAATTCCAGGAAGTATCTGTCTGAGAATCCGGACATCGCAAGTGAGATCGAGGCGAAGATCAGAGAGGCAATGGAACTCCCGTCGCCGGCGACCGCCGACAAATGAAATGACTTTGCTTGAGTCTTCACCCGTGGTATCCCGCATGGAAAGGGTTCCCAGAAAAGGGGAATACCTGGTTGTATTTTCCGACGGTACCGAAATAAGAATCCTCAAAGAGCATTTCCCGGGGTCCGGGATCGAGGAGGGTGCAAGCTTAAGCCGGGACCGAATCAGAGAACTGGATTCGGTCTATAAGTATGCCAGGGCCAGGACAGCCGCCTTGCGGCTACTGAAGGTGAGGCCGAGGACTGAGCTTGAGCTCGGGCGCCGTTTCAAAGCACTCGGGACGGACCGGCAGGTCGCGGGGAGGGTAGTGGCCGATCTCAAGGCTGAAGGCCTGATCGATGACCGGCTGTTCGCCAGGCTATGGGTCGAAGAGAAAGTCCAGCGCGGCGATTGCGGAAGGGTCCGCATAAGCCGTGACCTCGAAGCCAAGGGCATTGAGCGTGGTGTGGTGACCGAAGAACTGAGGGCGGTCCTGAGTGATGCGAAAGAGGCCGATCTGGCCGGCCGGTTGGCGCTGAAGAAGATGGGACGGCTCCGCGGCACCGCCGGGCGGGAGGCACGGCGGAAGGTTTATGCGTACCTTCTGCGGCGGGGCTTCACCTCCGACGCGGCATCCGAGGGGACGAGAGCAGCATTGGAGCTTGCAGGCAGGACGGATGAAGATGAAATCTGACGACCTGAGACGAGCGTTTCTCGAATACTTCAGGGAGCGTGGGCACACCGTGGTGCCGAGCGCATCGCTGGTACCGGAAGGCGATCCTACGCTGCTTTTCAACATTGCAGGCATGGTGCAATTCAAGCAGTTCTATGCATCCAAGGGGTCGATCCCCTTCACCAGGGCGGCCTCGGTCCAGAAGTGTCTCAGGGCCATGGACCTCGATGAAGTCGGCCGCACCATAAAACACCATACCTTCTTCGAGATGCTCGGTAATTTCAGTTTCGGTGACTACTTCAAAGAGGAAGCCATAGAGTGGGGATGGGATTTTCTTACCAGGGTGGTGGGCTTGCCTGTGGACAGGCTCTTCGTGACGATATACCTGGACGACGATGAGAGCGGGGAGCTGTGGAGGACCCGTATAGGAGTGCCGGCCGAGAAGATATTTCGCCTGGGCAAGGAGGACAATTTCTGGGGCCCTGCGGGTTCGACCGGTGCTTGCGGACCATGCTCGGAGATCCACTTCGACCTGGGCGAGGGCATGGGATGCGGCAAACCGGACTGCTCGCCCGCATGTTCGTGCGACCGCTTCGTGGAGGTGTGGAACCTGGTTTTCCCGCAGTTCTATCAGGAAGCCGACGGAAGCCTGCGCCCCCTCGAGCGCAAGGGTGTTGATACCGGCATGGGGCTCGAACGGCTCGCCCTGGTCGCCCAGGGTGTGGGCTCGACCTTTGAAACCGATCTGCTGAAGTCGCTGGTGGAATTCGTCAAGCGTGACGCCGGACTCGATCCTCGTGACACTTCGATGGAAGTGTCCGTGCGCGTGATTGCCGACCATGCGCGGGCGCTCTGCTTCGCGATCTCGGAGGGCGTACTGCCTTCCAACGAGGGCCGCGGCTACGTGGTGCGTAGAATCTTAAGACGTGCGGTGGTGAAGGGGTTGGAGCTGGGGATCGAAGAGGCCTTTCTTTTCAGGGTCGCCGGCAAAGTGATCGACATAATGCGCGGCGCCTATCCGGAGCTCGCTGAGAACCAGGAGAAGATAGCTCTTATCATCAAGTCCGATGAGGAACGTTTCGAAAGAACGCTCTCGCGCGGCATGGCGATCTTCAAGGATGCCCTCAAGCGTCTCGCGTCCGACGAAGAGACCACCGTGCCGGGAGAGGTGGTTTTCAAGCTCTATGATACCTATGGCTTCCCGGTTGAGATCACTCAGGAGCTTGCCGGGGCGGGAGGCTTCGATATCGATCTCGACGGCTTCGAGCGCGAGATGGAAGACCAGCGCGAAAGGGCCAGGCAGGCAAGCAAGATCGGAAAGGACGCCGAGGTGGTTGAGGAGATCGCTGCTGCTCCGGACACTTTTGTGGGATATGAGAGCCTTGAAATCCCCACGGTCATCACCTCGATTGCGCCGGCCGCGGGTGCGGAGAGGGAGGCCGAAGCCGGCCGGGAGATGGATCTGGAACTGGAGCGAACGCCTTTCTACCCCGAAGGCGGCGGCCAGGTGGGCGATGTCGGCAGCATAGTGGGCAATAACGGCAGAGCTACGGTGGCCCACGTGAAGTTGCTGGGGGGAGGCCGGATAACGCATCGGGTGAAGTTGGAGCAGGGCACGCTCGGCCCGGGTGACGGCGTCGTCGCCAAGGTCGATGTCGATCGCAGAAAAGCCACCCAGCGCAACCACACTGCGACCCACTTGCTTCAGAGTGCCCTGAGGTCGGTCCTGGGAGGTCATGTCAGGCAGTCCGGTTCCATGGTCGCACCCGACCATCTCCGCTTCGACTTCACGCACTACGAACCCATGACGGACGAAGAGATCCGTACGATCGAAGATATCGTCAATGCCAAGATACTCCGGAACATCACGGTCAGTACGGCCGTCGAGGCCTTCGAGGACGCCAGGGCACGCGGGGCCATTGCGCTCTTCGGGGACAAGTACGGTCAGCGGGTGAGGGTGGTCGAGATAGAGGACGCCAGCTGCGAACTCTGCGGAGGGACCCACGTCGGAGCCACCGGTGAGATCGGGGGATTCAGAGTAACGTCGGAATCGGGAATAGCCGCCGGGGTGAGGCGAATAGAGGCGGTTACGGGTTTCACGTTGATACGGGCAGCGAGGGACGCCGACCGGGAACTGTCGGAGCTCTCTTCGATCCTCAGGGTGCCGGCACGCGACCTGGAGGACGGTGCCCGGAAGGCCATGGAGAAGATGAAGGTTCTTGAGAAGGAAGTCTCCGAGCTTCGCGAGCAGATGGCGGGCGGCGAGGTCGACCGCATCATAAAACGGGCCACGGAGGTTGACGGCATCACGGTCGCCGCCTCCCGGGTCGATGTTGCCGGCGTCGAATTGCTCAAGCGCCTTGCGGACAGGGTAAAGGAGAAACTCCCCGGCGGCGTCGTGTGTGTCGGCAGTGCAAGCGGCGACCGCGTATACATAGTAGTCAGCGTCGATACCTCTCTGGTCGAGGAAAAGGGCATCAAGGCATCGGCGATTGCCAAGAAGATGGGTGAGTTTGTGGGGGGGAGGGGCGGCGGCAAAGCCACCTTTGCCCAGGCCGGCGGAAAAGAGCCGGATAAGCTGGATGAGGCTATCGGGCGCTGTGCGGAGGTCGTGGCCGGCCTTGTCAAGTAGCGAATCCAAACCCGACAGATCCGGATTCAGGTGTATCTGGAAGTGCGGGATCTGTGTGTCCGTTTGTCCGGAGAACGCCATATCCCATGGTTCTGAGATCTTCGCCATAGACGAGACGGTATGTTCGAAGTGTCTCTCGTGTGTCAGGACCTGCCCGGCCGGAGTCATCGAGGAGGATCTCGTTGCCTGATTTCGATGTCGTCGTGGTGGGTGGTGGCTGTGCGGGACTCCAGGCGGCCCGCACCGCTGCATCGGCCGGTGCCCGGACGCTGCTGGTCGAACGATACGGGCGAATAGGTGGGAGGATCGTGTGCGCGGAAGGGGTTGGGGCAGCCGGCATTGGGCAGTTCATGGAACTGCCGCCGGAGTGTGTGGCTGCAACCGTCGATGGAGCAAGCCTCTACGATCCTGCAGGCACGTGCATCGAAATCGCCGAGCCGGGTTGCGGTTATATCCTCAACAAGGGTCTTTTCCTGCGCAGCCTTGCCCTGGCCGCGGCGCGTTCCGGAGCCGAGATCCGGGTGGGCACCGAGGCAGGGACGATACGGCCCCTCGCTGGAGGGGGGCTTATGATCGACCTTGAAGAGCCGGGGGGCGGATTCACAGTTAGCGCCGGGGCCGTAGTCGGTGCGGACGGCATCGAGTCCGGGATCGGAAGGCAGATGGGAATCCATGGTGCCGTCAAGCCGCTTGAGCTCTTCTCTTGCGCACAGTATGTGCTTGCCCCCGTCGAGATGGACCGGCGCAGAGTGGAGTTCCATTTCGGCTGTGACGTTGCCCCGGGCGGCTATGCCTGGGTGTTCCCGAAAGGAGAAGACATTGCCAACGTGGGCGTCGGTATGATATGTAGTGGTAAGAACAAGACCACCCCTTTGGAGCACCTGCGGAGGTTCAAGGCGACGCGCTGCCCCGACGCGAAGATACTGGCGTGCGTCTTTGGGGGTGTTCCCATGGCCAGAGCGCCTTTCGGGGCCTATGGGCACGGTGTCTTTCTGGCAGGCGATGCGGGAAGGATGGCGGATCCGGTATCGGGCGCGGGCATAGTGCCGGGGATGGAGACGGCCGATTTGGCGGCACGTGCGGCAGTCGAATATGCTCTCGACGGGTCGAACGCGAGTTCGGCGGGGAGGGAATACAAGCGCAGTCTCAAGGCCCTGTTCAAAGACAGAAACCTGAGATTCGCGGTGAGGAAAATCATGGCGAGGATCAGCGATGCCGAGGCGGCCAGGATGTTGAGCCTCGTGGGCGAATATGCTTCGGAGCAGAGCCTCCTAAAGGGAGACCCGTTCAGCATCGTCGGATTCATGGTCAGAGCCATGCCCCGGACATTCGGCCTGGTGAGACATCTTCTGAGGAGCTGAAATGGAAACGGTTTACCGGCACATGCTGGATGTGAAGGAGACACGGGGAGCCGGATATGTGGTGCTTCTCGATCCGGACAAGTGGGCCCCCGAAGACCTTGCCCTTCAGGCTGAGGTAGTAAGCAAGTATGCGGACTTCATATTCGTCGGAGGAAGCCTTTGTGTCAGGCACGATTTCGACGAAGCGGTGATGCGGGTCAAGGGAGCTTCCACAGTTCCCGTCGTCATCTTTCCGGGAGACTCGACACAGGTGTCGCGGCATGCCGATGCCCTGCTTTTCCTGTCCCTGGTCAGCGGCCGGAACCCCGATCTCCTGATAGGGGAGCACGTGAAGGCGGCTCCCCGAATTCACAGGTTCGGCCTGGAAGCGATTCCTGTTGCCTACATGCTTGTGGAGTCCGGTGAGACAACATCGGTCCAATTCATCAGTCAGTCACTCGCCATTCCGCCGGCCAAGCCGGAGCTGGCCGTAGCCCATGCGCTTGCGGGCGAGTACCTCGGAATGAAGATGGTGTTCTTGGAAGCCGGCAGCGGCGCCCGTCATCATGTTCCGGTGGAGATGGTAAGGGCCGTTGCCGGGTACGTATCGATTCCGATAATTGTCGGTGGAGGGATAAAGACGCCCGACGATGCGCGAGCCCTGGCGGAAGCCGGTGCATCATTCATCGTGACCGGCGATGTGATCGAGAAGAAGGGCGGCATTGACATGTTGCGGGATTTCACTGCGGCGGTGCATTCCGCCTGAGTTCGGAAAGGGGTTGATCGAGACGAAAGCTGTTATCCTGAGTGGCGGCAAGGGAACCAGGCTGAGACCAATCACCCATACCAGCGCGAAACAGCTGGTACCGATTGCCAACCGGCCCATCCTCTTCTATGGCATTGAAGCCATAAAGGAAGCCGGAATCACCGACATCGGAATAGTGGTGGGGGACACGGCCGCCGAGATCGAAGAGGCCGTGGGTGATGGAAGCAGATTCGGGGTCAAGGTCACCTACATCCGCCAGGAGGCGCCCCTGGGGCTTGCCCACGCCGTGAAGATTTCGCGGGACTTCGTGGGCACGGACAGGTTCATCGTTTACCTCGGGGACAACCTGATCCTGGACGGTATAAAGGCGTTCGTAGGCAGGTTCACTGAAAACGAACCCAATTGTCAGATCCTGCTGGCTCATGTGCCCAACCCCGAGGATTTCGGTGTTGCGGAGCTCGACGGCGAACGCGTAGCCAGGCTTGTGGAGAAACCGCGCGAGCCCAAGACCGACCTTGCTCTTGTGGGGGTCTATATGTTCGACGAGACGGTGTTCGAGGCGGCCGAAAGCATAAAGCCGTCGTGGAGGAACGAGCTCGAGATCACCGATGCAATCCAGTACCTGATCAAGAAGGGGTCGAATGTGCAATTCCAGATAATATCCGGGTGGTGGAAGGACACTGGCAAACTCGGGGATATGCTGGAGGCAAACCGGATGTTGCTCGAGCGTCTGGAACCCAAGATGGACGGCGAAGTCGACGACAAGTCGAGGATACATGGCCGCGTGGTCGTAAAGAAGGGGAGCACCATCAAGAACTCGGTCCTCAGGGGACCGCTCATCATAGGGGAAAACACCACGATTACCGACTCATATGTGGGACCGTTCACCTCCATAAACTACAACGTTGAGATTCGGGGCAGTGAGATCGAGCACAGTATCGTGCTCGAGGACAGCAGGATCTGCAACGTCGACGGGCGGATCGAAGGCAGCTTGGTCGGCAAGAATGTG
This sequence comes from uncultured bacterium, assembly GCA_964598025.1. Lineage (GTDB taxonomy): Bacteria > Arandabacterota > Arandabacteria > Arandabacterales > Arandabacteraceae > JALGWN01. The sequence goes on from CAZRAU010000035.1 coordinate 17,757, forward strand.
GTGATTGAAAAGCATAGCGTGAGGCCCAGGGCCTATCGCTTCATGGTGGGAGATTACAGCCGGATCGAGCTCGAATAGAGGGAGCCTACACTGAAGATACTTGTCACCGGCGCGGACGGCATGTTGGGGACCGACCTGTGCGCTGTGCTTGAAGAGAACCACGAAGTCCATGGCTATGACATAGGCGACTTCGACATCGGCGATGCTGAACGGACGGCCGCCGCCGTGTCGGAGGTTTCACCCTCCTTGATCGTGCACGCCGCCGCATTCGCCGATGTGGATGCCTGTGAGGACGAGCGAGACAAGGCGTTCAGGGTAAACGCGGAGGGGACCCGGAATGTGGCCCGGGCGGCACGCGAGGCGGGGTGCTTTCTGGTATATGTGAGCACGGACTACGTGTTCGACGGCACCAAGGGAACCGCGTACACGGAAACGGACGAGCCCGGCCCCATCAACTACTACGGGCTCACGAAGTTCTATGGGGAGAAGCATGTCCGCGAGCTGGCGCCGAGACATCTGGTGGTGAGAACCTCGTGGCTCTTCGGCCCCAACGGCAGGAACTTTGTGGATACTATAACCGAGAAGGCCTTGAAGACAGGCAAGGTCCGAGTGGTTTGTGATCAGCGAGGTTGTCCGACCTATACGTATCATCTGGCATCGGGTTTGATGGCGGTGATCGACAAGAGCCTCGAGGGTACCGTGCATCTCACGAATTCAGGGGATGCAACCTGGTTCGATCTGGCTAAGTGTGCTATCGAGACTGCCGGAATCAATGCCGAGATAACGCCGGTGGAGACCGCGGCTTATCCCACCAAGGCGAGGAGACCGCTCTACACAGTACTTGCCGACGATGTGTTGGGGAAGGCCGGCATCAAGCCCCTGCCGCCCTGGGAGCACGCGGTGAGGGAGCACCTGGCAAGGCGGGGGCTCATAAAGGATGAGGGATCGTCATGACAGACAGGGACTGGATTAGCGCTAACTTGAAGGCTGCGGAGCAGACCTTCGCCGAGACCGCGCGCATGTGCGCCGGCGCCATTGACGAGGCGGCGCGGGCGGTGTTGGAGAGTCTGCGCGGTGGCGGGAAGTTGCTTCTGTGCGGCAACGGTGGGAGTGCCGCGGACGCTCAGCATATCGCAGCAGAGATGAGCGTCAAGATGAAGCACGTCCGTAGCCCGATGGCGGCGATTGCGCTCACAACCAATTCCTCATTGCTCACCGCCCAGGCCAACGATCTGGGTTTCGAGACCGTGTTTTCAAGGCAGATAGAGTCCCTTGGCCGGAAAGGCGACATCCTCATTGCCATAAGTACGAGCGGTAACTCCCCGAATATACTGGAAGGTGTTGGGTCGGCTAGGCGCATGGGCATAAGGGTCATCGGCCTCACCGGGCAGGGGGGCGGCAAGTTGGCTCCGGCAAGCGACATAGCGATAGTCGTGCCGAGTGAGGAGGTGCCCCGGATCCAGGAGGTCCACATCGCTGTGGGTCACCTGATCTGCGAGTACGCCGAATCCCACCTCTACCCCGCGTAGGGTCGGCTCTCCGCGGCCGACGGCAGTTGTAGCGTCGGGTTTCCATGCCCGACGTGCTTGCTTCGTTCGCCGCCCGCTCGCTGTTCAGCACGACATTCACTGCTCCGCGAGCGGCTTCACTCCGCCCCCGTGTAGCGTCGGGTTTCCATGCCCGACGTGGTTTGTCATCGCCCACTTGACACGGGGGAGTCTGGGAAATAGAATCATCCAGGCCGGGTGTCGGCCGGATTCGGAGTCTACCTATCGGAGACATGACATGAAAAATCTCGTGCTAATACTCTTCAGTGTAGTACTTGGGGTCTTGGGGCAGCTGTCACTCAAGCATGGGGTGATGGCCGTTTCCAGCCTTGGCACCTCGGGGATCACACAGTCGCTCAGCGTGAGGTCGATACTCACTTTTCTTCTGGGGTCGGCCGGGAACAAGTTTGTGATCCTCGGGTTTCTATGCTATGTGATAAGCGCGGCCAGCTGGCTTGTGATCCTCTCCAGGGTGGAACTCAGCCTTGCATATCCGCTGATAAGCATCGGTTACATACTTGTCGTGGTTTTGTCGAAGTACCTCTTCGATGAGCCGGTGACGTCCATGCGGATAGCAGGCACGCTGCTTGTTTGCGCCGGAGTGTTTCTACTGGTGAGGTCTTGATCTTGGAGCGTCCCGTACTGATAGGCATTGCCGGTGGCACGGGATCCGGCAAGACGACTGTAGCGACCATTGTTAAGTCCCGCTTCCATGAGGAGAGCGTGATCATCATACATCACGACTCCTACTACCGTGACAGGGGCGGGATGAGCCCTGCCGAGAGGGAAAAGGTCAACTATGACCATCCCTCCGCCTTCGAGAACACCTTGCTTGCCGAGCATCTCAAGGTTCTCATGAAACGGCAACCGATAGAGATGCCGGTCTATGAGTATGCCAGCCATACCCGGACGGCCGAGACTAAGACGGTCAAGCCGGCCGAGATCATCCTCATGGAGGGTATTCTTGTTCTCGAGGACGAGATCCTGAGGTCCCTGATGGACATCAAGATCTATATCGACGCCGACTCCGATGAGAGGTTCATAAGGCGATTGCTGCGCGACATGAAGGAACGCAAGCGGAGCGCGGATTCGGTTATTGAGCAGTATATCCGTACGGTCAGGCCGATGCACCTGCAGTTTGTCGAGCCTTCCAAGAGATATGCCGACATCATTATCCCGGAGGGCGGGCATAACGCGGTCGCGATAGACCTGCTCGTGACCAAGATAAGCGACATCCTGAGGAACAGCGGCAATGGATAAGGTGAAGCTCTACATCAGCGCGCTCAGGCCGAAGCAGTGGATCAAGAACTTGATAGTGCTTGCACCGCTGATTTTCTCCCGAAATCTCTTCCGGCTGGAGATGGCTAAGCTCTCACTCGTGGCCCTGGGGGTTTTCTGCCTGCTTTCGGGTGCCGTCTATGTCTTCAACGACATCGTCGATTACCGGCGGGATCGTGCGCACCCGGTCAAGCAAAACAGGCCCATAGCGAGTGGCAGAATACCGAAGAAGGGGGCCCTGGCTTTCGGGGTGGTCGTGGCTGCCGTGGGCCTTTCGATCGCCGTGTGGACGGACACGTCGTTTTTCTGGGTGTGTCTTGCATACACCGGTTTGATGATACTCTACTCACTGGGTCTCAAACATATGGTGGTCCTCGATGTGTTGATAATCTCAATCGGCTTTGTGCTGAGGGCCATGGCGGGTGTCGAGATTCTGAAGGACACGGATTCGGGTGTTGTCATGTCGCCTTGGTTGCTGGTCTGCACCCTGTTTCTGGCCCTCTTTCTTGGTTTCAGCAAGCGGAGGAACGAGCTTGATCTTCTGGCCCATAAGGCCGGTCTTCATAGAAAGAGCCTTGAGGACTACTCGAAAGAGTTTCTTGACGCGATGATCGCCGTGGTCACCGCCGCGACCGTAATAGCTTATGCCATCTATACGATCTGGCCGGGGACTGTGGAGAAGTTCAACACCGGGAACCTCATCTATACTGTTCCCTTTGTCGTATTCGGACTCTTCAGATACATGTATCTGGTGATCATGAAGAATGAAGGTGGGAGCCCTTCAGAGATCCTGGTGTCGGATGCCCCGCTGGTCATCGACATAGTCCTCTGGGTATGCGTGGCCGGTCTTGTCCTCTACATATCCTGACCGGGGTTCCGGAGGATCGTATTGGAATCCATACGCGTAGACTGCAATGCGAAAATCAATCTCTTCTTGCGGATACTGGATGAGAGAGAAGACGGCTACCATAACATTGAGACCGTGTTCCACTCGATCTCGCTCCATGACACCCTGACTCTGACCGGGACCGGCTCCGGGATCTCGGTGTCATGCGACGATGTCAGGGTTCCGCTGGATGATGCCAACACAGCCTTCAGGGCCGCCCGGGCCATCCTGGAAGGGACTGATCGAGGCCTTGATATAAAGATCCGGAAGCGGATCCCTATCGGCGCCGGATTGGGTGGTGGGAGCGCCGATGCAGCGGGGGTGTTGGTGGGAGCGAACTGGCTCTACGGGCTTGGCTACTCCATCTCGGATCTGGAACGCATGGGCGGGGACGTGGGGGCGGATGTGGCATTTCTCATGCAAGGTGGTTGTGCGATCGGGCGGGACCGCGGTGAGCGGCTTGAGAGGTTAGAGCCCCTGCCGGCGCAACCGCTGGTGCTCGTCGTTCCCCCCTTGAGTATCAGTAGCGAGTGGGCCTATCGCTCGTATAAAATGGGGTTGACAAGGGATAATGGCAGGCTTACTATGATAGCGAGTGCTCTCGCTGGAGGGGATTTAACCTCTGTTTGTGCCCTCCTTGAGAATGATTTCGAGAGCCTCGTCTTTGAGAAACATCCATTGGTGAGGGGCATAAGAGAGAAGCTTATCGAATGGGGGGCTGGAGGTGCCCTGATGACGGGTTCCGGTCCTGTGGTGTTCGGACTATTCTCGAAGGTAGGTGATGCTGAGGCCTGCAAAGGCCGGTTTCTTACTAAGGGCCACCATGCGATTCTGAGTAGATTGGCTGACAAAGGCGTGACGGTATACCGGTAAGACTGTGCAGTGGTTTGATGAAGGACGGCGGGTTGTTGGATTCACTCCGTAGGGTTGGAGGGTGCGATGTTCATCACTGCGGTCAAGGTCACGCCCGTTAACAAACAGAACCTGCTGGCCGTGGCGAGTATCACGCTCTGCGACTGCTTCGTGTTGCGTGCGATGCGGCTTGTGCAGGGAAGCAGTCGACGCTACGTGGCCATGCCCACCCGTCAGACCGGGACAGGAAGGGTGTTCGAGGTCTATCACCCGATAACAGCTCAGGCAAGACAGGTTCTGGAGGAACTCATCTTCGACGGTTACGATCAGCAAATGTCCGGGAAAAGATTCGATCCCGTGACGCCCGTGCAGTTGGGCTCCGATCGCCGAGAGTTGGTCATCAGCAATGTCCGTGTGAAACCCTATGATGAGCTCAAGCTCAGGGGATTCGCGAGCATGGTGCTGGACGACTGCCTTGTAATCAACGGCATCAAGCTCATTGTGGGCAAGCAGAGGCGTTTCGTCCAGATGCCGAACGTGAGGAGAAAGACCGGCAAGTTCAGAGACCTTGCCTTCCCCACGCTGCCCGAAACAAGGGACATGATCGAGAAGACGGTCTATGATGAGTTTGTGAAGGCCTGTCAAGAAGCCTGAAATCTCTAATCGGAGTACGGACTGCGGTGGGGCGTCGTCAAGTGGTAAGACACAGGGCTTTGGACCCTGCATCGGAGGTTCGAATCCTCCCGCCCCAGCCAGCTGGTTACGAACAGCGTTTCCCGGAAAGGAAAGAGACAGATATGAGGATTTTCGCCGGCAGGTCAAACAGGGATCTAGCGTTTCAGATTGCGGACTTCCTGGGCATGGGACTCGGTGCCTGCGACATCAGGCAGTTCTCCGATGGGGAGTTGTTCGTCAAGTTCAATGAGAACATCAGGGGCGTCGATGTTTTCATCGTCCAATCCACCTTTCCTCCTGCCGAGAATCTGCTCGAGCTTCTGATAATGACGGACGCTGCATGCAGGGCCTCGGCCGCCAGGATCACCGCGGTGATTCCCTATTACGGTTATGCCCGGCAAGACCGGAAAGACCAGCCGAGAGTCCCTATAACGGCCAAGCTGGTGGCCAATCTGATTACCATGGCCGGCGCCAACCGGGTATTGACTATGGATCTCCATGCCGGTCAGATACAGGGCTTTTTCGACATACCTCTGGATCATCTGTTTGCGTCTCCGGTTCTGATTGAGTATTTCATAGGAGTGGGTCTAAACAACCTGACCATAGTGGCGCCGGATATAGGCAGTGTCAGAATGGCGAGGGCTCTGGCCAAGCGGTTCAAGGCCCCCTTCGCCCTTATAGACAAGAGGCGTCCGATGCCCAACTTGGCCGAGGTAATGAATGTGATCGGAGAAGTCGAAGGGAGAAACGTGATTCTCTTTGATGACATGATAGATACCGGGGGGACAATCGTGAATGCAGCGGAGGCCCTGGAGGACCATGGGGCCAAGGACATATATGTGGGGTGTACTCACGGGGTGTTTTCAGGTGACGCTCTCCAGAGAATCGATGATTCACCTATCAAGGAGTTGGTGATCACCAACACGGTTCCATTGGATGGTAAGCAGCCCGCGGGGAAGCTGAAAGTGCTCTCGGTGGCATCGCTCCTCGGTGAGGCGATGAGAAGGATCCATAACGGTGAATCGGTCAGCTCACTCTTTTCCTGAGGATTAGGAGAACAACATGGCTAAAGTCGAATTGAAAGTCAAAGCAAGAGACCAGGTCGGTACCGGCAGTGCCAGGAGGACCAGAAGGGAAGGTTGTTTCCCCGCAGTCCTCTATGGTGAGGGAGAAGACGCCCGGCCGCTCTCGGTGGATTGCAAGGAATTCTACCCGGTGATCCGCACCGCGGCGGGAGAGAACGTGGTCCTGGACCTCAGGATCGAGGGTCGTGAAGGCGGCGAGTGCATAGCCATCATCAAGGAGATACAATACCACCCTGTGCGGAGAGATATTCTCCACGTGGACTTCCAGCACATATCGATGACCAAGGAGATCGTGATCCGGGTACCTGTGGAGATCAAGGGAGAAGCGTTCGGCGTCAAGACCCGGGGCGGGATTCTGGAGGTCATTCACAGGGAGATTGAAGTGGAATGTCTTCCTGCCAACATACCTGACGTTCTTACCCTGGATGTGTCGGAGCTCGATGTAGGAGACTCCCTCCAGGTGAAGGATCTGCGGGTGGAGAACGCGACGATAATCAGCGATCCGAATGAGACGGTCGTTACCATAGTGGCTCCGAGTGTAATAGAGGAGGCCAAGCCCGTAGCGGCCGAAGAGGCGGCGGAAGGCGAGGAAGAGAAGCCTGCCGGCGAGGCCGGTGAGAAGGAAGACGAGAAGAAGTCTTCGGGTGTCGAGGGGAAGGCGGAGAAGTAGGGTTTGGTGGTCGCATTCGGTCTCGGCAATCCGGGTGATCGGTATGATCATACGAGGCACAACGTCGGCAAAGAGGTAATCGCGAGTCTGGTTCGGACACTGGGGCTGCCCCTCAAGCCGGGAAGAGGCGAGTTCGTCTATGCCCGGGGTCCTGCCCGGGACTTAGGGCTGGTTGTGCCCACCACTTACGTCAACCTGAGCGGTGTGAGTGCGGCAGAGGCTCTGGAGTTCTTCGGAGCCGAGCTAGGCCGGTTTCTGGTGGTCTGCGACGATTTCAGCCTGCCTCTCGGCGCTATTAGAATCAGGAAGAAAGGAAGCGATGGGGGACACAATGGATTGGCCTCTATCATATACCATCTCGCTTCCCAGGATTTTCCCAGGCTACGGCTTGGCGTAGGACCGCTGCCGGCCGATACCGATCCGGCGGAATTCGTGCTCTCACGGTTTGCGGCCGATGAGATGGCTGCAGTTGAGCGCCTGAAACAGGATGCGGTGGAAGCGCTTCTTGCGGTTGCCGCCTCAGGCCTGGAGCATGCAATGAACACCTACAACAGAAAGACGGATACCTGATGGAGGTAGGCATCGTCGGGTTGCCCAATGTGGGCAAATCCACTCTTTTCAACGCCCTTGCCCTTGCACAGGCAGCGGCCAGCAACTACCCGTACTGCACGATAGACCCGAATGTGGCTATGGTGGAGGTGGCCGACGAGCGTCTGGCCGCCCTGGCGGCCATGGTCAAGCCCGAGCGTGTGACTCAACCCGCCTTGAGGTTTGTCGATATTGCCGGACTGGCAAGAGGGGCGCACAAGGGAGAGGGATTGGGAAACCTCTTTCTGTCGCACATACGGGGCGTGGACGCTGTCGCCCATGTGATCAGGTGCTTTGACGACAAGAGCGTGGTTCATGTCGAAGGGCAGATCGATCCGGTGAGGGACCTGGAGATTGTTGAGACAGAGCTCTTCCTCTCGGACATTCAGATTCTGGAGCGCAGGCTGGAGAAACTGGCAAAGACCGCCAAGAGCGGGGACCAGCATGCGCGAAAAGAAGCGGCTTTTCTGACCGAGCTAAAAGCCGGCCTAGAGAAGGGCCGCAGGTTCGAACTTGTTGATGACCTGGATCCTGAGCTGGCAGCGGTTCTCAATGACATCCAGCTCCTGTCCGCCAAACCTGTGGTATACGTGGCCAACATGGGCGAGGACCCTTGTTCGGAGAGGAGCAGGGCCTGCTTCGAAGCGGTGCGCGGCCAGGCCGAGGCCAGGGGGGCGGCGGCCATACCGATCTCGGCCAAGATTGAAACCGAAATCATGGAGCTGGACCCTGAGGAAGGTCGTGCCTTGCTCAAGGACATGGGATTCGATGAGGGTGCGCTCAAAAGGTTCGTAAGAGCTTGCTATGATCTGCTTCAAGTGATAACATTCCTTACGATAAAAGGAGAGGAAACACGGGGGTGGACGGTCAGGCGGGGTACGGAAGTCAGGGATGCGGCCGGCAAGATACACTCCGACATGCGGGACAAGTTTGTCTGCGCCGAGGTGATCTCTTTCGATGAATTCGTCGCCTGCGGCGGCATGACTGAAGCTAGGGAAAAAGGTCTTGTCCGGACCGAAGGTAAGAACTACATAGTCGAAGACGGCGACATAGTGCTTGTGAAGTTCGGCAGGTGAAGGGAGATAGGATGCGCGATTACGAGACCATTTTCATTCTGGACCCGGCATTGGATGAAACCCAGGTAAAAGAAGAGGTGGATAAGGTCGAGAGTCTCATAGGCGGGTTGGAGGGGGAGGTGATCGAGACCGAGGCGGGGGGCAAGCGCAAGCTGGCTTATGAGATCGACGGTAACAGGGAAGGCTATTACACGATGATTTCCTTCAGGTTGAACCCCTCTTCGCTGGGTGAGCTGGAAAGGCTCTACAAACTCAACGAGAAGGTGCTGAGGCATATCATCGTCCACGCTGTCCAGAAGAAGTCGGGGGTTGCGGATCAGGATGAGGTTTCCGCTTAGGCCGGGACCTCGTTCCACTCGATAGGGGGGTTGAGATGGCTGACGTAAAGCTGGCAAGTGTGAACAAGGTGATGCTGACGGGGAGACTGACCAGGGATCCGGAACTACGTTATACCCCCAGCGGTACTGCTGTAGCTTCCTTCTCGGTTGCTTCCAGCAGGAACTACAAGGGTCAGGATGGCGAGTGGAAGCAGGCGGTGACTTACGTGAACGTGGTTGCCTGGACCAAGCTCGCCGTGCTCGTGAACGAATATCTGAAGAAAGGTAGTGCGGTTTTCGTAGAAGGCAGTCTCAACAGCCGCAGTTGGGAAACCGAGGACGGACAGAAGAGGAGCATTCTTGAGATAAGAGCGCAGACCGTCCAGTTCCTTGATCGGATAGCCAAGCCCGAGGTCTCTGAGGAGGAATTCGTGGAATCCGGCGGAGGTGATGGGGGTCTGGACTCCGGGGATGAGGTGCCATTCTAAAAAATCATCGTGGGAGGTAATGAGATTATGCTGAGAGAGGACAGAAGGCGCAGGA
>CAZRAU010000036.1:0-27257 GCA_964598025.1 uncultured bacterium
ATGTCCGCCTCACGAACACGGTCCGGGGCCTCAGCAGGTAATAAAGCAGCCGCATATAAGATAGCACCTCAGGACCTTCTCTCGCTTATTCGCTCCTGGAAAAACCGTTCCAGGCTGTCCACCATGATGTCTTCGGAGAAACCCTCCTCGATTGTCTTCAAGCCCGCTCCGGCCAGGCGCAATCTCAAGTCGCGGTCGCGCGCAAGCCGCAAAACCGCCTGCAGCAGCTGCCGATCATCACCGGCCTCGACCAACAACCCGTTCCGGTCGTGCGTGAGGATCTCTCCCACCCCCCCCACATCCGTGCTAACCACAGGCGTGCCGGCCGCAAGGTATTCGACCAGGCTGTTGGGGAACCCCTCCTGCGAGGAATTGAGAATCCCCACATCATAGGCCGCCGCCACCCTCGCAGGCTCATCCGAGAAACCCGCGAACACCACCCGCTCCCGGATACCGAACCGCGATGCAGCAGCCTCCAGGCCCGGACGCTCCGGACCCTCGCCGGTCAGTACAAGATAGGCGTCCACCTGCGAATCGATCATGGCCTTGAAGACGCCGATCAGCCTGTCGAGGCCCTTGACCTCGGCCAGCCGGGTCGTACAGCCGATGATGAAATCCCGCTCCGACAGCCCCCAAAGCCTGCGCTGCCGGGCGATCTCCTCCCTCGAATAAGAGGCCGGGTTCCGGCCGTTGTATATCACCGTGTACCTTGACGGATCCAGCCGGCCCACTCTCTTCCGGGCTTCTTCCATCACAGATTTCGAGGGCGCGATCGTATGATCAACCAGGTGTTGCTGGCGCCAGCGGAAGCGCGGGTTTATGTCGTTGCCGCTGCCTATCCTCCGGATGCTCGGTATGCCTGTCAGCTTCGCCGCGCTCCCTCCAACGGTTATCTCCTTCTGGATATTGGTGACGACCAGATCGATGCGATTGCGCCTTATGAACCGGACCAGATGAAGAATCATGAATGGATTATAGTCCATGCCGATCTTCAGGGGGATGATCCGGACTCCAGCGGGGGCCGATGCCGTGAACCTAGAGCCGGGATGCGAGACTATCCAGACCCTGTGGCCGCGCGCCTCGAGCCCCAGCGCAGTCCTATGCATCCAGCTGACCACACCGCCCCAGCCCTTCTTGGATGAAACGTAGAGAATGCTCATTCCCATATGCAGAGTCTAAGCGCCGGCGCGGCTCTCAACAAGGGAGATCCATCGCCGGGCGAACTCACGGTCAAGCTCGTAGAGTTCCGCTGTCTTCGCGGCCAGGCGGCCTTCGATCGAGGCCCGCTCTACCAGCAGCCTGTCCAGCTTCGAAAAGATCAGTTGCCTGTCGGCCAGCCGGTCATGCGCTATGACGTAATCCTGCATCCCGATCATGGCCATGTGGGCGTCGCATTTGACATTGTAGGATACGGCGAGCATCGGCAGGCTCGCCCCGGTCGCATATATCAGCGAATGTCCGCGCATTCCCACCAACAGACGCTGGCGCTTGTAAAACTGCATCAGATGCTCGGGCGATACCGGGAGGAACGAATCCATTCCCATATGCCGTGCGAGCTCCAGGCACTGGTTGTCCTCGTCGGGATGGTGGGCGACGACCACAGACCGGAGCCCCGCCTGCACGGCATAGGCCCTAAGATGCTCCAGCAGCGTCTTGACCCCATCCATGCCTATGGTCCGCCTGGTCACATTCACCGCGAGCGTCTCATCCCGGGCCTCCGCCTTCATGCCGTAAAGAAGAAACATCGACGGGCATGGAGTCAGCATGGCGCCTTGGATGCCGATCCCCCCAAGAAAGGCCAGCGTCTCCCGGTCGCGGACCCCTATGAGGTCGGTGCTCTCCATGAACAGGCGTATGCTCTCCCGGGTCTCATCCGACATCACCCAGCGTTGGTCCCTGCCATATTCGGCGTTCAGCCCCACACCGAAAAAGCACTTGGGCAAAGCGAGCCTTCTGTAGCGGTCCAGGGGAATATTGAGATAGAACTTCGCCGCCCGCTTGGGGCGGTTATAGAGAAGCCCCCCTCCCCCCACCACCACCCCGTCGAAGTCCCCGGCAAGCCGCCTCCCTTCCCTCCAGCCTATCTTGCCTGCATCCACATCGTACTCAGCGAACCGGACATCGCTGCGGGCGGACCGAATGACGGTCTGTATGCCCAGGGCCGCACCCCGGTCGCCCAGGTTCGGCGTCATAGCGAAGAAATGTGCAAGGCGCATGTATCACCACAGGTTTCGGCCGGATGCCTCCCCGACCGGTCATGCCGGTGGATCACATCCGGTCCACCAGGACATAATTCTTGAATGTGCCTATCCGACGCCCACCGAGCATGCGGTTTTCGATAAGAGTGAGCAGTCTGTATTTCAGGCGCTCGTGCTTGTGGGGTTCCCTGCAAGGATTGGGGCTGCCGCTCTCCTGCAACTTGTCATGCCAGTCCATCTTTCCCATCAGATCCCTCATTACCGCCGGGTGGGTGCCGTCGAAGACCGAGAGCCTGTCAAGCGGCCCGTAGTCGAAGACCCTGGGAGCCTTCTCATAGCGATCCGCCGCCTTTTTCTTGCCCCAGTGCACCGTGTCGAGCGCGCGGCGCTTGACCTGCATGAGGTGCGGCGGCCGGACCCAGCCGTAGTGGTAGATCTCCGCGTCGACCAGTGCGACCCGGAGCTTGCGCGTACCATGGTGCTGCCGGGGATGTTCATAGGGTTCGAAGTGCCTGAATGATTGGGCGCTCTGATAGGAGTGGATGGCGGGGAGGTTCCGGATGATACGGACTTCATAGGGATACCAACCGTGGCCTCCATGAAAATGCCGGTAGTCGCCCCAGAAATGCTTGTATGCGAAGAGCAACCCTTCAACCTCGCGGCGATCGAGGAGTTCGCGGCAGCGCGCCTCTATTACGGGGAGATACTTCTCATGCACCACCTCGTCGGCCTGGAGATAGAAGAGCCAGTCCCCCGTGCAGGCCTGCTTGGCAATGTCGGTCTGGATGGCGTTGACGATCCCCCGGTCATAGTGAGCCTCGTCCCAGACCGTATCCATTATCCTGATCCTGGGATCTCCGATCGCCTCGATGACCCGGCGGGTGGTATCGTCCTCGTCTCCCCGGCCGACCGCCACCACGAACTCATCACATATCGGGAGAATCGACCGGATCGACTCCGCAACCGGATAGTATAGTTTCACACCGTTTCTCACGAATGTGAAACCGCTTATCTTCATGGGTGCCCTTCCCCGTTTCCATTTCGGGACCTTCTTCGGACCTCACAACTATATCGAAGCCCGGCTCGATCCACAAGCTAAGCCCGCAAGACGCATTTCCCTCGACGAATGCGAGCCCATATCGGAATTCCGGAATGCCGCGCTGTGATGGTCCATGACGTAACGGGCCGGCGGATGGCCGCTCCGGCTGACGGCGACGTCGCGGCGGGCGAACACTCGGTGACCTGGAATGGAACGGATGACCGCGGGGAGCGTCTCGCGTCAGGCCTCTACTTCGTCACCGCCCGGACCGACAGAGGAACCGCCGTCCGCAAAGTGATACTCCTCAAGTGAGACAATCAAGGAGCCTGCGCAGATCTCTGGAATCAAGGTGACAGTTGACGTAATTCAGAAGGAAGCAGGCCGACTGTCACCTTGATTCCAGGGGTTTTTCACCAGCTTCAGATGGTCTCGATGTTCTCTTCGCGCACCCACCCGATCTCCCCGGTGCGAAGCCTTACCTCAACCCAGATGCCGCTGCGCGCTCTGATCTCGACCTCGACGCCATCGGGAAGTCTGGCCAGCTCGTCGAAGGCCGCCCCCGGTCCGGACATGAACTCCGTCCGGTCCAAGACCACGACCCCTTCGCTGCCGGCATTGAAGCGGGACAGACCGTGCTCGGCTATGGCCCAGCAGGCTGCGGCGACCACGATCAGCACAATGAGAATACGGAGGGCCTTGCGGCGCGCTCCGCCGCCGAGAAAGAGAACGCCGAGAAAAGATATGACGCCGAGATAATAGGCCGCGTAGAAGATAAGGCGCCACTCTTTCGGGGAGGCGATCTCGCCGGGAAGCCGGGCCGCCGCGCCCAATCCGAAGGAGCCGGTAGTATCCCGGAAACCGACGGATGACCGGAGAAAGGCGAGGTTGGCACGGACATCCTCATCACGCGGGCTGAGCATGTGGGCACGCCTGTAGTTGGCCACGGCCTTGCCGATTTCACCTTGCTGGTAGTAGCAATTGGCCAGGTTGTAGTAGACGGCCGCGTCCCTCACACCTCCGGACACCAGGGATTCGAAGATGCTGAGGGCGCCCTCGAATTCGCTGGCCTCATACAGGTCACACGCCTCGGTGAAGAGGGAGTTTGTCTCCTCGGCGCCGGGCGATGCAACAGCAACGGCCGCCGTCGAAGCGACTATTATAAACAGAATGGCAAGCGGCAGTTTCATTTGCTCCACTCCGCATGAGCTGCCTTGACCAGCGACTCCGCGCGATTGACGAGGTCCGCGACCTCAGCCGGATTAGCACCTACGGGAGCGAATCTTATCCGATCCAGCGCGTCAAGCAAGTCGGCTATGCCCGCCTTCGTGGCTTCGCCGATCCCGGCCATCGATGACATGGTGTTGCGATCGACAAGGGCCTCGCTGGTCCCGGCTATTCCAGCCATGTAAGTCCGGACGGCCTTAGCGGCGAGGCCGGCCGACTCCCCCAGCCGGTCATCCCCGGCGGCCATCCCTCTGGCATGCTTGAGGTCAAGCATGGCGGACCTGTGGGCTCGCCTCAAGGCTCCTTTGCCGGAGATCGCGGCGCGTCTGCGCCGCACGCTCACAATGAGTCCCACGATCCCGACAAGGGCGGGAACATACGCCATGAGAAAACCCGGCACACTCCTGCCTGACGCAACCAAGCTGTTCTGAGATATTTCGACTCTCTTGATGTGCCTGATGTCTCTCCGAGCGGCCTGGACCTGGGGCGATGTACCTGCTGCTCCGCTCAGAAACATGTCATCGCCACTCAGCACTTTCAGGCTTATAGGGTCCGAATGCAGGGTAACGTAGGCTTCCTTCCGGGGATCGAAGTAGGAAAATTCGAATTCCGGGATAACCTGATCCCCCGGCCGTTCCGGCACGAGCACAAGGTCGAAGACCTTTTCTCCGCCCACCTGGAGGCCATCCACATCTGTGGTCTCCCTTGCCTTGGGCGCGAAAACGCGAAACCCTTCAAGCTCCGGCACGGTGATGTCTCCAATCGACTTGATGTTACCCCGGCCGCTGATCCGGACTGAAAGGGTCAGCGACTCCCCCGCCTTTACTTCCCTGGTGCTGGGCGCGACCTGAAGGCTGAACGTACCGACCGCCCCTCCGAAGCCCGCCGGTCTTCCTTCCGACGGAAGCTGACGGACAACGACATCCACGGACTGGGTGGCGGCCCTTCCCTCTCTGCTCCTTGCACTGCCGAAAGGGTCGAAAAAGAAGGAGCTCATTCCGGCGACATATCGCACGCTGGCTTCACCTATCGTGAACTTGCCCCCGGATATGGGAAAGAAAGCCGTGCGCTTGTTTACAACGTAGTATCTCCGGCCGTCAATGGTTTCTATGGAAGGCCCGGTCTCACCCACTTCCTCGGTCCAGAATCCGGCGTGGTCCGGTGGAGTATATGTGAGATCGCGCGGTCTCGCCGTGTAGGCGAATTGAAGGTTGTAGGTGATCTGCTCCCCCACGTAGGCACGGGTCTTATCGACCGACGCACGCACCTTGACCGCATCGTCATCGTCAGCCGTCGGCGCCGCAGCCGGAGGAGGGCCTTGCCCTTGTATGACTGTGACCTTGAGAGGGTCGGTCTCAACGATCTCTTTGCCGGACTGGATGCTGAACGGCCCCAGTATGTACTCGCCTTCCGCTACCGCTTCCAGAACAAACTGGAGGTTGAGCAGCCGGACCGCGTCGAAGTTCACGATACTGATTGTCTGAGAGGTCGAGGTGTTGATTATCCTGAAACCCTCGATGTTGTCCATATCGGGTCCGGATATCCGGCTCACGCCGGTGACCTCTATGGTCAGCGTCAGGCGCTCTCCCACACCGAGCACATTCCTGTCGACCCTTGCCTCAGCCCGAAACTCGTCGGCTGACACGAGGGCCGATAGCGGGAGGCAGACCAGACCGACGACCAAAGCCGGGAGACCAAGCCGCCCCATGATCACCAGTCCTTCCCGGTCACGGTCTTACGCTGCGAAGCCTTTTTCATAATCTCTTCCTGGGTTTGCTTGTCGCTTGCCTCTATGGCTGCGAGTATCCGCTCCAGCTCTTCAGGCGATATCTCAGAAGCCTGCTGCTCCTGTCCGCGCTGGGGCTGTTGTTGCCGCTCTTCTTGGCCCTGCTGACTTTGTTGGTCCTGCTGGTCCTGGTTCTGTTCTTGCTGGCCCTGCTGACTCTCTTGGTCCTGCTGGTCCTGGTTCTGCTTCTGCTGGTCCTGCTGGCTCTCTTGGTCCTGCTGGTCCTGGTTCTGCTTCTGCTGGTCCTGCTGGCTTTCCTGATCCTGCTGGTCCTGCTGATCCTGCTGTTGTTCTTGTTGGTCCCGCATCTTCAGGGCCAGTTCCAGGTTGTACTTGGCGTCCAGGTCCTCCGGAGCAAGAAGGAGCGACCTTTTGTAGGCCTCAACAGCCGATTGCAGGTCGCCGGCCTTGAACATCGTATTACCCAGGTTGAAGTAACTCATAGCCTTGATACTATCAGCATCAGATGATGACGACCTCAAGAATTCCATGGCTCCGTTCCGGTAGTCCCCCATGCGATAGAGCGCATCCCCCGCGTTAAAGTGCGGCACGGCGAATGTGGAATCCAGTCCCTGGGCTTCCTGGTATCTCTGAAGTGCCTTCTCGGGGTCCCCGGCATCGTAGTAACGGTTGCCCCGGGTTACATTCGAGTGCATCTCGTCTTTCAGCGTAACGGCGCCCGCCCCACCGGCAAAGGCCGCAACGCTGAGCGCTATGACCAGCAACCTATACATTTCTCACCTTATCCCCGACAAAGGCCTCGGCTACGAGCAACAGAAAGCAAAGCAGAAGCGGCACCGGGAAGAGTTCAACATAATCCTCATAGGTTCTCTCCTCGAAAACGCCTTTCTGGAGGCCCTCTATAGCCTTGGCCAGTTTCGTTATCTCGCGCTCCCCCGCGCCAAGCCGGAAGCTCTCCCCATCGGTGGCACCGGCCAATCGATCCAGCATGCCCTCGTCCAGCCTCGTCACTATTACTTCATCATGCTCATCACGCTTGTAGGACCGGATGTTACCCTGAGCATCTCTTATCGGTATCGGCTCCCCCCCGGCAGTCCCTATCCCGACGGTGTAGATCCTTACGTTTTCCGCCCGGGCCCGGTCGCCGGCAGCCTCCACCCCGCCCCCGTGGTCCTCACCATCGGTTATGAGCACTATAGCTTTGCCCCTTCCGCTGCTCGATTCAAGAGCTTTCAGGGATTCCATTATCGCCGCCTTGATATTGGTCCCCTGCTGGGACACCGCGCCCGGGTTCATCGAATCCACAAACATGGCCAGGGCGTCTTTGTCGAGCGTCAGGGGGCAGTGTATGAAACTCGCCCCGGCGAAACCCACAAGGGCGAACCGATCATCGGGAAGCCTCAGGATCAGATTGATGACAGCCTGCTTGGCTGACTCCATCCTGCTGGGACTGACATCCTCTGCAAGCATGCTCGCGGAGACGTCAAGGGCGATCACAACATCGGCGCCCTCCCGCTTCATCACACGCGTGCCCCGTCCTGCCCGCGGCATCGCCCATGCGATGATGAGAAACAGCAACGCAAGTACGATGAAGCACCGCTTGAGGATCTTGCGGCGACGGGAGAAACCTTTGAGGATCTTGCCGACAACACTCGACGCCGCGAACCGCTCGATTGCTCGCTTGGAAGAGAGTATCTCCAGGGCATAAAGCAAGGCACCGAGCGCTGCCAGGCCCAGAAAGTAAAGCGCTGTGGGATTACCTAGCTCCAATTCGCCTCCACCTCAGGGTATCTTCCTCCACACCGTGCTCACCAGCATGACTTCGATCAGGATGGCGAGGATTCCGAAAGGCAGGAGAAAGCCGGCCAGTTCCTTCCTGTGCTTGAAGGTCTTCACCTCGAAAGCCGTCTTTTCCATCTCCAGAATTTGCTTATAGATCTCATCGAGCGCCTGCTCGTCGGTCGCCCTGTAATATCTCCCCCCGGTTATCCGGGCTATCTCTTTCAGCGTCTCTTCATCGAGTTTGGTAAGCATCAGGCTCCCGTCGCGATTGCGGGCATACTCCATTCTGCCGTATCTATCAGGCACAGGCACGGGCGCCCCGCCCTCTTTGCCGACACCGATTGTATAGGTCTTGATCGCAGCAGCCTTGGCCAGCGAGGCCCCTGTCAGGGGGTCTATTTCCCCGGTGTTGTTCTCCCCATCGGTGAGCAGTATGATGATCTTGCTCCGGGCGCGCGAGTTATCAAGCCTGGCCACGCAGTTGGCCAGCGCCAGGCCGATCGCGGTACCGTCGTCGATCATGCCGATCTCGACATCTTCGAGCATGGTGCCCAGGACTTTATGATCCAGCGTGAGCGGGCACCTTGTGAAACTCTTGGAGGCGAAGACAACCAAACCGACGCGGTCGTTTGTGATGCCGTCTACAAAATCGGCGACAACCTGCTTCGCCACATGGAGCCTGTTCTTGGGCTTGAAATCCTCGGCACGCATGCTGCCCGAGATATCCAGCGCCAGCATGATGTCTATGCCCTCGGATTCTACGGTCTCGTATCCTTTTTCCAGCTGCGGGCGCGCCAGGGCGGTCGCGAGCACCACAAGAGCCGCGACCCGCACCGCAAAGAGCGTTCCCCGGTAGCGGCGTTTCTTTCTGATCGCGCCTCCCAGCGTCTTCAAGTCGGAATACAAGACGGCGGCGAACCGGCTCGAGGCCTCCCTGTAGGTGAACCTGTAGAGCAGCGGGATGGCCGCGAGCAGAAAGAGGAAGAGCGGATATTCGAATCTCATGCCTCCCGGACCTCCTCGACCGTCTCCGCGGATGCCGGCCGGCCGGTCGTCCGCACCAACTCCCGACCTCGGTCTATGAGAGCGCTTGCCGCATCACCGCTCGGCAGGAACTTCGCGAACTTGACCAGGTCTGTCTCCTCCAGCACAGAGCGTATCAAGCCCAGGGCCTCTGCCGTGACCGTTTGCTGTTGGATCGCGGCAAGGGTATAGGAGCTGGGGGACTCCATGGCAAGCACCTTGTACCTGCGTTCCAGGTAACGGCGCACGGCTTCGGAGACCAGAGTATAGTATTGCTTGAAGCGGCCTTGCTCCGGCAGACCGAGGGCCTCTATCCGGGCAAACTCCTTCATGGCTGCCTGCTCGGCAGTGAGATAGGGTTCCGCTACCTTGGCGTCGAAGGCCGGGGCTCCGTATTCGTCGCGGCCTATGAGGGAGAGCCGCCGGAGGAGCCGGCGTACCAGCCTGACCACCGGCCCGGTGACCCTGATCCAAATCCTCCGGATAGCAGATTCCATGTCTTCTCTGCGCTTCACCGATACCAGGACACTGGTGGCCGCAGCCACTCCCAAGCCCACCAGCAGGACCCAGCTTAAGATCAGGGCTTTCCATCGCCTGGGTATCTCTATGGGTCGCTTTATGTCCTTTATGTCGGCTGCGTCATCCTGAAGCACACTTCGCACGTCGATTGACATCGAAGGGGTCTCGGCCTTGCCGCCATTGCCGTTTTCATCCACGTAAACGAACGTTATGGGCGGCACCGTGAGGGCCCCGGTCTTGAATACGGTGAGAAGCAGCGAGGTTCGCCTTCTCGAGAGCCCGTCACCGGTCGCGGTAGGACCGTAGGTGATGTCTCGCACGGCAAAATCGCCGACATTCTCCCCCAGAGCCAGGGGCTTCACGTTCACCCCCTCCTTCCAGGCAAGGTCGATATTGAGCCGGAAAGTATCGCCGACCGCTATCTCGCGCCTGGCGACACCGGCATCAACCTGGACGGGCGGCTCCTCGCCGGCGGCCCGTACTGCCATCGACAGGGCAAGGGGCAATATCAGCAATACCTTCAATAACGCCATTTCTGCCTGCGCTGCCTCTCCTGAAAGAACCTCACCAGCGGACCGGCGTAATCCTCGTCCGTCCGGAGGTTTATCTCATCCACCTTGGCCTTGGTCAAGGCGACGTCCCGGATGCGATTTGCATCCGCGGCCGCCTGCCGGAACTCCTCCGCGAAGCGCCGGCGGCTCAGATCCAAGACCACACGCTCCCCTGTCTCGCCGTCCTCCACTTCAAGCAGCCCGATGGGAGGAATCTCCATCTCCTTGGGGTCGGTTATGGTAACTGCAACGACATCATGCTTGCGGTTGGCAACCGTGAGGGCTCTCTCGTATCCGGCATCCCTGAAGTCGGAAATACAGAACATGACACTGTGGCGCTTCACCACGCGCATGGCATGTTCGAGTGCAAAGGCGAGATCGGTGCCGCGCGAACGGGGCTTGAAATGGAGGATCTCCCGGATGATGCGAAGCACGTGCTTCCTGCCTTTGCGCGGAGGGATGAATGTCTCGATCTCGTCGGTGAATACGAGAAGACCCACCTTGTCGTTGTTTCTTATTGCCGCGAAAGCCAGCACAGCCCCCACTTCGGCGGCGAGCTCGCGTTTGAGCCTCGTGCTGGTGCCGAAATCGAAGGACCCGCTGGCATCGAAAACGATGAGCACGGTCAGCTCCCGCTCCTCGACGTACTTTTTGACGTGGAGCCATCCAGTGCGGGCGGTCACGTTCCAGTCGATGGTCCGGATGTCATCACCCGGCTGGTACTCCCGCACCTCGTCGAATTCCATACCCCGGCCCTTGAAGATACTCTCATAACTGCCGGCGAAGGTGTCGCGCACCATCGATCTTGTCGTGATTTCTATCCTTCTGACCTTCTGAAGTATTTCTCGGGGAATCAAACCCAATCCTCCGTGAAACCGGCCGGCCCCGTCGCCCGTCGGCGAAGCCACCTGACCGCACCCGGGCGGGACCTATGGGATCTCAACCGTTTCGAATATCCTCGTAACCAGGGTCTCCGAACTTATGTTCTCGGCTTCGGCCTCATAGGATGGGATCACCCTGTGCCTCAAGACCTCCAGACCGATTGCCCTCACATCCTCCGGGGTGACGTAGCCTCTCCCTCGCAGAAACGCGTGGGCCTTGGCCCCTATGGTGAGATAGATGCTCGCCCTGGGAGACGCCCCGTAGTCAATCAGTGACTCCAACTCCCCGAGGCCGATCCGCGAGGGCTGCCGTGTGGCAGTGACTATGTCGACGATATAGTTTTCGATCTTGTCATCCACATAGATGTCATAGATGGTCTTCCTGGCCCTGATGATGTGCTCCGGCGTGGTCACCGCCTTCGCCCCGGGCACATCGCCCTTGGTCATACGCCTGAGGATCGCAAGCTCCTCATCGCGTGACGGGTAGTCGATCACGACTTTCAGCATGAACCTATCCACCTGGGCCTCCGGAAGCGGATAGGTGCCTTCCTGCTCTATGGGGTTCTGGGTGGCCATGACCAGAAAGGGCTCCTCCAGTTTGAAGGTGGTCTCCCCCAGGGTCACCTGTCTCTCCTGCATGGCTTCGAGCAACGCACTCTGAACCTTGGCGGGGGCCCGGTTGATCTCATCCGCAAGGATGAGGTTTGCGAAGATGGGCCCCTTGCGCGGCTTGAAGACACACTCTTTCTGGTCATAGATCAACGTGCCCATAAGATCGGCGGGCAGGAGATCGGGCGTGAACTGGATGCGCTGAAACTTGGTCTGGATGGTGTCGGAAAGCGTCTTTACGGCCAGGGTCTTGGCCAAACCCGGCACACCCTCGATCAGCACGTGGCCCTGGCAGAGCAGGGCCACCAGAAGGCGCTCGATAACATGCTTCTGCCCTACAATGACTTTCTCGATCTGATCCAACATGTCGGCGACAAAGGCGCTCTCGTTCTTGATCCTCTCATTCAGAGCAAGTATGTCCAACTCCATATGCATCTCCTTTCGGGATCGGTCTCATTGGTTCTATAACAATCTGTTTCCCTTAGGGTTCCGCTATAACACGGGCAGCTGGGGTCGGATCTTGAAAACTGAATTCATACACTGAATTCAAGCTTCAAGATCCGGCCCCCTTCGCACGGGCCGCCTCGGCGATCGTCGTCACATGTATTTCGACGACGTCCCGCACATCCTCTGCGTAACCTCCGGCCAAAACGACACATACCGGGATATCACGGGCCGCACATGCTTCAAAGATGAAGATATCGCGCTTTTTGAGGCCGGGCATGGTGACTGCCAGCCCTCCGAGCTTGTCTCCGATGTAGGGATCCGCGCCGGCGAGGTAGAAGGCGATATCGGGCTCATGGCGGTCCAGTATGCCGCCGATGACTTCCAGCTCCTTAAGATAGAGCCTGTCATCTGCTCCGTCGGGAAGTCCAATGTCGAGATCGCTTCGCTCCTTGGGAGGGTAGTTCCATTCCTGGTGTATGGAGAAGGTGAAGACGGCCGGATCCCGGGCGAATATGACTGCGGTCCCGTTGCCCTGGTGAAGATCGCAGTCGATCACGCAGACGCGGTTGGCGGCTCCTGCCTTCTTGAGTTTGGCTATGGCTATCGCAACATCATTCAGGTAGCAGAAGCCCTCGGCATGATTGGGGAAGGCATGATGATAGCCTCCGCCGATATGGACGCAGACCCCGTCGCTGAGGGCGCGCCCGGACGCCTCGATGGTGCCGCCGGCCGCCGCGACATAGGCGTCCGCGATCTCCCGGGTCAGTGCCATCTCCGATCGCATGGTCCGTGGCGTGGCACGCAGATTCACAAGGTCGTCCACATACTCACGAGTGTGAACAAGCATCATGTCCGCTTCGGTCGCCGGCCCGGCCTCTACGAAGTCCTCCTCGCCGACAATACCCCGCTCGATCACCTCCTGCCTGATCAGCCGGTACTTCTCAACCGGAAACACATGTCCGAAGAGATCGACATCGTACTTGGGCGACCACACCAGTTTCATCACAGGACCCCTATCCTCGAAGCGTATATGATGAAACCTATCCCGACCGCCATGAGAAAACCGCCGCACACGCCGAAGGTGATCTTGTACCAGAGCCCCCTGCTGTAGCTGAGGCCAAAGGAGACCAGGATTGAAACCAGAGTGTACCAGGCAAGATCCGAGCAGACATGACCGCTGACAAACGCTACAACCCCCCACCAGCCCAGGGAAGATGAGGCCACCAGTAACGATGCCCCGATGCTGCCCCACCATCCGAACCAGTATGGGTTGGAGAGGGTGGTGGTGATCCCCAGGAGAACGGGGGTCCCACCCTTGCCGGTCACCTCCCCGGAGGCTAAGGCCATTTCATTCCCTAACGACCTCAGTCTGTATACCATGCTCACGCCCATGAAAATCAGGAAACCCCCACCCACCACAGCCACGACCGTCTTGGTCCTGGGGTCGTCCAAGAGCGCCGACAGACCCAGGATCAGGGCAACGGTGATCCCTATCTCTGCTATGCCGTGCCCCAATGTCACCAGGGGCCCCGCCCAAATCCCCCTGCGGCCGGCTTCCTTGATAGTGACCGTAAGCACCGGTCCGGGAACCAGAGCACCCGAGAAGCCTATCAGGAAAGATGCCCAGAATATGCCCAGGAAACTCAGCATCGGCTGTCCTTTCGTCCGGGATGCGGGCTGCGACGGCGCCCCATAAATGAGAATCTAAGCAATCGGACTCGAAACCTCCAAGCGTCACCTTTGATCCCGGACAAACCTCGCCTCGCAGCGTGCGTCATACCTTTCCCGAGCGTATGATACTGATAAGCAGCCAGCCGGCCACCACTGCGGATAGCGCGAATCCGGCTATGGCGAGGCCGCGCTCCGAGAGAGCGCCGCGGCCCAGCACGAGCATCAGGGAGGAGGCCACTACCAGGGCCGCGATTATCATGCTGAAAGAAAGGCGGTTACCCGACCGTTCGATCTGGCCGGTGACCTGCTCCAGCCCCAGGTGTTCGAACTCGATCTTGAGCTTACCCTTTCTGGCCAGCGCCATTATGTTGGCGAGATCGGACGGTATGGAAGACAGGTTGGAGATCAGCTCGCTGAGGCTTCTACCCTTGAGCAACGATCCGAGACCGTATTTCTTTCGTATCATTCTCTCAACATATGGCCGGAATTCCTGCATCATGTTGAACCCCGGATCGAGCTTCCTTCCGACATCCTCATAGGTTCCCAGCGCCTTGCTCAGAAGCAGGAGCTCGGTCTTCACGCGGACACGGTAGCGCCGCATGAAGTAGATCACTTCCTGGAACATCTGCTTCATGTTGTGGTCGCCGAGGTCCTGGGTCCGGTACTTGTCCAGAAAGAGCATCGCGTCTTCAAGGGCACTCCTGCGATCCACGTCATCCGGCAGGACATTCATCCTCTCGACGGCCGCTAGAAGTTTCTCCCCATCACCCTTCACCACCGCTATGAAGAACTCCGTAAGATCATCGATCTCCTGGCGGGTAAGCCTCCCGACTATGCCGAAATCCACCGCCGCAATCTTGCCGTCCGGTGTCACGAAGAGGTTGCCCGGGTGCGGATCGGCATGGAAGAGACCGTCCTCGAACACCTGTTTCAGGACCGCCCTGGCGCCCAGTCTTGCCACTTTCGGCAGATCGAGATCGGCCTGCTTGAGTTTCTCCACATCGGATATCTTTATGCCATCGATATACTCGCTCGTAAGCACTTTCTCCGTGGAGAGCTTGCGATAGACCAAGGGAATGTGTATGTCGGGAACGTCCGCGAAATTACGGCGAAAGACTTCGAGATTCGCGGCTTCCGCGGTGAAGTCGATCTCGCGGCGCGATGTCCGCTCGAACTCCCTGACGATCCCCTTCGGGTCATAGCGGCGTGATTCCGGCACATGTGTCTCCAGAAGCTCCGCCAGCTCATGAAGAATCATGATGTCGAGTTCGAGCGTCTCCCGCACTCCGGGGCGCCTCACCTTCACAACAACCGACTCTCCCGAGGAAAGCGTTGCCTTGTGCACCTGCGCTATCGAGGCTGAAGCGAACGGGTGCTCATCGAATGAGGCAAAAAGCTCTTCCGGCGGCTTGCCCAGCTGCTGCTCGATTGTCCTTCTCACGTCCTCGATAGGGAACGGGCTGACTTCATCCTGGAGCCTGGCAAGCGCCAGGGCGTACTCCGAAGGCAGGAGGTAGGAACGCGTACTCAGGATCTGGCCGAACTTGATGAAGGTGGGGCCGAGCTCCTCCAGGGCCATCACCAGCCGTTCCGGGGCGCCGGCCTTGACCACCGATCGCTTTCCGACAAGGGTCATGTGGTGGGGAAGGTGTATCCGTCCCAGTATTTCGCCGAAACCATACTTGGCCAGGACGACCGCTATGTGGCGGAAGCGGCCGATACTCCTCAGCCTACGCTGTATACCCAGCCTCGGCAACAGTGATCACCTTGTTTTGGGGCGTGCCTCGATTAGGATTTCGCTTGTGCTGCCGCAGATTTCTTCGCGGCGCCCGTCGACTTCTTGGCCTTCTCCAACTCATCGATCCTGGCTCCCAGGTGCTTGACCTCCGCCCGGAGCTTCTCGATTTCCTCCACCCACCTGAACCGCTTGCCTACGGACTCGATATGGTCGTCCACGACCTTCCTGATCTCAGCAGCGGCAGTATGCGCCCGCTGCTGAAGCTCGTCTATCGCCTTCGCTCGGTCCGCACTCGCCACTTCACCGCGTTTGACCAGATCATCCACGACCTGCTCGATCTTGTCCCTCGTGGCCGTCGCCATTCCCACACCCAGATACACGATGTTCCGTATCACCGACATTTCACAGACCCCCTTCCAGAGTACTTGCCGCAGTTCCTTCGCCAACAATCTACCCCAAAAGCTGAAGCGGGTCAACCGAAAGGGCGTGAGAGGGGTCAGGTCGTCAAACGCAGGCTTGACCCCTGTTCCGTTGGTATGCTAACGTCAGGCGATCGACCGGTGCTGGGCCGCATAGTGCAAGAGCGGTACTGGAGGAAGCATGTTCAGGTCTGTTCTCATAGCCAACCGCGGGGAGATAGCCTTGCGGGTTATCCGGGCATGCAAGGAGATGGGCGTAAGGGCCGTGGCGGTGTATTCGGAGGCCGACAGCAAGTCTCCACACCTGGATGAGGCCGACGACCGGGTGTGCATCGGAGGATCGAGGAGTGCTGAGAGCTACCTCAACATGGAAGCCATCATCCAGGCTGCTGCGCAAAAAGAGTGCCAGGCCCTTCATCCCGGCTATGGCTTCCTGGCCGAAAATGCCCGCTTCTCCGCGCTCTGCGCCCAGAGCAAGATAACCTTCATAGGTCCCCCACCCCATGCGATAAGGCTCATGGGAGACAAGGCGAGGGCGCGCGAAACCATGAAGGGCCTTGGCCTGGAGCCTATCCCCGGTTCCGACGGGACCTTGAAGGGGCCGGATCACGCACGGGAAGCCGCATCGAGGATCGGCTACCCGGTACTTCTCAAGGCCAGCGCGGGCGGCGGGGGCAAGGGCATGCGCGTCGTGGAGAACGAGGGCGCCCTGGAGAGCGCTTTCAACGAGGCCTATCTCGAAGCCGATAAGGCCTTCGGCAACCCGACCCTTTACATGGAGAAGTATATCTCCCGAGGACGCCACATCGAATTCCAGATCCTGGCCGACGTCTATGGCAATGCCATCCATCTCGGCGAGCGGGAGTGTTCCATTCAGCGAAGCCACCAGAAACTCATGGAGGAGTCGCCTTCGCCGGTTATCGACGAGGAGACGCGGCGTTCCCTGGGCGGGAAGGTGGCGAAGGCCGTGGCGGCCATAGGTTACGTCAATGCAGGCACGGTGGAATTCCTGCGCGATGAGAAGGGCAATCTCTACTTCATGGAGATGAATACGAGGCTCCAGGTCGAGCACCCGGTGACCGAGATGGTTACAGGTTTCGATATCGTCAAGGAACAGCTCAAGATAGCGGCGAATTGCCGGCTGAGCAGAACGCAGGACCAGATCGAAATCACGGGGAACGCCATAGAGGTAAGGATCAATGCCGAAGACCCGGAGCAGGGTTTCAAGCCCGATCCGGGAAGAATCGAGGCATTCGAGCCCCCGGCGCTCGACTCGGTCAGGGTCGACACGCACATAAAACCCGGCTATACCATACCCCCCTTCTACGACTCCTTGATATGCAAGCTCATAGGGCACGGCCGGGACAGGCCGGAGGCGACAGCCAGGGTCAAAGCCGCGCTGGAGGCCTTCAGGATCGAGGGTGTTAAGACGACCATACCCATTCATCTCGAGATCCTCTCGGCAAAGCAATTCGTGGACGGTTCCTACAACACACGTTTCATACCGGAGTTACTGGCAAGCAAGGGGCGCGATAGAGATGGCTAAGATCCTACTCCAACCCGTGGGTTCAGCGCTTGAGACCTTCGTAGCGGCGGCCGATGCGCAAGGGAACGCCCGTGCGATGGAAGAACTGGAGCAGGCTCTCCTCGCAAAGAGGGCTGAGGTCAAGGCGGGGTGGGGAGAGGAATACGTCAAGCGCGTCCACAAGAAGGGCAAGCTTACCACGTGGGAGCGTCTGGAGCTTCTCAAGGATCCTGGCACCGAGATTCTCCCGATCGGCACCTTCGTCAACTACGGGCGGGAGTTCGGCGACGGCAAGGACAAGAAGAGGTGCCCCGGTGCCGGGGTGGTCACGGCCTTCGTGCACGTCGAGAACCGCTATGTCATGGTGATCGCCAACGACAATACTGTGGCTTCCGGTGCCTGGTGGCCGCTTACGCCCGAGAAGATCGAGCGGGCGCAGCACATCGCCTTGAGGCTCAGAATCCCGGTGATCTACCTGGTGGATTGCAGCGGCCTCTACCTCCCCGAACAGAGCAGGTCCTTTCCCGGCCCCACCGGAGCGGCCTTTATCTTCAAGATGAACAGTCTCCTGAGCGCCAACGGCGTGCCCCAGATAGCGGCGGTCTTTGGTGACTGCATCGCCGGCGGCGGATACATGCCCATAATCAGCGACCGCGTCTACATGACCGAGCAGGCATACATGGTAATCGCCGGGGCTGCCCTCATTAAGGGGGGGAAGTCACAGAACATCACTTCTCTCACCATAGGCGGCGCCGACATACACGTCCATATCTCCAACTGCGCCGACTTCAGGGGCCCGGACGACGAGTCGGTCCTCAGCATGATCAGAAGCGATGTATCCAGCCTTCCGACCTCGAGCATCGAGTATTACAAGTACAGAGGCGACACCGACGATCCGGCCTATGACACGCGCGAGCTCAAACAGATCTTCCCGAGCGATCACAGGATGTCCTATGACACACGCCAGGTCATCGCCCGGCTGGTGGACTCGAGCCATTTCTGGGAGGTCCTGCCCGGAAAGGGCGAGGAGATGATCACCGGGATCGCCAAGATCGGCGGGCTCTATGTAGGCATCATCGCCAACAATCAGTTCCTGATAGGACATCCCGAATACACCGACCAGAAGCGCCCCGGCGGTATCCTCTATCGCGAGGGGATAGCCAAGATCTCGCAATTCTCGAGGACTTGTAATGACGACGGCATACCGATCATCTGGCTCCAGGACATCTCGGGTTTCGACATAGGCGCTGAGGCCGAGAAAGAGGGGCTCCTGGGCTACGGCTCCAACCTGATCTATACGAATTCGACCAACACCGTGCCTATGATCACCGTGCTCCTCAGAAAGGCCTCGGGGGCCGGCTACTACGCCATGTCCGGCATAGCCTACGATCCGGTGCTTCAGCTTTCGACGCCGATCACGCGGCTGGCCGTGATGGAAGGCCGCACGCTTGCAATAGGCGCTTTCAGAACCAAGCTTGACGATGACTTCAATATAATACACACCACCGATGAAGAAGTGGAGAAGATCAAGCAGGGCATGCAGGAGGTCGAGGACCGGATAACCCGCGACATGGATCCCGTGAGGTCGGCGGCTCTGATGGATACCGATGAAGTGGTATTGATGCATGAGATCCGGCCGTACTTAAGGGCCATGGTCGAGATGAGTTATCAGTCGATAGGCTACAGGAGAATCAAGAACCCCCGGATATGGGGCATCCATGATCTCCATAACCTCACGGATATATAGAAAGGCGGACCATGCAGCCCAAGGACACCGGGATCGTAAGGCTGATCGGCGATCCCAAGACCTGTCTTGTAAGGGAAAGCGGCGACAAGGACGGCCACTTCGATGTCCTGGCCCCGGGTGTCGGCCTCTTCGACATGCCTCCGGCCGCCGGGACGTTTCTCATGCCGGGCTCTTTTGTGGGGTATCTGACGGTGATGCGCCGCTACTTCCACCTGATGATGCCGGAAGGCCGTCACGGGGTCGTAACCAGGCTCCACATTGCCGACAGGAAGCAGCGGGTCGAATTCGGCCAAGCGCTTTTCACGGTGAGCGCGAAGGCGGAAGCCGGCCTTGCTACCGAGCTGAAAAAGATGGAAACCGATACGGGCCGTGCCGACGACGCGGTTCCGGAAGGCATGTTTGGTGTCCGATCGCCCACCGACGGGATATTCTATCGAAGAGCCAAACCTCAGTCCCCCCCCTACGTGGATGAGGGGGCACTGGTGGAGCAGGGTTCGATACTGGCCCTCGTAGAGGTCATGAAGTGCTTCAATCCCATCCTCTACCCGGGGGAGCCCGAGTTCCCGTCGCGTGCGCGCATAGTGCGTGCGACGATCGAGGATGCCACGGAGGTAAAGCACGGCGCGGTGATCTTCGTCGTGGAACCGGCCTGATCCCACTCCGGCGGCTCAGGCCTTGAAGCGTCCATCCGATTTCTTGCGGCGCGCCTTGACGGACTTGCCCTCGAGCCAACCGATTCGCGTCCTCTGCCTGGAATCGAACTCGCGCACGTAGGGCTTTATATCCAGAAGCGGCGTTCCGTCCAGCATATCGACATCCTGGAAATAGACTTTGTTCGCCTCGACCCGCTCGACCCTGACGACCGAGATACCTATGGGGTTCGGCCTCCTCGGAGCCCGCGTCGCGAAGAGCCCGCGTCTTTCGGTATCGAGGAAGGGTACTACCTTGAGTGAATAACCTTCGGAACGGTGCAGGTGATAAATCAGGTAGACATGGGAGAAGCCGTTCACGTCGGCCAGCCCCTCCGCCAGTTCCGGGCGGAGAACAGCCACACCCTCGACACCCTTCCCGCCCGAAGGCTGGATCGGCATGTCCTCCCGGGTCTTAAACGGGGTGTGTATCACCCCTATAGGCTCATAGACCGCTTTCCCTACCATAGATCCCCCAAAGCAGCCGGCTATACCAGGGACTTGAGGATGCCCCCTATATCGGGCACATCGGTCTTGCCGGCCAGGACCATGCCGTCCCTCAGAATCCTGTCATCAAAAGTGGGCTTCTCGACCTGATAGAAGACTCCGATCGGAATCTTCTCGGCCTCACCCATCCCCCATTCCCTTGCTTTCACCCTGGCCGCCTCCGGGTCGGAGGGGTCGTGGCCGTCGAGCTCGTAGACATGCTCATTATAGTACTTATAGGTATTGAAGAAGGTGAAGCAAGGCTGAAGCACATCGATGAAGGCGAAACCCTTGTGGGCAATCGCCCGTTTCATGAGATCGACCAGGTGCTCCATCTTGGTGGAATAGCCTCTGGCAACAAAGGTCGCGCCGGAAGCCAGCATGAGATCCAGAGGATTGAAGGGTTCCTCGATGCTCCCGCGCGGAGTGGATCTCCCGGGGAAGCCGAGCGGACTTGTCGGAGTGAACTGGCCGGTCGTGAGGCCGTAAACCCTGTTATCATGGATTATCATCGTTACATCAATATTGCGCTTCGCAGACATTATGAGATGCGAGAGCCCTTCGCCGTAAGCATCCCCGTCACCGGCAAAACCGATCACCGTGAGGTTCCGGTTCGCCAGTTTGATACCCGTGACGGTAGGCGGCACGCGCCCGTGGATCGAGTAGAAGGTGTTGGTGTTTATGTAATCGACAATCTTGGCGTGGCAACCGATTCCCGATGCCAGGACCACATTCTCAAGCGGCAGCCCCTCACCGACAAGCGACTTCACGGCTTCATTCACGGCCGATAGGATCCCGAAGTTGCCGCAGCCTTTGCACCAGGTGTTCTCGGCATATGTGGTAAGATCGAGATCGCTCATTTCGCCACCTCCTCTACCCGCTTTCTGAGCCCGTCAACGGTGAAAGGTCTCCCGTCATACCTGAGTATCTTCACATCGACCTTGATGCCATGGCATGAGACCAGTTTTGATAGGAGCCCGGTTGCATTGTTTTCCACCCCGATCACTTTACTCGCACCTTCAAGAGCCCGGGTTAGACCGGACACCGGAAAAGGTTCGAGCACCAGGGGCTGCACCACGCGGAGTCCCATGGCTTCGGCCACTTCCATGCAGGCCCCCTTGGTCGATCCCCACGTAAGCAGGGTGACCGCGGCCTTCTCGTCCCCGAAGACGGCGACCGCGTCCATGCCGTCCACGTGCTTTGCCAGGCCGGGCAGCTTGGCGAATCGTTTATCATGCATCTCCGTTATTCCCCCGGATTCCTCGGTGGTAATGCCGTATTCGTCGTGTTCGTAGCTCGTGCCCTTGACGACCACACCCTTCATGCCCGGGAAGGCGAGCGGGGATATGCCGCCGGATGTCTTGAGATACCGCTTGTACTCGCCCTTGCCGTCAAACCGCGAGCCTTCTTCACGCGAGACCTCATCCCCTTTGCTCTCAAAGCAGTACGTGCTCTCACTGAGGTTCTTGTCTGTAAGCACCAGCGCGGGTACCTGATACTTCCACGCCGTGTTCATGGCAAGCCCGGTAAGCCGGAAAGCCTGATCGGGATCGCCGGGGGCGACAACGAATCTGGGGAATTCACCATGGCCCGCATGAAGAGCGAAGAAGAGATCACCCTGGGTGGTATACGTCGGGACCCCCGTGCTCGGACCGGGTCGCTGGGAGAGTATGAAGACGACCGGGGCTTCGCTCTGGGCACAAAGGCTTAAGCCCTCCGTCATCAGGGCAAAACCTCCGCCCGATGAGCCCACCATGGTCCTCGCCCCGGCGTAGGCGCCACCGATCGCGGTTATGACCGCTGCTATCTCGTTTTCCGGATGATACGTGACGAGTCCGAGCTCCTCCTCGTGGGCGGCAAGGAAATGGAGGATGCTCGAAGCCGGCGTCATGGGGTAGGCGACATAGAGATTGAGGCCCGCCCTGGCGGCGCCGAGGGCTATGGCCTCGTTGCCCTGTACGAGCGGCATGGGGGGGTGCTCCAGGCGCTCGACGTGAAACTCAGCACCGCAAGCAGCCTCGTAGGCGTCCTTTGCGATCTCGAGATTGACGTCGGTCGCCTTGCGGGCACCGGCTTCCACCACGGTCTCGAGCATCGGCCAGTCGACGCCGAGGGCTCTCGCGACGGCCCCAACGGCGGCGATGTTCCGCATTACGGGCTTGCCGCCGCACTTCTTGACAATACCGGTGAAGCCCACGCCGCACCCTTCAGCCTTGAAGAGGTCCGAATCATATATCAGGAGCCCGCCCGGTTTGAGCAGCCCCTTGTGTTTCTCGGCCGTTTCCTCATTGAGACACACCAGGATATCGATCTCGTCCCGGTAGGCCTCTACCCGGCTGTCGGCGGCCCTGATCATGCTGAAGTTGTGCCCGCCTCTAATGAGCGACGGATAATCGTCCCAGAAGTATATGTGGTAGCCGAGCCGTGCGAGCATCCGGGCCACCAGGCTTCCCGCCTGTCTTATCCCGTCACCCGCCTGACCACCTACCAGGACGGAAAAGTCTCTCATGATATCCCCTCCTACGGCGGCGAATCTGCCACCTCTTGATGAGGCTTGTGAACAATCCGGGCTATATCTTCTCCACCGCTTCCATGATCTCGTCTATGTCCGGCCGTTCGGGGGTGGGGTATATCTTCATCCACCGGACGACGCCCTTCTCATCCACTATCACTGTGACTCGCTTGCTCGCCCCCACCTCATCGTTGAAGATGCCGTACTTGCCGGCGACCTCCCCGTGGGGCCAGAAATCGGAGAGCAGGCGCGTCTTTGAGACACGCAGATTCTCAGCCCAGGCTTTCTTGCAGAAGGTGCTGTCGATGCTCAAGCCGAAGGCCACGGCCCCGGCCTTTTCCAGCCTTTCCGCAACGGCCTCGAGATCCTGCATCTGCTGGCCGCACACCTTGGTCCAGGCTAGAGGATGAAAACCCAGCACCACCTTCTTGCCCCTCGCCTCGCCGAGGCGGGCCTCCTTACCATGATTGTCCTTAAGGGTGAAATCCGGCGCAACGTCTCCAACCTTCAATGCCATATCCGTCTCCTCCTTTCATATGCGTGATTTCACAGTGGTTTGATGCTGAAGTCAAGTCACCGGTTGCGGCCGTCGGAATCTCCAGCCGCCGCTCCGCAGGCGTGAAACATGTCCCGTCCCGGAGGCGGAACACCGTCCGCTTGCCGACCCCGCAACACCGGCGTTCAGGCATTCCGAACCCGTGCCGGCCCGCGCTGCTCCCCCGGCCGGGGCTATTTCAACCAGGCGGGTTTGCGCTTTTCGAGAAAAGCGGTCATACCCTCCTGGGCTTCCTCACCCACCCTTAGCTCGGCGATCACCCGGGCGGTGCAGTCCTTTGCTTCGGCGAGCGGCATATTCGCTATCTTGCCGAGCAGGTCCTTGCTCACAGCCAGAGCATGCGGTCCGCTCGTCAGCAGGTTGGATATCTTCTCCCTGATTCTAGTGGTCAGGTTGACATGGGTAACAACTTCATTGACGAGGCCAAGTTGCTTGGCCTGGTCGGCCGAGATCCTCTCACCGGACAGGAACAGCTCCCGGCATGCGGCTTCACCCGTCTTTTTCAGGAGATACGGGCCTATGCAGGCGGGAACAAGACCTATCTTGACCTCGCTCAGACTGAATTCCGCCCGGTGCGAGGCTATCGCCATATCGCAGGCGGCAACCAGTCCGTTGCTGCCGCCTATGGAAGCCCCGTTTACTCCGGCAATCGTGGGTTTGGGCAGGTTGTACAGCTTGAACATCAGCTCGGCCAGCTCGAGCGCGTCCCTGTAGTTCTCCTCAACCGTGAAGCCCTTCATCTTCTTCATCCAATTAAGGTCGGCCCCGGCGCAGAAAGCCTTGCCGTTTCCGGTGAGCACAAGCACGCGGACCGAATCGTCCTTCTCAAGGCGGTCCAGCACCTGGATGAGCTCGGCGATCATGACCTCATTGAAGGCATTCCTGACCTCGGGCCGATTCAGTGCAACCCAGGCGACCCGATCCTCGATCTTCACTTCAACCGTCTGAAATCCCATGGTCCGCTCGCTTCCTTGACTATCTGACGGGCACGGCTTTGTAGCCGTAACAGAGTATGCCCGCCTCGCCCTCCTGTTTCACCTTTCGGAACTCGATCCTGACCGGCATACCGATCTTGAGCTCCTCCGGCGAACAGTCGACGATCTGGCACTGGATGGCGACACCACCGTCGAGTTCCACGATGCCCACGGCATACGGCGCCTCATCACAGAATTCGGAGGGGGCGACCCGTATCACGGTGAAAGTCTGAACCTTGCCCCGATCGGCGAGTCTCACCGGTTCGAACTCCCGTCTTCCACACTCGGCACACACAAGCCTGGGCGGGAACCAGACCACCCCGCAACCCTTGCACTTAGCAGCCTCCAGCCTGTAACGCTGGGGTATCTCCCTCCAATATCTTGCCGAAGTCGACATCTATGCTACCTCCAGAATATGAACCGCCGTGCTTGCGCAGGTACCGCCCATGTTCTGTGCGAGCCCCCGTTTGGCGCCTTTGACCTGCCGCGGTCCCGACTCGCCTCTGAGCTGTTCGGTTACCTCCACGATCTGGGCGACTCCCGTGGCTCCGACCGGGTGGCCCTTGGACTTAAGGCCACCGCTCGTATTGACGGGGATCCGACCGCCAAGAGCTGTCTCCCCCTTCGCCGTAGCGGGTCCGCTCTTGCCCTTTTCCACGAGCCCCAGGGCCTCGATGGCGCATAGCTCGGCAATGGTGAAGCAATCATGGACCTCGACCAGGTCGAGGTCGGAAGGGCCCACACCGGCCATCTCATAGGCCTTCTTGGCCGCCACCTCGGTCGCGCGGAGATGGGTGATGTCCTTCCTCTGGTGGAGCGCTATGGTGTCGGAAGCCTGCCCGGAGCCTACTATCTTGACAATGGGCTGCTTGCCCATCTTCCCGGCCATCTCAACCGGACAGATAACGACTGCCGCCGCGCCGTCGGTAATCGGCGAGCAATCCAGAATCGTCAGGGGATCTGCGACCATCACGGCGTTCTTGACCTGGTCCACAGTAAGCTTCATCCGATACTGGGCATAGGGGTTCTTCGAGCCGTTGTCGTGGTTCTTCACCGAAACCTGGGCCAGCTGATCGCGCGTCGTCCCATACTTCTCCATATGGGCCCTCGCCATCATCGCATACAGGCCCGGGAAGGTGACGCCGTTATAAACCTCGTATTCCTGATCGGCCGCCGTTGCCAGGGCGTATGTTGCGCCGCCCCCGCTCACATCGGTCATCTTCTCCACACCGCCTACCAGTACGATCTCGCTCATACCTGAGGCGACCTCGATAAAACCCTGCCTGAAGGCGACTCCACCCGATGCACAGGCCGACTCGACTCTGGTTGCCGGAATGGGGGCGACACCGAGATAGTCGGCCATGAGAGCCCCCACGTGCTCCTGACCCACGAACAGGCCAGAGGACATGCAGCCCACATACATGGAGTCTATTCTATCCACACCGGCATCGTCGATGGCCTTGAGTGATGCCTCGACGAATATGTCCCGGAGGGATTTCTCCCAGAGCTCCCCCCACTCGATCATACCCACACCGATCACTGCTACATCTACCATGACTCGTACCTCGCGGTTGTCGACTTGCTATTCGCCCATCCTGATCTTCTTGCGGAACTTGGTATAGGTGCCGTATTCGATATTCACTTTGTGCTTGTCGAGATAGTCGGTCATCTTCGGAGCCAGATCCTGGACCTTTGCGATCCGGTCGGTAACCTTGTATATGAAGGCGTCACTGCCGGCCCCGGAACCATATGATACCATGAGGATTTCCTGTCCGGGTTTGGCGACATCCAATACCGATGTAAGCCCCATCGGCGAGGACCCGGAGTAGGTATTGCCCAATCTCGGGCAGAGAAGCCCTTGCTCGATCTGTTCCATCTTGAAACCCAGCTTCTTCCCCACGGTGGTGGGGAACTTGCCGTTAGGCTGGTGGAAGACGGCATAGTCGAAATCCCCGGGTTGCTTGCCCGCCATTTCCATTATCGTGGTGGCCGCAGCGGTCACATGCTTGAAATACGCAGGCTGACCGGTAAACCTGCCGGCATGCCTGGGATAGTGCATGTACTCGCGGCGCCAGAAGTCGGGCGTGTCCGTCATATAGGAAAACGTGTGGGTGACTTCGGCCACCGTGTGCTTGGTACCGAATATGAAGGCCGCTGCACCTGCGGACGCCGAGTACTCGAGGGCATCTCCGGGGGCTCCCTGTGAGGTGTCCGCCCCGATGGCCAGCGCATATTCCATCTTTCCGGCCTCAACCAGGCCGAGGGCAACGAACATGCCTTCCGTACCCGCTTTGCAGGCGAACTCGAAGTCTGCGCAGTGGATATCCGGAGTTGCCCCTATGGCTTCGGCCACCACGGTCCCGCTGGGTTTGACGGCGTACGGGTGGGACTCGGAACCCACGTAGACCGCCCCAATGAGCTTGGGATCGATCTCAGCCCGCTTCAAAGCGTTTCTGGCCGCTTCCACCGCCATGGTTATGACGTCCTGATCCGGGGCGGGCACCGACTTCTCTTTCAACATGAGGCCACGTTTGTAGCTGGGCGCATCAGCCCCCCAGACTTTTGCTATCTCCTCAACCTTTATGCGGTATCTCGGAGCGTATGACCCATAACCTACAATTCCTGCCATACCAACCTCCCTCATGCCAGAATATAGGAATCACTACAGGTCCCAGCGGAATCCCCAACCTAAAGGGTGCTACAGAGTACTAAGGGATGGTAATACACCGAAGCGCGGGGTGTCAACCGCAAACCCGGGCCCCCGATCGACCTCGTCCGGGCGTAGCGCCGCGGCTTCATGCCCGACGTTGGTCAGCCTCGTTCGCCGCACGCTCGCTGCGGCCGACGGCAGTTGTAGCGTCGGGTTTCCATGCCCGACGGGTCTTGCCTCGCGGGTCCTGACGCTGCGGACTCCCACCGT
>CAZRAU010000037.1:0-14787 GCA_964598025.1 uncultured bacterium
AAGATGCTCGCCTTCGTTTCCGCATCCATGCCGCAGCCGTCGTCGCTCACGGCAAGCAGTGCATAGGGACCGGGAACGAAACTGGCATGGTTGCGGCAGTAACCCTCATCGAGAACCACATTGCCGGTTTCAATCGTGATCTTGCCCTCCCCGCCGATGGCGTCTCGGGCATTGCCGCAGAGATTGGCCAGGATCTGGTCGATCTGGACAGGGTCGACCTTGATCGGAAATACCTTTGGCCCCGGAATCCAGACCAGCTCGATGTCTTCACCAATAATGCGGCGAAGCATCGCAATCATGCTCGCCACGGTTTGGTTCAGGTCCAGCACCTTGGGCGCTATCGTTTGCTTGCGCGCGAAGGCCAGCAGCTGACGCGTGAGGTCCGCAGAATGCTGGGCTGCCTTCTTGATCGCGTCAAGGTCGGCCCTTGCCTCGGAGGTCGGGTCAGCCCGCAGCAGGGCAAGGTCCGCATGTCCGATTATCACGCCCAGCATGTTATTGAAATCGTGGGCCACTCCACCCGCCAGCCGCCCGATGGACTCCATCTTCTGCGCTTGCGCCATCTGCGCTTGCAACCGCTCAGCCTCAGCCTCAGCCTGCTGCCGGGCGCTAAGGTCCCTGGCGACACTCAGAATCACCGGTTGCCCGTGATATGTCACCAGGCTTGAGCTGATCTCCACAGGAATGATGTCGCCGGCCTTGGTCATGTGCTGAGTCTCAAAAACCTGCCGTTTTTCGGTCGGCATGCTCTCCCAAAGATGTTTGATATCTTCCCCCTTGAGGTGGGGATCGATATCAGTGGGACTCATGGTCAGCAGCTCCTCTCTGGAATACCCCAACGCCTTAACGGCGGGGTCATTCACTTCAAGGAACCTCCCGGAGTAGTCAATAACGAACGCGGTGTCGTTCATTCCGTCGATCATCTCTCTGTATTCCTTCGCCCGGTTCCTTTGCTCGGTTATATCTTGAGTGATGCCCAGAATTTCTCGAACCTCTCCTTTTTCATCGATCACGGGCACGCAGGTGATCTTGAGGCTGCGTAGCCCTGTGCCGGGCATCATGACATCGGCTTCGATCGAGCGGATTGACTGCGTATCAAGCGCCTCCCGGAGCACGGGGAGGTACTTCTGGTACACATCCGGCGGCCAAACCTCATCGTCGCGCTTCCCCATGAAGTCCGATTCGGGGCGGCCCGTGATCTTGCAGGCGGCCTCATTGATATAGCGTATCCGCAGATCAGTGTCATAGAGCACGATCACATCGGGAATGTTCTGCACCGCCCGCCGGAATCGCTGCTCGCTTTCCCGCAGCTTCTCCTCGGCTTCCTTGATTGCGGTGATATCGGTCCAGGCACCGATGATCTCCTGCCCGCCGTCGCCGCCTTCCAAGATCTTCAGTTCATCGCGCAGCCATAACGTGCTGCCATCCTTGCGGACGAAGCGGTATTCATGCACGAGCGAACCATCCTGCCACACGCGGGAAATGTCTGCCATGGCTTGGTCCCGGTCATCGGGATGGAGGTGTTCAGCCCACCAGCCCTTCTGCATGGCCTCCTCTAGCGTGAAACCCGTCGTCCGCAGGATGTTATCGGTCACCCAGACCGTCCGCACTTCACCGGCCTCCACCGCAAGACTGTATGTGACGGTTGGACTGGCAGCGAGGTAGTGCTCCAGTCGTTCCGCCAGTCGCACTTTGTAGGATTCGGAATCCTTGAGGGCTACATGGGTTTCTCTGAGCGCCTGACTACCTGACCGTGTGGCCAGGTGGAGAACCACGGCGGTGACAACCACAAACACACAGTCCTTGTATGTATGCGAGTAGATCAGCGTACGGGGATCCGAAACCAGCCGATGCAGCACCTGGTTGGATAGGATGACCCATGCGCCGGCGCAAACGGCATAGAGTATGGCCACGCGGCCACAAGCACAGCCGCGCGTCTTGTCCATCTTCATGTAAGCCTTACCTCCCAAGCGCAAGACAGCGTCCCCCGTTTAGGCCGCTATGTTCATCTGAAGCACCCTGTCGGCGGAAGCGACAACGTTCCGGCCCCACCCAGGTCATTCCGTCGGGAGGATCTCCGATACCTCTGCTCCAACCAGAGTTAATTGTCTCGAACACCGATTCCCACGGTGTGAGGAATCGGTCAATAATGCAATCGGCATCCCGATTGCATTATTGACCGATTTCTTGGCCATTGCCCGGCCATGCGGTGTCCTAGCCTCCCGGCGGGGGGACCAACCGACCTCTGTGAGCACCTTGCGAACGATGAGCCACGTCCGATGTTCAGTCATATCATGGCCGACCAGCCTAGGTCGCACGTGCCTATCGGCCGCCCGGATCAGCAGCCTGTGAGCCGCAGGGCGAGTGCGTCGAGGTCGGCCATCAACTGCGTCTTCGCTTCCGGATTCGGCAGGCCTTCCGCTATGCGGCGCGACTCGGCCATGTGCTCCCGCGCCTTGTCTTCGTCGCCTGCAACAACCTCCGCCCGTGCCAATGCCTCATACGCGTACCCCAGATAGAACGGAAGCATGTCAGGCGCCCGGCTCACTTCCAGGCAGAGTTTCCCATATCGCCTTGCTTCATCCGGCAGCCCAATCGTGGCATACACGCGAGAGGCCTGCCAGTAGCCTATCGACATGTTCGTATCCGTGCAGTCTTCTCTCTCGGTCCAGTGCCACACGGAGGCAAGGCACAAGTTCACCATCTCCTGGTCTTCCTCAGGTGTGCGCTCCGGCTTCTCGAGGAGCCTCCACACCCTATTGAAACAGTCGGCTGAGAAGTGCCTGTGCGCCGCTTCCACGTCGAAGCCTGGTACGTCACCCATGGGTTCCCTCCTATCAACGGCTGCTGCCGTGCTTGGTCCGCGTGCGCCGGCTACCCCATATGCCGTCCTAACACTCCGGAGCTGCCCGGCGAACAAGGTCATATGCAAATCCACAGACGGCGTCTTCTGCGGACGTTTATCCGGTTAATGTCAGGGAATACGCTGTCACTCTTTTACGGCACTTCCTGGCAATTGTCAACAAGTTTGCTCCGTCCGGGGTGTCGTGCGGTTCCCGCTCAATGCCGGCGCTGTCGGCCCCGGATCGAGCAGGCTTCCGGGGTCGGCGGTCTCCTGGTCCGGACCCACGACGGTCTCCCGGCGGTGCTCAGTCTTCTGAATCCCTATCCTTCTTCATGCCGGCCTGACGGATTCATCATGCTATCTCCTCACTCCGACCCGGCTCTATTACACACTGAGCCCGCAAATGCGTTGACGAACACCCCCCATAGCTGTAAGCATCGTATCCATAATGTGTGTAGTCATGCCGACAGGCAACGGAGGGAAGCGCAGGTCAACGGACCGGCATGTGCCGCACTTGCAATGCGGGAGGTTGCCTGGTGGGTCAAGGGATCATGGCGTTATGCCTCAAGACAGGTGTCTGTTTGCCTGCGCATGGATCAGACTCCTCGGCGAGGACGCCACCGACCTGAGGGCATTCGACACCGAAAGTTCCGGTTACGCGGGGGATTCGAAGTGGTAAGAGTGAAGGCAATCGCAGTATTGGTATTGGCCGTAGCTGTACTCGTCATCGTGCTCCAGAATACACAGGCTGTCGAGACCAAGGTGCTCTTCATGACGGTGACAATGCCGAGAGCCGCTCTTCTGGCTCTTACATTGCTCACCGGCATTGTCATTGGTACTCTGATCGCACTTGGCTTGGCCGGCAGGAGCCACAGGAGAGACTGAGAGCCTCCAACCGAACGGCCGGGGGCACTGGTTAGGTCCGCCTGTATTCGCAGCATCCATCGCGCTGGTGGGCACGATGTTACTATACGCGGCCGGGACCCTGTCTCTTGCTCGACCCATTCCGGCATGACGCGAAGAACGAGATCCACGTTGCCTATCCGGCAGTGGTTATGACCATGCTCGTCCCGAGTGAAGACCCCCGGCATTCACCGATCTCGCTTCGGTCGGCGCTTTCACCTGCTTGTCATGTCATAGAGCCCTTTCCTTGAGCCAGCCGACAATCCGGTCGATCGCGTCCTGACTGCCGCGAAAGTCATGGGTCTGGTAGTTCCTGTAGCTCTCCTCCCTGTCCTTCGCATGAGCGTATGCATGATCGACGCCTTGAACCACCTCAAGGGTCACATCGTCATTGCCCGAGGCGATGAGAACGTTTCTTATGTGCTCGTGGCACGCAAGTTGAGTGAGAAAATCGGAGGCGGCGTAGATGATGAGCACAGGCTCATCGATCTCGGAGTATGTCTCGGACAGATTGAGATTGAGCTGCTGCCTCCAGTAATCGGTATTCCGGTCATCCATGATGCGGCCGCTGCTATTCACGTAGCCGGCAATGTCCGGGTTCCGATCGACAATGGCCGCCAGGGAATCGCCCCGGGCAACACAGACCGTAAGCTCCAAGTAAGCCTTGAGGGTCCGGTCGAGCGCTTCGGGACTTTCACCATCCATCTCGCCCTGGAACCGGAGGGTCTCCAGCATCCTCTCGTAGAAGGTGCGCCCCACGGTGCATGAGACCACAAGCCCGGCCAGTTCGCGCCTGCCCGCCAGGGCCGCCGCTATCATCCCACCGGTGCTATGCCCCATGACGAAGACACGCTCGCTGTCCACGTCACGCCTCTCTCTGAGGTAGTCTAGGGCAGCCAGGTTATCATTGACCTCGGCCATGAAATCGCGTGTGCGGTAATCTTCACCCTCCGAGTCCCCGGCGCCGCTGAGCTCGAAACGGAGCACGCGAAAACCGTTCAACGAGAAGGTGTGTGCTATCTCTCGCCCCATGCTGTGGTAAGACAGGCCGGAAAAGCGTGGGCTGCCCAAGGCACTCACAAGAAGCAATGCGGGAAGTTGCTTGCCTCCACTCCCAAGAGGAGACGTAACCACGGCGCGCAGCCGGGTCCCCGCACTTTCGAAGCAGGTGTACTCGACCTCGACCTCCCCGCTTGTCTCACGGTTCGAACCGAATACAAGGGGAATCTCTATCTCCTCACCGTGGCGCAGAGCCGAGATTATCACGCTGTCATCCACATAGTACAAGCGGAGCGCGCTCATGAGACCTGAGACATCGCGAATGGGCTTCTCATCGAATCCGGTCACTATGTCGCCTGCCTCCATACCGGCCCGCTCA
Organism: uncultured bacterium; assembly: GCA_964598025.1. Lineage (GTDB taxonomy): Bacteria > Arandabacterota > Arandabacteria > Arandabacterales > Arandabacteraceae > JALGWN01. The sequence continues at coordinate 5,127 of CAZRAU010000037.1, forward strand.
GCCGGTGAGTCGGGGACAATCACCGTCACCACAATGCCGTCTGGACCGGAACCGTCGGGGGACTCCAGATCGGCCCCTGTAAGGTCACGATAGCCAAAGCCGGCGAAACCCCGGGACTTGAGGTCGCAGTCTGGACAGGCGACTGCCACCGGCCCGGCCAGAAGCGCAAGTAGAATAGCGATCACTCCGAACTTCATGCCCCAAACCTCCTCGTGACGCGATGGCCCTTATGATACTATCCCGACACCAAAGTCACCATAGGGGCCGCGGAAAAAGTGCTAGATCTGGAATAGGTATTGCATCTTCATGAAATACTGGCGGTCGGTCAGGGTCCAGCCCTCACGGCCATCCTTCTCCCGGTCCAGATCGTTGTAACGGCGGGTCGAGCCTACGTAAAACATCGAAAGCGGGCTGAGCCGGCAGGTGATCAAGGGATCCACGTCCCAGACACCCGTGCGGTCGTTATACTGAAGTACGAGGCGCGCGGACAGCTCACGCATGACCTGGAGTGAAAGGCGCGACCAGATGAGCGACTGGTCGAACAGCCTCTCCCCCGTCTCCACAGCGTCACTCTCCACATGGGTGTATGACGCCTCTATCAGCATGCGGTCGAGGGGCCGTACATCGGCCCACAGACCGTACTTGGTCTGCTTGCCCATTACCAGGTCGTTTCGGGCTATGGTGTGCCCATAGTTGATATTGCCTCCACAGCTCAGGGCTCCGCTCGGCTGAATGCTGAAACAGGTATGCGCCGTCCACATACCGTCAAACTGCTCACCTCCAAAGAGTTCGTTGCTGTAAAGGTACTGCGAGTGCATCTCGGCCTGCGCGGCCCGCAACTTGAAGGTGAGATTGGTTCTTGCCCACTCTTCCTTCTTTACCCCGTCGAAGTTCCAGGCCCGGCCGATATCCGAGTTGCTATAGATATAGTCCAAAACCCGGCTCTCCTCGAAGCGCAGCATACCGCCGATCCAAGCATTCGCCCGCTTCGAGTTATTGGAGGGCTCGAAACCGCTCTCCGCACGGAAGGTGGGACTCCGCTCCCAATAGTCAGCCCCGACCTCATAGTCGCGCGCATCGCGGTCAAGGCACACCTGCCACCCGTGGCCCCAGAATTCCTCCCCATCCAGGGCCGCGGTATACTTACCCCCGCTGAAGAACTGGGTCTGGAGCGAAGCATCCCCCAGGGCCGGGTTGTCAACCTCCCGGGTGTGGGTTCCCAGAACCTGAAACAGCAGCATGTCACTCGGTGAGAGCCGGATCCTCCCGTCGAAGCCTGCAAGCGAACCCGAGCCTCCACTGTCAAAACGCCGGTCGGTTGCCACAAGACCCAGATAGGTCTGCCGGCCGAAGTCCTTCTTGGCGCGGACAAGGTTGGAATAGCTCTTGCCGTTTTCCACAAACTCGCTGCTCTCCTCGAAAGGCAGGATGATGACCGAGTGCTCATCCCGGGCGGAAAGCAGCGCCACGCTGTTGGCGCCCTTACGCCAGGTCATCTTGCCCGCGACGAGCGGATCGTTGATCGATCGTGTATATACCGCCTCGAAGTGGGTTTCGAAGAGATCGCTCCCCTCCTGGAAGAAGGGCCGCACCTCGGTATAGAAAAGAGCGAAGGTGCTGTTGACATCTATCTGCGCCACATCCGACTCCACCTGGCTGAAGTCCGGGTTGACCGTTGCCTCGGAGGTAAGTTCCGATGACAAGTCATAGGCAATCCCGAGGCCGATGTCGCCCTCGACATCATCGTTCTTGAACCGAGCGGCATCATCAAGCGAACCGGACTGGTGCGCCACCACCGTAGGCAGTATTTCCAACCCCGAGCCGGGTTTTACTCCGGAGATACCTTTCATGGTTCCCCACTGACAGGGCCAGCAGCTCTCATCACGATCATAAGCCGCCCACGAATACTGGTAACGCGATCCGCGGGGGCGGTTACGCCAGAAATCAACCCGCCACGTCTGTTCGCGGCGGTTGGGAAAGCGGAGGCTGGCAAAGGGGATTGCCATCTCGGCCACCCAACCGAACTCGGTTACGCAGCCCGCCGTCTCGTAACTCATGTCATATGTAATGTCCTCACCGTTGGCCGATGAGAAGAGGAGGTCCCCGGGAATGCCATAGGGATTCGAAGAGATCTCATAGGCCAGGGTGGCTTCACCGAATGTGTCGAGACACAGAATCACATAGTCGCCCGAGAAAATCTGGTCGCGTTCACAGAACGATGCCCGCACCTCGCAAGGATCGTCGTAGCAGAGCCATCCGACGTAGAGATTAGCGTCGTCATAGGCGATCAGGACTTCAGTTTCCACGTCGGGCTTGGTCTGGTCGCCGGGACTGTGTTCCGCGAAGTTGCCCGCCCTCACCGCATCCCGCCAGCCGGCATCGCCAAGGTCGCCGTCGACCGTTATCGGGCCTGAGGCCCGGGAGATCTGGAGTTCGGGCCTATACACCGGTGCGTAGTCACCTGCCCATGCCGAAAGGGCCGGCGAGATCGTCAGCAGCGCCCATGACATAAGCACCAACGTCTTCACTTCGCTTGGTACCCCCCCCCGGACATCGTGATCTCCCCCGAGAAGGCTTCCGGTCCTTGGTGAAGGCTTCCCTGGCCCGGCGACGCGTCACACCGGGTGACTACAATAGCAACGGACGTGCCACTCTCAAGGTAGATGGGCGAGATCTGTAACATCTTGCTCATAAAGCGATTGCGATAGCCACCTCACAGCCTCTGTGAGGACGCTTGTGTTGTTTTGACACGATATAGTGACGAACTGTGACGCCACCTTGATTCCAACACAGCGGATGGGTGGTTCTGAGCCGTCTGGGGGACTTAGCCCGGTTTGTTCGGGTCAGTAGGCCCAGCCGGCGGATCACCATCGGCCGTCTTGTCGATCTCAGCCTTCACCTGGTTGACGGCTTTTCGGAGCTCCCGGGAGGCCTTGCCGAGCGTGCGGGCGAGATCCGGGATCCGCTTGGACCCGAAGAGTACAAGCACGACGAGAACAACCAGCAGTATTTCGGTCCCGCCAACGCCGCTAAACATATGACACCATGATCGTAACGGGTGCTACCACAATGGACTAGCCTGGTCATTCGTTAACCAGGATGAGGTGGCGATATCGTCACCTAGGACCACGGTAACCTCCACGAAGAAGGCACTGCTCATCTGATAGACCACCGGAGCCCGTCCGAGGGCGGCAGCTACGGCGCGTGCCTTGTCACGGTCGCCGATTCTGTCCACGACAAGCGTTTCGGTGAAGCCGAAATCGTCGGCATTTCCAACGTACATCACGTCGAACCCGCAACCACGCAGATGGGAGGCGACTTTCTCGGCGATTCCGGACTGCCCGCAGCCGTTGAGAACCTCTACCACCACCGGGAGCTCACAGACCGAACCATGGTGCGCAAACTGGGCCATGACACTCAAGGCCAAGTAGATCGCGACTATCCCGCCGGCCAGCAATACGGTCATGGCCACGATCCGCATCAGGGCTTCTCCGGTCTCTCAGCCTTCCGGGCGAGCATTATCTTCTCGTAGGTGTCGGTCAGGATCTCCGGCAGCACTTTGGTCTCAGAGAGCACCGGCATGAAGTTGCTGTCTCCCTCCCAGCGGGGAACCACATGCACATGAATGTGGTTGGGGAAACCCGCTCCCGCACAGCGACCGACGTTCATTCCAACGTTGAAGCCATGGGGATTGAGCGCGTCCCGCAGGATTTTCTCGCACCACCCTAGGAGACTCATGATCTCGCAGGCCTCCTCAGCGGTAAGCTCGCTCAGGCTTCGCACATGCCTATAGGGCGCAACCATCAGATGGCCGGTCGTATAGGGGTATCTATTCATCAGGACAAACGCGTGTCGGCCCCGTTGCACAACCAGGTCTTCTCGGTCCCGTTCCCGTCCGGCCCGCTCGCAGAAGATGCACTTATCGTCGTTGTCCTTTTCTATGTACTCCATTCTCCAACCCGCGCTTAGAATCTTCGGCCTTCTTTCGTCTTGCATAGATCTCCCTCACCACCTTCAGGTCTTTCACGGTGTTCACCCCCAGCATCTCCGCATGATCGGCGATGCGGAGGGCCTCCACCCTGCCTCCTCTGCTCTTCAGGCTCTCTATGACGTCCGTGAGGTAGTACTCCATTTGCACGTTGTCCGCCTTAACGCCGAGGAGCGCGTCGAAGAGGGGCCCGGCTTTGAAGCAATAGAGACCTGCGTTTATCTCCCTTATGGCTTTGATCTCGGGATCGGCGTCCTTCTCCTCGACGATCCTCGTGAAGTTGCCTTTCTTGTCCCTGACGATCCGGCCATAACCCGATGCGTCGGGGACCTCGGTAGTGACGAAGGTGATCGTATTGGAGTGTCTCTTGTGCGTGCTGAGGACCCGCTTGACACTGCTGCCGCGAATCAGGGGCGTGTCCCCCGACAGCACAATCAGGTCGCCGCCGAACCTCGCAAGCAGCGGGTATGATTGGAGCACTGCGTGGCCTGTCCCCCTCTGAACATCCTGCCCGACAACTTCGACGCCGAGGCGCTTCAGGAAAGGCATGACCCTCTCGCTCCGGTGTCCCGCCACCACTATGATGTCCTCTACACCGGCTTGGCGGGCGGCACCGATCACCTGTCCGACCATGGGCGTGCCGCCGACCTTGTGCATGACCTTCGGCAGGTCGGACTTCATCCGCTTGCCTTCACCCGCCGCCATGACCACTGCCACAGTGTTTCTTCTCGATGCCTGCCTCTTGCGGCCGATAGCGGCGGCATCAACCGCTATGTTGTCTATGAGCCTCGTTGTCCCTACCCAGGCGGCGACCAGGATCCTCACATCGGATTCGATGTACTTCACGCGTTCAAGGCTCAAGGGATCCACGATGGCGGCATAGTCCACCTTGGTGACCCCGCTATCCACGAGAAGGGTTACCATTCTCTCTTCCACGGTACGGGCCCTTCGCTCCCCTCCCGCTATGAGGAGCCTGGCCATCTCGAGCGACTTGAACAGCGAGGTCGCAACCGCGCGTTCCTCGGGTGAGAGATAGACGTTCCTCGAGCTTAGGGCCAGTCCGTCCTTGTCCCTGACAAGCGGCACCGCTTCTATGTCTACCGGAAACGCCAGATCCCGGACCATTTGCCTGACCACCACCAGCTGCTGGAAGTCCTTCTCTCCAAAGAACGCCATGTCCGGCAGGACCGCAAGCAGGAGTTTCAGCACGACCAGCGTGACGCCGTCGAAATGCCCCGGCCTTACGCTTCCACAGAGCTTGTCCCGAAGATCTCCAACGCCTACCAATGTCTTGAAGCCGCGCGGATACATCTCCAGCGCGTCAGGGGCGAACACGATATCGCAGCCGTGTTGGGCTAGCAGGCGCCGGTCTCTTCCGAGATCGCGCGGATAACGGATAAGGTCCTCAGCAGATCCGAACTGTTTGGGGTTCACGAACACACTCACCACAACCAGATCGCACTTCCGACGACATGCCTCGACCAGGGCGAGGTGGCCCGCATGGAGGCCTCCCATGGTGGGAACCAGACCGATTGTCTTGCCTCGCTTCCGGGCCTTACGTATCTCCCGTCTCAGGATGTCTATCTTCCTGACTGTCTTTCGCACTCTCGTAGCTTTCCTCCAGGGATGGGAAGGCTCCGGCCTTAACATCGGTGACGTAATCGGAGAAGGCTTTGTGTATTGTACCCCTGAGGTCGGCGTAACTCCTTACGAACTTCGGGACATGGCCTTCGTAGAAACCCAGAAGATCGTGACCTACGAGCACCTGGCCGTCGCAATGGGGACCGGCCCCGATCCCGATGGTGGGTATGCGTACCTGCTCGGTGATCTCCTTGGCAAGCGACCAGGGAATGGCCTCAAGCACGACGGCGAAGCAGCCGGCGTCCTCCAGGGCCTTGGCGTCTTCCACGACGCCCGCCCTCCCTGCGTCGCTCTTGCCCTGAATTCTGTAGCCGCCGAACCTGCGAATCGCCTGGGGAGTGAGTCCGACATGACCCATAACCGGTATCTTGGCCTCGCTTATGGCCCTGGCGGTCGGCGCAATACACCTTCCACCCTCGATCTTCACGGCGTCCGCCCCTCCCTCCTTCAACATCCGTCCGACATTCCTCAGGGCATCGCCAGGCGAGACCTGAAACGACATGAACGGCATGTCCGCAACCACCAGCGCCCTTGGCCGCGCACGAGCGACCGCCTTCACATGGCAAAGCATCTCGTCCATGCTGACCGGCAGGGTCGTGTCGTAACCGAGGAGCACCATACCCAGAGTGTCACCTACCAGAATTATGTCGACACCCGCTTCGTCCGCAAGGCGAGCTGTCGGGTAGTCATAGACGCTCAACATGGCTATCCTATTGCCCTTACGCTTCATCCGGATCACGCCGGGCACGGTGATCTTCTTATGTTCCACCCTAGTCCGAGCCTCCCTTATAGTACATGGTCCCTTTCCTGTGTGTGTTCATTGCCTGGATCAATCTGTCCACGTGGGCCGGCGATTTGGGAAGATCCAGGGAATCGGTATTCACCATTATCAGCGGCGTATCCTCGTAATGGAAGAAGAAGTGGTTATATGCCCTGTTAAGAGTATCGATATAGTCACGAGGCATGTCTTTCTCGAAATGCCTCCCTCGCTTTCTGATCCGCTCCAAGAGAACATCAGTGGTCGCCTGTAGATAAACGACAACATCCGGTTTTGCAATGTCTTTCTCCAGTATCTTCACCAGGCGCTCATAGAGCGCCAGCTCATCATCATTGAGGTTTATGTAGGCGAAGATCCGGTCCTTGGCAAAGATGTAATCGCTCACGACCGTCTGCTCGAAAAGGCTTGCCTGCACAAGATCCACCTGCTGCCGGTAACGTGAAAGCAGGAAGAATATCTGGGTTTGGAAGGCATAGCCCTGCATGTCGCAGTAGAACTTCTCCAGGAAAGGGTTCTCCTCGACTTCCTCCACCTGAAGCTTCGCCCCCAACCGCTCGGCCAGAATCGTGGCCAGCGTGGTCTTGCCGACCCCGATCACCCCCTCGATGGCTATATATCCAGGTTCTGACATTGAAGGTCTCCCCGCTCACCGATCGCCTCAAGATGCTCCGCTATCCTAAACCCGGTCTCCGGATGAATCAAGTGGGGAGCTATGTCCGCCATGGGTATCAGCACAAAGGGCCTCCGGTGGAGCATAGGATGTGGGACCCGAAGTCCGGCTTCATCCACAACCTGATCTCCGTAAAAGAGTATGTCCAAGTCGATTTCCCTCGGCCCCCACCTGAACCGGGCCCGCCGTCCCAGACCCGCCTCTATTCCCTTAAGCCGCGATAGGAGGTCCCTGGGGGCGAGATGGGTGTCGAGGCGGCACACTGCATTCACGAAATTCGGCTGGTCGGTCTGCCCCCAGGCGGGGGTAAGATAAAGGCCTGAGATATCGCGCAGCACCATATCAGATTGCGAGGCGAGACAAGCCAGCGCCCGCGTGACCATCGCCACACGGTCACCGATATTGCTTCCCAGGCCGACGTAACACTCCACCAAACGTTAATCCTCCCGCCATTTGGTTATCTGCACAACCACCGCCCCCACCCTGATGGCGATGGGCAGGCTCAACTTGCTGACCCTTACCACGACGCCGGTCGGTCCGAACTTCTCGATTATCTTGTCCCCGATCTCCGAGGCCAAGCTCTCGAGAAGCAGGAACTCTTCCTCAGCCGAGACCCTCTCCACAAGATTACACACGGCCTCATAGTTCACGGTCTTATGAATGTCGTCCGTTGCAGCCGCCTCGGAGAGATCCAAGTAGAGGTCGATGTCTATGTTGAGCCTCTGGCCCACCTCGCGCTCGGCCTCATCCACTCCGTGATGTCCCAGGACATCGATGCCATGAATCGAAATCAGATCCAGACCTCTCGGTCTCTTCAATGCTTGCTCACCTCGCGCATCATGCCGGCGGCCGTCCCCACCTTCTCCGTGGGGCAGGTAACCGAGATACGGAAATATCCCTCGCCCTGCTCGCCGAAACCGATTCCAGGGGCGACCAACACTCCGGTATCCTCCAGAAGTGACCGGGCGAACTCCATCGAACCACGCCCTCCCGGGACCTTCGCCCAGACATAGAGCGTGGCCGGAGACCGGTGATACCCTATTCCACAGGCCTCCAGGCCCTTGAAGATAAGATTGCGCCTTATCTCATACTCGTCCAGCATCTTGCGATGCCAGTCCCATCCATCTTCAAGCGCAGCTACACCGGCCATAAGGATCGGGCCGAAAACACCCGAGTCTATGTTGGACTTGAGCATCTTCAATGCCTGTATGATCCGACGGTTGCCGGCTGCAAACCCGAGTCGCCAGCCGGCCATGCTGAAGGTCTTGGAAAACGAATGGACTTCGACGGCCACATCCATCGCTCCCGGAACTTCGAGCACACTCGGCGACCTGTAGCCGTTGAAGGCAATCTCCGAGTAGGCCGCATCGTTCACCACAAGTGCGCCCCCCTCCCGGGCCATCCCCACCAGCCCGGCGTAGAAACCGGCATCCGCCACCGCAGAGGTCGGATTGTTGGGATAGTTGACATAGACCATACGCGGACTCACGGCTTTTATCATCTCCACGTCGGCAAGAAACGCCGAATTCTCGCGGAGCGGCATCCATCGAACCGTACCCCCTGCGAACCACACACCCCTGGAGTAGACCGGGTAGGCCGGATCCGGCACCAGTGCAACCTCTCCGGCATCGAGCACCGCGAGCGGCAGATTGGCAATCCCTTCCTTGGTACCGAGCAGCGGCAGGATTTCCTGGGCGGGGTCGAGTGCCACCCCGAATCTCTTTTTCATCCATTCCGCCGCCGCCCCATTGAATCTCTCCACGGCGAAGTGCGGCGTGTATCTGTGAAACCGCCGGTCATCCGCATGCTGCCTGAGCGCGGCCACAGCCGCCGGGGGAGCGCCGATGTCGGGGTCTCCGATCGAAAGGTCGATCACTTCCACCCCATCGGCCTCCTTGCGCCGCCTGGTTTCCGCGAGTACCTCAAAGAGGTACCTGGGCAGCTTCCTCAGCCGGTCCGCCCGCATGTCATCCTCTGTCGATCTCATCAAAGCCTATCCCGTCACGCGTCGGATTTCTTCTCCATGAAGACCTTGAAGAGGTCTATCGGTATCGGGAAGAGAGTCGTCGAATTGTTCTCGGACGCAACTTCCGTGAGTGCCTGGAGATATCTTAGCTGAATCGCCACAGGGTGGGGACCGATCTTCTGTGCGGCCTCGGCCAATTTCTCGGAGGCCTGCATCTCACCCAGGGCCTTTATGACCTTCGCCCTCCGCTCACGCTCGGCCTCGGCCTGCTGTGCCATCGCCCGCTGCATCTCAACAGGCAGATCGACATGCTTGACCTCAACGGTGGCGACCTTTATGCCCCATGGGTCGGTCTGTCTGTCGAGGATCTGCTGGAGCTGGCTGTTCACCTTGTCCCGGCTAGCCAGGAGCTCGTCCAGTTCCGACTGACCGAGAATACTCCTCAGCGTGGTTTGAGCAAGCTGGGAAGTGGCATAGATATAGTCCTCAACTTCGGTCACGGCCTTGGCAGGTTCCATGACCCTGAAATAGACCACCGCATTCACCTTGACCGAGACATTGTCCTTGGTGATCACATCCTGCGGAGGCACATCCATAACAAGCAGCCGGAGGCTCACC
>CAZRAU010000037.1:14797-27232 GCA_964598025.1 uncultured bacterium
TCACCTTCACCATGCGATCGATTATCGGGATCAGTATCACAATCCCCGGGCCCTTGGCCCCCACGAGCCGTCCCAATCTGAACACCACGGCTCTCTCATACTCCCTCAGAATCCGGATCGCATTGGCAAGAATAATCAGCAGGACGAAAAGCACCGCAACATAGCCTATCATCTTAGACCCTCCTTCAGGCTTCCTCCTCGGAGCCGACCCGTTTCACAAGAGCCGTCAGGCCCTCGACAGAAACCACCTCAACCACGTCACCCTTGCCTACTTTCTCTTTGCTGACCACGGTCCAGATCTCTCCGTGTATGAATGCCTGGCCCGAGCGATCGATGTCCGACGTGGCCGTCCCCCGCTCGCCCACCAAACCCTCCTTGCCCGTGGTGGGCTTCCGGAGCTGGGCCCTTATACCCGCTCCCACCGCAAAGACGAAGAAGCCCGCCGTGGCCAATACGGCCGGGATTATCACCTTGTATGAGATCTGCAAAACCGGGGTGGAGGACCTTATGAGCATGAGCGAACCGAAAAACATGGCTACACCTCCTCCCACAGCCAGAAGGCCGCCGCTTGTCACAAAGATCTCGGCGATAAAGAAAGCCACGGCCAGGATTATGAGAAGCACCCCCGCGTAGTTAACGGGCAACATCTGGAAGGAATAGAAGGCCAGGACCAGAAAGATGGCCCCCAATATACCTGGGAATACGGAGCCCGGGTTGGAAAGCTCGAAGAAGAGTCCGTAGAACCCGAGGATAAGCAACAGGTAGGCAATATTGGGATTCGAGAGAATTGCCAGGAGCCGGTACCTTATGCCCATCTCGAACCTCCGGATCTCGGCCCCGTCGGTCTCGAGAAACCCGCCTTTGGCCTCGTCGATCTTCAGGCCGTCGATGGCCCCCAGCAGTTCCCCGGTGTCTGCTGCCACCGCGTCGATCACTCCGAGCTCGAGGGCTTCCTCGGCCGTCGCCGTCGCGCTTTCCCTCACGGCCCGTTCGGCCCACTCCTCGTTCCGGCCACGCCGGGAGGCCAGGCTCTTCATATAGGAAGCGCTGTCGTTGACGATCTTGTTCATCGTGTGCTCGTCAACCTCACCTCCTCCTATTGTGACCGGGTGAGCAGCTCCAATGGACGTCCCGGGAGCCATACCCACAGCATCGGCCGCCATCGAGATGAAGACACCCGCAGATGCACACCGTGCACCACTCGGATAGACATATATGACTATGGGGACACGGGAGCCCAGGATCGCGCGGATCATGTCGCGCATAGAGGTGTCGAGCCCACCCGGTGTGTCCATCTCGACCACCAGGCAGGCCGCTGAGGCATCTTCCGCCCGCTCTATGGCGCGGTCGATGAAACCCGCAGCAGCGGGGCCGATCGCCCCTTCGAAAGCCACAACGTGGACCTCGGAGGCCCTGACCTGTGGGGATACCAGCACAAGGACTGCAAGCAAGACCGGAACAACGGATCTCATTCAGCCACCTCGAACATCTCCTCAGGAGCAGTATCCATGATTCTAAAGGCGTAGTCAATGACAGCTTTTTCTTCTGCACCTTTCAGGTCGTTCTCTATGGCCGCGAGGAACCGACCGGTGAGGCCGACAAGCACGGTGCCCGCCTTGGTCGTGAATCTGGCCGCCACTTTCGAGCCATCCGGCTCGATGGTTATGTTGCCTTTTCCCATGGTGCAGCCCGTGGCGTACTGAATCCCGTCCAGCACGCACGATCTCGGCGGCCGTCCTTCCACCCATACAACGGCCTTCATGTCCATGGGAAGGCGCCCAAGGCGCTCGTTGGCCGCCTGCCCCATCTTGAGCCCCACAGCAAGGAAAGGGCCGATATGTCCATGAAACCTGCCGGCAGCTTGAAGTAACGGGTTATCCTGCATCGCGTCCTCCTCTGTCCGCCTAAAGCCCCAACTCAGAAGATACTCCCTGCATGGCCTTGAGCCCTATGTCCACGAATTCATCGAGCTCCAGCCCCAGGTCCGTACACGTCTTTATCTGCCCCCTGTCCGCACCCGCCGCAAACCGCTTCTCCTTGAATCTGTTCAAGATGAAGTCCGTGGTCACCTCGCCCAGGCTCTTGCTGGGATGCATGAGTGCGGCCGCCACTATGAGACCGGTAAGGGGATCGACGGCATAAAGAGCCTTGTCCATCATGGACTCACGGGCCGTGTGGCCGGCATGAGACTCCACGGCACGTGTAATGTCCTCACCGACCCCCATCCCTCTCAGGTACTCGGCACCGACGCGGCCGTGCCGCTGCGGGTCCTTGACCGTTTCGTCATAGTCGAGGTCATGCACCAGGCCCGCCAGACCCCACCTGGCTGCATCCTCACCGAGCCGCTCGGCCAGAGACCGCATGACGGCTTCCACGGCCAGCATGTGTTTGATCAAGCGATCATTGTTGACCTTCGAGCGTACGAAATCCAGCGCTTCTTCCCTTGTCAAATCAGTCCTCCTTCCTACACGACCGCGATCCGGCCCGCCGTAAGACCCCTGACCGCCTCAACCCATCCTTGCCATTCCTCCGAGCCATCACCTCCGAGAACCCTCTCGAACGCCTCCGTCCGGGCCGCAAGCATGAGGTCCGTATCCTCCGGCAGGCATGCGAACTTCAGGTCCGGAATGCCGTGCTGGCGCGTCCCGATAACGTCCCCGGGGCCCCTGAAAGCAAGGTCTTTCTCGGCGATCTCGAACCCATCGAAGGTGGATTGTAGCACCTCCACCCGCTTTCGGGCGCGGTCGCTCGCGGACTCCGACACGATAAGAAAGGAGAGTGACTCGGCGCCGGTTCTGGCAACCCGGCCCCGCATCTGGTGGAGCTGGCTTAGACCGAAACGGTCCGCCTGATCCACCACAAGCACGGTCGCAGCCGGAATGTCCATACCCACCTCTATGACGGTTGTGGCCACTATGACGCCGGTACTTCCCTTGCGGAAGTCCTCGAGTATGCGATGACGCTCCTCAGGCGGTGTGCGGCCCGTGAGTATCTCGGCGCGTCGGCCCCCCCCCAGGCACCTTTGTATAAGCTCCCTGGCCGTGCCGACATCCATCAGACCGGCCTCGCTGCTTTCTACGGCCGGACAAACGTAGAAACCCTGCGCGCCCGAGGCCACCCGGCGCCCTATGTCGCGAAGGAGCGCCTCCCGTGCCGCCTCTCCGACACACCTGGTTGAGTGCCCTCCCCTCCCGGGGGGCATCTCGTCTATCACGGTAACATCGAGATCGCCGTAGGCCGTGAGCGCAAGCGTACGCGGAATAGGGGTGGCGCTTATCACAAGCGCGTTTGAACGGGGGGCCTTTTCCAGGAACCTCGCCCTCTGAAGCACTCCGAATCTTTGTTCTTCATCCACTATGGCAAGCTCGAGGTTGCCGAAAGCTGTGCTTTCGGTAATAAGGGCATGGGTTCCCACCACAATGGGAAGCATGCCGGACTCCAGATCGGCCTTGAGCCGGCGGCCCTCCTCGGGCTGAACACTGCCGGTGAGCAGCCCCACTCGGAAGCCGAAACCCGCCATGAAGCGGTCCAGAGTGGAATAGTGTTGTTCTGCCAGGAGCTCGGTGGGGCACATGAGAGCGACCTGCCCGCCCCCTTCGCAGACGAGGGCGGCAGCCAGGCATGCCACTACGGTCTTCCCACACCCCACGTCACCCTGGAGCAGGCGTCTCATGGGGTAGGGGCCGCGTATGTCACCGATAAGCGTTTCGAGGGCCGCCGCCTGGGACCCGGTGAGGGCATAGGGCAGATGTGTGGTGAGTCGTTTTGTCTCATCCCCGGATCGGGCCCTGGCTTCATCGCCCTGCTTTCGGTCCCTCCGGGCCAGCGCGAATAGGGTCTGGAAGACCAGCACCTCGTCAAAAGCCAGCCTCCTTCGTGCTTGCTCAGCACGCTTGAGGTCCGGAGGGAAATGGAGATGTTCGAGAGCTTCGGAGAGCGGCGCAAGACCGAGCCTCGTGCGGATTGATTCGGGCATGCAATCCCGGACTTGGCCGAGGTGTCCGTCCAAGGCATGTTTCGTAAGGTTCCTCAGCTGCTTCTGTCCGAGACCCGGACGGGTCCCGTAGACGGGCACCACGCGGCCCGTGTGCAGGAGGTCGCCCTCCATCTTCTCGTATTCGGGATGGACCATCGAGCGGCCGAATCCGTCTACTCTGCCCCTGCCGCTGAATACGAAAGCGCCTCCCGGCCGGAAAACGTTCCTGAGATAGGCCTGGTTGAACCAGACACATCGCATCCGACCCGAGTCATCCTGGATATGTGCGATGAAGAGGCGCTTATGCCTTGCCGGTTTCACCTCGACACCTGTGACCGTACCGGAAACCGTCTGGACGGCTCCGTCCCGCAAATCGGCAATCCTGGAAAACGAGGTCCTGTCGATGTAGCGGCGGGGGGGATAGACCAAAAGATCCCCTACGGTCGAAATGCCGAGCTCCCGCAGGAGATCTTCGCGTCTGGTACCTACACCCGGAAGGGTTCTGATGCCTGCACTGAGGCTCCTTCGGGCACCATTACCCCTCTGTCTTCTCCCCGCTCTCAGTTTGCTTTTCACTGAAGAGCTCATTGAGCTCCTTCACCAGGGGTTCCGGATCGATACCGTGCATGAGGGCACCCTGCTCGATCGATTCCTGGGTCGCTCCCATGCAGGCAACACAACCGAGATTATACTTCATCAGCACCTGAATGGCATCAGGGTGCGCCTTGAGAACATCCTCGATGATGGTGTCCTTGGTAATATCCATTATCAACCCTCCATTCATGGCATATCCTCATATACCCTAACAAGTTCGGGGCGAGCGGGTCAAGCCGACTTTTCAATCGCTTCCCCGACCCCTCATACCTTATGATGCGTCAGCATGACGCCGGGTCTCCGGGCCTGACGGGTATGCGCTGCGCTCGGTGCTCTGTCGCTGTTCAGCACGACATTCACTGCTCCACGAGCGCCTTCGCTCCGCCTCCACGTAGCGGCGGGGTTCCATCCCCGACGTGGTCTGCCTCCCGGGTCCTGTCGCTCCGGACTCCCACCGTCCTCCTTGTCAGTCTGGGCGGCGGGAGGCCCTCCCTCCGCACCACCCGCTCGGCATGGCGTTGGTCCATCCCGTGGCAACGGCTAATCTTGTGCAGGGTCGGCTCTAGGTGGCCGACGTCGGCAACCGAGGTCCCTGATCTCCTTGTGCCTGAAGCAGGTGACAAGATGGTCGTTCACGATGCCGACGGCCTGCATGAAGGCATAACAGATAGTGGGCCCCACGAAGGTGAAGCCGCGCTGCTTGAGGTCCTTGCTCAGGACCCGCGACGCCTCGGTTTCAGCCGGGACCTCGCGAAAGGTGCGCCACCTGTTCCGGCTTGGCTTGGCCCCGGCGAAGTCCCAGAGGTAGGCGTCGAAGCTCCCGAACTCCTGCTGCACGGCGAGAAAGGCTCTGGCGTTTCCGATGGCGGATTCTATCTTCCGCCGGTTCCGGACTATTCCCGAGTTCTTCAGAAGACGCCTGATATCGCGCGCGCCGAATACCGCCACCTTCGCCGGATCGAAATCGGCGAGAGCGTCCCGGTATGCCTCACGTTTCTTAAGGATCGTACTCCAACTGAGTCCCGCCTGGGCGCCTTCCAGCACGAGAAACTCAAAGAGCAGGCGATCGTCATGAACCGGCACCCCCCATTCCTTGTCATGGTATTCGCGCTCGAGGTCGCCCGTGCCCCACGGGCATCGCTTCTTCTCATCACGCTTATCAGGCATCCGATCTACCTCCAGGGCCGTGTCGTCGGGCATTTCAATCTGATTAACCCATACCTGTCCCGGTGTCAATGCTTGATGGCGATGGCCTCGTCCCAAGATGCGACCGGCGGCACAGCCGGGCTGATCGCGAAGATCGTTCGGGCGGCAATCCTAAGCGCTCGCCTTGAGCGTCAAGAAGACCGCGCTTCAAGGAGCACTCCGAGGTTACGCGGGAAGGTATCCAACACCGCAAGCAGGTCCGCCCGCTCCAGCTTCTCCGCAAGATCGGGCGGCAGGTCGCCGGCCTCCCTCCCCTCCAGGAGAAGCTGGGTCTCTTTTTCGGAGAACTCCTCCCCAGCCTCGCAGAAACCGCCTACCTCCCGGTTCTCAGGACAGACCCGCTGACAGTGAAGACAGCCTATAAGGCAGCTGTGCCAGGACCGGTCCAGCCAATCCGGAAACGGCACTTCCATCGGTTGCTCGTTCCAGAAGGTGATGCAACGCTCCGCGTGCAGGAGAAACCTGTCAGGGTCGATGGCCCCGGTGGGGCAGGCCTGCATACAGGCCAGACAATCCTCACACCGCTCCAGCGCGGTCGGTTCCCCCCACTCATCGCCCTCGCACGGCAGGTCCGAGAAGAAAGCCGCCAGACGGTAGAAGCTACCCAGCCCCCCCGTGTAGGTGACGTTGTTTCTGCCGTATCGGGAAAGCCCGCTACGCACGGCTAGCAGTTTCTTGGGCACTCTCGCCTCGACCGCAGTGTAACCCCCCGGAGCCAGCAGGGCCTCGAGTGCTCGCTTCGCACGCCTATCCTTCTCCTGGACGTGCAGGTATGTCGAAGGCACGGTGACCGGGACGGCCTTCCCGGCCGAGGTGAAGGTAAAACGCACATGGGGGTCGGGGAATCCCAACACTATGAGTGAGCCGGCCTCCGGTATGCTCTCAGGCAGGCTGAAGCCGAAGTCCGAGAGCTCGGCCCGGACAAACCGCTCATCCAAGAGGCCTTGGCCGCGTTGGTCGTCAAGGGCCCGGCCGAGGTCCGCAAGTCGCCGCGCACTGACGATACGTGCCCGGAGACCGCGGTTCTCCAATTCCCTGGTCAGGTGCTCCATATCAGGATATCGGCGACCTCCTCAGGCGTTGCACCTTGCTCCAGAAGATCGAGACCGCGCCACCCGAAGGTGGTGCCGGCAAAATACTGAGTGGCCACAGCCCCGACACCGGCCCTCGCCCACGGGACCACCGCCCCCTCTGCGAAGAACCTGGAGGCGACTGCGATGCCCAGCTCGCCGGTCCCGGCATCCCGGGCTACGATCGAGAACGTGCTTATCGCACCCGCGGCTGCCCGATCTGCGGCCGGTGACGCCAGGCCGGGCCCGCTCAGGGTCGTGAGGTCACAAAGCATCAAGAGACTCCCCAAGAGGAACAACTGCGATCCAGTCATCGCCGGAACCCTCCTACAGCGTCCCCGGTTCTACTGGGTGCCCAGGCCGAAGATCATTTTCAGGACACCGTCGCTGACCACGACGTCCTTGAGCACCAGCTTGGCCATGGCCTGCTTGAAATCGGCTTGATCCAAACTGTAGATTTCGTGTTCCTTGAGAAACTCCTTCGCGGCAAGATTCGCGGCCGCCAGCACATCGTTTTCGTACTTCTCAGGCAACATCGACAACTTCAAGGCCTCGACCCGGGGGTCGGCCAGAAACAGAGCGCCCTTGGCAGAATCGTATCTCAAGCCGGCGGTCATCTCGGCCCGGCCTGTGACATCCTCCCCATCCACACGCACGTTCGTTATCGCCGAAAGGCCGAACCCTATCCGGTCCGAACCCTCGGTAAGCCCGACCTCGGGATCGGCCAGCGTAAGCTCAAACACCATCAGGTACTTCTCGGTGATCGGAAATGCATCTTCCAGTTTCTCCTGGATCTCGCGGGGTGTGAGTTCCACTACAATACCCTCCCGCGTGATGTTGCATTGAAGCGTGCCCGCGCACACGGCAGTCACCAGCGTCAGAGTAAGAGCCGCCTTGTTCACCTTGTTACGAGCCTCCTTCGGGGACCCAGATTCAACCAAGTACGTATCAGGAGAACGGGGTAAAGTCAACAACTCTTCGGGCTCGCCGCCGGCTGCCTCGCCCTAGCCCGGTGGGCTTGACAACCAGATGCCTCACGCCGGCAGATGCACGCCATGATGGGACATCGAAGGGAAACGCTGAGTCGCAAGCCCGGGATAGACGGTGTTCAGCACGGCTCGCTCAATGACCCGGCAAAACACTCATCGCAGTGTCCGTGGGTCCGGCGAACGCAATCAGCCGGTGGCGCATCACAACCTGACGGTCGCCAGCTGCCTCGATTCACGCTCCCCTACCGGCAATTCTCCCGGCAAAGTCCTCCCGCTCCTCGAGGCGATAAACCGGGGGATTGCTGAGGAAACCCGGCACAGT
This sequence comes from uncultured bacterium, assembly GCA_964598025.1. Lineage (GTDB taxonomy): Bacteria > Arandabacterota > Arandabacteria > Arandabacterales > Arandabacteraceae > JALGWN01. Next base: position 22,955 of record CAZRAU010000037.1, read on the forward strand.
GAAGGGATACTCCCTGACTGAATACGTCCGGGTTATGTAAGGTATCGCCGAACCGGTGTGGAGCATCACTATATTCCGGGCAAGCGTCATCGACTCATCAAACCCACTGTCCCATAAGAAGTCCTTCGGTGAAACAACCAAACGGGTATCATCTTCGTAATCAGACCGGGGCATCATCTTCACCCGCCTGGACTCTCCACCCATCAGCGGACGGCAACCGACGTTTCAAGTGACACTATGATCGTTTACATCTTTTTACAATGCTTTTACACCCCTATGACAACTTCTCCCGGGCGAGTGCGTACACTCTTAGTGGAAGGAGGAAGAAAGTGCAAGAACTCAATCTGCAAGGTAAGGAGGTGATTGGAATGAGCAGTATGGTGAAGTGCATTGCAGTAGTGATGGTGGCCGCGGCTTGCGTGTCCGTGACCGCCGGAGAAGCCTCCGCCGAGCCGGGCGACGAGGCAAGGGCACTTATCGAGTCGCTCGAGGTGGGTGCACCGGTCTACTACGAAAACCTATCCATCATCCCGGTATACTGCGACCGTATGAGGGATCACACCCGTTACACCACGCTCGATGAGGCCCTCGGAAAGGGCTGGCTCGAAGTCACCGAGGTGGACGGCGGGCGTGTGCCGCAGGTCAGCGTGAGCAACCGTTCAGACAAGCATATCTTCATGATGGGCGGAGAGATTCTCACCGGCTGCAGGCAGGACCGCCTGGTGGGCAGGGATGTTTTGCTCAGGCCCGGGGCAAAGAACGTCATCGTGCCTGTCTACTGCGTGGAGCAGGGGCGTTGGACGTACGAATCAGAGACGTTTTCCAGCGGGGAGAATCTGGGAACCTCGAGGCTTCGCGCGGAAGGCCAGAAAGCCGGAGGCGACGCCCAGAGTAAGATATGGGGCTATGTTTCGGGTATGGCCGATCGAGCAGGAGTGGCATCCCCCACCGGCAGGTTTCAGGAGGTCTATGAATCCGAAGAGACGCGGCGGAAGATCGCCGGACTCGAGAGGAACATGGAGGGCATCCCCCGGCTTTGTCCCGACGCGGTCGGGGTGGTGATCGGAGTCGGCTACGGGATAACCAGCGTCGACATCTTCGCCAACCCGCATGTGTTCAAACGGCTCTGGCCCAAACTTCTCAGGTCCGCCGCGCTCGCGGCGGTCTGCGAACGGGCATATGGCGCCCTGGACCAGGCTGATGCTGTCGGGTTCCTGCGGAGCATGCACGACAAGCACTACACAAGGAAGGCGGCCGTCGACCTGGGCTTTGAGGTCTCGGCCGTCGACCGTGAGGCCAACGTAAACGCCTTGGTGTACGGAGATGCGGTGATCCATATCGCAGGCTTCCCTGAAACCGAGGCCTGCGGCAACAGAAGTGTCCCGGAAGACAATGAGCGTCGAATCCGCGTGATGAAACGATAGGTGAAGGAGGTGCGCCATGAAACGCGCAGCAATCATGATGAGTCTGGTCACGTTCGCCCTCGTGACCTGCGGATGCCTTCAGGCGGAATCCCGAGTACGTGTCTATGCCGATGTCGACAAACCGCTGGTCCTCGACAACCGCACCGGGCGGGTTGTCGTGAAGGTCGGCCTCGAAGGCTTGAGGATACCGGTCATGTCCGAGCGGGTGCCTCTCAATGTGGCCATCGTGCTCGACAAATCGGGTTCCATGGGAAGCGATCGCAAGATGGAAAACGCGAGGCGGGGGGCCATCGAGATTGTCGAACGGCTCGGGGAGGACGACATCATTTCCCTTATAGTCTATGATAATCATCCCCGGATCCTGATCCCCGCACAGCGGGTGAAAGACAAGGACGCCCTGATCGAGATGATTTCGAGTATCTATGCCGGAGGCTCAACCGCCCTATACGGAGGCGTGGCGCTGGGAGCGGTGCAGGTTCGCAGAAACCTCTCATGGAAGTACACCAACCGAATAGTACTTCTCTCCGACGGCCTTGCGAATGTCGGCCCCCAATCAACCGAGGAATTGGCCGACTTGGGCAGGTCGCTGGGGAGTGAAGGCATGACCGTGACGACCATCGGTGTCGGTCTTGACTACAACGAGGACCTGATGACTGCGCTCGCCGCCCGGAGCGGAGGCAACTCCTACTTCGCAAGTAGCGGGCATGAGCTGCCGAAGATATTCGCTGAGGAGATAGGTGAAGCCATGACCGTCGTTGCTCGTGATATCCGCATCCGGCTCCACTGCCCTGACGGCATGAAGCCCATCGGCGTCGTCGGCCGCGAGGGCAAGATAGAAGGGCAAACGATGTCGGTGAGTGTGGGCGAGCTCTATGGCGAGAATGCCAAGTTTGCGCTCTTCGAGGTGGAGGTCCCGGCAAATGAGGCCGGCAAACGCCTGGAGATCGCCCAGGTCGCCGTGGAGTATTCCGATCCCTACAGCAACGAGAAGTCTGAGGACAATCTCAGTGTTGCGGTTACCTATGCAAGCGATGAAGGCGCAGTTCGCGACAAGCAGAACAAGGACATCACCAAGGAGACGGCCCTCACCAAGGCGTCCGAGGTCAAGCGCCAGGCCGTGGGATTGGCCGACAAGGGCGATTTCGGAGCAGCGGCGGGCCTTCTCAGAGACAATGCTTTAGTGCTTGAAAAGGTGGCCGAGGAGTGCGATAACGATGCTGAGATCCTCGTAGAGGCTGGGAAGTGCGAGGAGATTTCTTCGGACATCGGGGCCAATAATGGATTCACCAAACACATGCGCAAACGGGTTGTGAACCAGGTATACACCCAGACAACCCAGCAGGGATATGTATCCGATGATGGTACGGAGACGGACGGGGACAAGGATAACAAGTGACAGCGGCCCGGTCCGGTGGGTACCGCGAGAGTCGATCGCGGTGCCCGCCTGGGAGCCGAGGTGAGACTCCAGTGGCGCGACATCGTCTGAAGCGATACCTGGGAATCGTGTTTATAGGAGTCGTAATCATTCCAGCGGTCGTATTGAGTTTCCTTGCCATCAGGGCCATAAGCCATGAAGAGGCCTACATCGAAAAGCAGATCGAGGGTACACTCTCCGCGGAGGTTACCCATGTCGCCGCCGTCGTGCGGAGCGAGCTTGCCGAAATTCAGGCGGAATTGGCTAGCACAATCGTGATACCCGCCGGCAACGACCCTTCGGGCCCCCTTGAAGAGTGGCGTCGAGCGTCCGCACTCGTGGACATTCCCTTCATTCTCTCCCCCACCTACGAAATCCTCTGGCCCACCGCCGGACCGGAACCGGACGATGGCCCGGAGGTATCCGACGCCCGGGGGACAACCGGAGAGGGCCGGAAACCCGGCGAGGTGACAGTCAAGAAGAAGGAAATAGATTTCCTCGAAAACCAGCAAGCGTTCCTCTCCGATGAGGAGACGACACCTGTGTATGAGAATATCGCGGTTGCATATAAGGACGATATCCTTGACGGAGGGGCGGCCGCGGGGAGCGAAATAGCAGGTGTAATCGGTAGCGCCGCCCCGGCCCCGGCGGAGTTTCGGAAGGAGTTCGTGCATGCCGGTGAGGAAGCGGAAAGCACAGAGCCGGCCTCACCGGCAAGCGCAGACGGGTATGCGGAAACGGACAGCGAACCGGGAGGAGAGGCGGATACACGTACCAAGTATGCTGTCTCCGGCTTGCGGGCCGAATTGTACAGCGGGACCAACGAGGTGTCGGACGGGGCGAACAGGCTCGTATGGGCCGCCCCGGAGGAGGTCTCGGGCAAGGGGGGGCCTTCCACCAAGCCCCCTGCCGGTGTCACCGGGAGCGGAGATGGTCTGGGTGAGCAAGCCAAGAAGCAATCGGCCCTGAGCCGGTTCGTGGAGAGTGAATCGGTTCGAAGCAAGGTTTATGATAAGGCCGAGCGCGAAGGCCAGCAAGTCCTCTACAGAAATGTCGAGATTGCCGATGCGGATATGCCCCGGGGCATGGCGGAGACGGACAGGCTCGGTGCGGGCCCCGACACCAGGCAGCAGCCCGTTGCCGATCACTTTGAGAAGACATCCGAAGCCGGCCGGACCTCCGGCTCCGGATCGGGCGCATCGCGTGAAGATGAGCCCGTCGAGAAGCCGTCCCGGTCGGTCCGATCCGGCGTTCCTGAACCGGCACTCCGCCCGGTCGAGGCAGCACCCGAGCCAGGGGCTCGAGGCCGGCTCCGGTCGGTATTCATCTCCGAGCCCTTGAGTTTCAGCGAAATCGTGGCCGGGGGAGAGCACGGGATGGTGCCCCGGATGATCGACGGGAGCCTTCAACTTCTCTACTGGCAGCGCGCCGGGCAAGGTA
>CAZRAU010000038.1:0-11541 GCA_964598025.1 uncultured bacterium
CAGACTGGCAAGGAGGACGGTGGGAGTCCGCAGCGACAGGACCCGCGAGGCAGACTTCGTCAGGGATGGAACCCCGATGCTACATGAGTTTCCGCTTCGCCTTCTTGAGCCTGAGCGAGTTGGTCACCACGTTTATCGAACTCAAAGCCATTGCCGCCTCGGCGATGATGGGGTGGAGAAGCCCGAGGGCGGCCACCGGTATTGCGACCACATTGTAGAAGAAAGCCCAGAACAGGTTCTGTCTGATCTTATAGAATATCGCAGTCGATAGCCCTATGGCGCGCACCACCCCGGTCAGGCTCTCACCCGCCAGGGTCACATCAGCTGCTTCTATGGCTATGTCTGTGCCGGTCCCAATGGCTATCCCCACATCGGCCTCGGCGAGCGCCGGAGCATCGTTGATGCCGTCGCCTACCATGGCAACCTTGCCGTACCGCGCCCTGATCGCCCTCACCTTCTCGGCCTTCTCGGCCGGAAGCACATCGGAGACCGCCTCGTCAATCCCGCACGCACGCGCAACGGCATTCGCCGTGATACGGTTGTCCCCCGTGATCATCACGGTCTTAAGACCCATGCCGTGAAGCGAGTTTATGGCCTCAGATGAATCCGCCTTGAGTGTATCGGCCACTCCGATGAGACCTAGTATCTTGCCGTCCCAAGCAACAGCGGCCACGGTCTCTCCCCTGGACTGGAGATTCTCGGCTGCTTGCCGGTACTCCCCGATGTCGATGCCGCTCTCCGCGAGGAAGGCGATCTTGCCCAGGAGCGCCGGCCGCCCGTCGACCTTACCGGTGAGCCCCAACCCGACCGCGGCGGAGAAATCCTCAAGCGGCCCCGGTCTTGCCCCCGCCTCTTCGGCCCGCGCCATTATCGCCACCGCTATCGGGTGTTCCGATGCGTGTTCCAGAGAAGCCGCCACCCTTAGCAGGTGCTTCTCGCCTATACCCTCGGCGGCGACTATGTCGACCACCGACGGCCGGCCTACTGTCAAAGTCCCGGTCTTGTCGAAAGCGACGGCTTTGATGTCCTTCATGATCTGGATCGCTTCCGATGAGCGGAAGAGTATGCCGAGCTCCGCGCCCAGGCCCCCGCCCACCATGATTGCCGTGGGAGTGGCAAGTCCCAGAGCGCAAGGGCACGAAATCACGAGTACAGCGACGGCGGCGAATATGGCCAGCGTCAGTCTCGAAGCCTCGGTCCCGACCCAGGGGAGACTCACGATACCGGGCATCACCAGCCACGTTACGAAGGTGATGAGTGCCAGGATGAGAACCACGGGTACGAAGACCGATGTCACGCGGTCGGCGGTTCTCTGGATCGGCACCTTCTGTGCCTGGAACTCCTGAACAGCCTTTGCCACCTGGGCCAGGAAGGTCTCCTCTCCGACCTTGGTTGCGCGTACCGTAATCGTCCCGGTCTGGTTTATGGTGGCGCCGATCACTTCGGCGCCTTCCGACTTCTGAACCGGAATCGATTCCCCGGTCGCCAGCGATTCATCGACGCTGGTCCGGCCGGATTCCACGAGGCCGTCGGTGGCGATCTTCTCCCCCGGTCTTACAACGAACCGGTCTCCCGCCTTGAGCCGGCTCACCGGGACCTCCTGTTCCCCTTCAGGGGTCACCACCCTCGCGGTTCCAGCCGCCAGTTTGAGGAGCTTACGCACTGCATCCGATGCCCGGCCCCGTGCCTGCGCTTCGATGTAGCGGCCGGTGAGATGAATGCCCATTATCATCGCGGCCACAGCCGCGTAGGATGCAATCGCAAGACCTCCCAGCCGCATGACGCCGGTGGCAAGCGACGCCAGCGTACCCAGGGCTATCAGGACATCCATGTTGGGATAGCCGTGCGTCGCACTCTTCCACGCACTCACATAGACGGATCTGCCTGCATAGAATAGGACCGGCAGCGAAAGTACAACCATCAAGAGGTCCGGGATCAAGCCATGCCAGAGTCCCGCCATGTGGAGGATCATGACGGCGATGACCGGCACTGCGAAAGTCCACGCCCGGACCATGTGCCGCCGTCCAACCGCGGCCTCATCTTCCACCCCTGCTCCCGCTGCCTCCACCACCGCGTATCCCGTGTCCACGACCGCCTGTTTCAGGGCTTCGACCCCCACGGTACCGGCATCGTAAGTCACGCTGGCCGTCTTGGCGGCGAGATTGACCGAGGCCTGTCTGACGCCGGGAAGATTCGCAAGCGCCGCCTCCACCGCGCCCGCGCAAGCCGCGCAACGCATGCCATCTATACGGAGGCTGGTCTCTGTGGAGGGCTCGACGACATCGTAGCCGATCTCTCTTATCTTGGCTGCGATCTCGCCTACCGACACGCCGGCTTGATCGAAGACGAAGGTGCCCCTCGAATTGGCCATATTGACGGAGGCCGACCTGACTCCCGGCAGGCTCTCCACGGCTCGCTCGACTGCCCGGGCGCACGAGGCACAGTGCAGTCCCTTGATGTCGAGCGAGATCTGTTTGTCCATCAGTCTTTCATTATCCGCGGCGTGATGAATACCACGATTTCTCTTTCTTCAACCGAGGTGGTCTCCTGTTTGAAAAGATAGCCCAGGATCGGAATCCGGCTGAGGAAAGGCACGCCTGTGGACCTGACATTCTCCATCCGCAGCGTCAGGCCGCCGACGGTTATTGTCTCCCCGTCCCTTACGCGGAGCTTCGTATCTACGCTCCGTTTGCTCACAACCGGCAGATCGGACGCACCCTGTCCGCTTACGTCGCTGACTTCAGGCTTTATGGCTACGGTTATTTCGTTGTTCTCCGATACATAGGGCGTGACCTCCAGCGTGATGCCGACCTGGATGAGCTCGAGTTTCGTGTAGGGATAGCTCAACGGGCCGGTCACGATCGAGTAATACTCTTCCCTACCTATGAATATGGATGCAGGGTGCCCATTGAGCGTCGCAAGCCGGGGATTGGCGCGGATGTCGATCTCGCCGTCGTCTTCGAGGGCCCTGAGCGCGGTCTCGAAAGTGACATTATATTCACCCATTGTCCGATTGAGTTCCGTAAAGGTGAAGAACAAGCTGGTGTCCGCCCTGCCAGGCGGGGAATTGCGAAGGTTGAAGACGCTTGAGCCGCCGTTGTTGCCGTCCAGGGACCAATCGAGGCCCAGCGTCCTGGCGGCGGTCTCGGTCATTTCGGTCACTATCGCCTCGATCATCACCTGCCTCGGGGCCACGTCGATCATGGCAAGATCCTCGAGAACGCTTTCGGTCATTTCCGGAGACGCGGTTATGGCCACGGTGTTGGTGGCGCTATTGATCTTCACGTATGGGGCATAGTAGTCCGAAAGAAGCCTGGCAATATCCTCGGCACTCACGTAGTTGGGCGAGTAGAGCGTCGTCTCGGTAAGAAGAGGGAACGACGGGTTCTGAGGATGCGGAGCCCCCACGACGTAGTATCCGTTCTTCCTTCTGAATGTGTAGCCCAGAGGGCTCAGCATCCTGCGAAGGCATTCCTCGAGGGGCATGTCATAGACTTCCAGGGTGACAATGCCCTGCACCGTGTCGTCGGGGATTATGTTTATTCCGGTTTGGGCGGAGATATCCCGGAGGGCCTCCCTGAGATCGGTGTCATAGAAGTAGTTGGTCACCAGCGGACCGTCATGCCATGATTCCGCCTGCGCGGCCTCCGCCTGCGGCACCCGTGCCTTTGCAGGCTCCGCCTGCGACGGCTGACCCTCCGGTGTCAGTTCCTCCGGTGGTTGCTCCTGCGCAAGGCAGGCGGTGAAGCCTAGGGCAAGAACCAGCAAGAGTGCCGAAACCAACGGTGCGATTCTCATAGCATCCTCCTTAGCAAGTTCGCCGAGTGTATAGAGCATGTCAAATGGTGAAGGTACGGGTTTCATACGCAGCACGTTTCTTACCTACTCTTATCGTGAGCTCGACATTGTAGGCCCCGGATTCCAAGCCTTGCTGGTCGAGGATACTGAAGGTCCTCGTCACTCCAGGCAAAATACGTGTGTCCCGGCCTCCCAGCTGCACCTCTCTGACCGTGGGCCCCTGGGTACTGCTTAACTGGGCCACAGCCTCTATGTCCACATGGGTGTTGCCTGTGTTTTTAACCTTGAAGGTACAAGCCACGGGTTTGAACCTGCCCTCGCTTGTAACATCGAACGCTGCGATCTCAACAGATTCCCTGAGATCGGGGACAATGCTAAGAAATATGTCGGAGGTGTAAGCTTCCTCCATTGTCTGTGTCGACACATCGGTCTCGAGGGGTATGAAAGCCAGCCTGGAATAAGCCGAGCCTTCCGCATTCGGTGGGACGTTTATGGAGATCCGGAGCCGCTTTCTTGTGTTGGGCTCCACCTCAAAGGTATCAGGATCGACTTCGATCCAATCGACACAGGAAGCGAGGGCCGGATCCTGTGTCGCCACCAGTCTCCCGTCCGGTCTTTGAGAGAGAGGCAGCTTGGCTGTCGCGATCCTTACGGCATAGTCTTCGACATTGTGTATGGTCACGCCGACGGTCTTGCGTGATCCCGGCGCGGCACGAAGGTCGAACCTGGGCGGAGTTATGCCAAGGCCCACAGTCTCGACCGATTCCACGCGCCCGGGGATGATCTCGCCTTCGGGGGTCACCGAGAAGACTATTCTTGTGACCGCAGGCTTGTAGCCTCCATAGTGGAGTGTGGCCTCGGCCGAGTATACGCCGGCTGGGGGCTTCTGCTTGAAGAGAGACCTGTATTTGACGGTCGCACCGGGAAGGACCATGCCGCGCCCGGTCCCCAGCGGGACTTCGCGCTGGAGGAGTCCTTTCTGTTGCGTCACACGCAGCGTCGCTTCCGCTATGACGCCGATATTCCCGGAATTCTCGACATCGGCCGTTATGAAGAAGGCATCACTGCCGTATTCGTTCTCCATGGTCTTGTTGCCCTTCACTGGGACGACCTGGAGATTCGAGACCCCCACACTCCGCCTTGCTAGGCCTGAGACCATGGTGACTTCAACATAAGAACCGAGCATGTATTCGAAACTTGTGGACAGGGGAGCGGTTCCTCGATCCGGATTGCCGAAGGCCACGGTAATCGCGGCATACCTGCCGCCGCCGGCGGTAAACGGTGCCTGTATCAAGCATCTGACGGGCACCACGTCCCCGGGGGCTATGGAAACGGTCGTCCGGTCGACGGTTATCCATGAGGCACACGACCATTCGTTTTCCCCCTTGATCACCGTATAGTCGCCGCGCTGGTTCTGGGAAATCGAGGCCACCCCAAGGTGAACGACGACAGGCGAGGTCTCGCTGGCATTGCCGACCACGATCTCGAACGCCTTCCTCGATCCCGGCGTCATCTCGAGCTGGGTCACCTGGGGACTCACCACGATGCTCTGCTGGGCCAGTGCAGCAGATAGGGAGAGCGACACCACGGAGGCGGCGAACAAGCCCGCCGCAATTACACGGCTCCCATAAGGTCTGGAAATGAACCCTGGACGTTTCAACGCTTCTTACCGATCCTGGAAATCTGTTCCTCTTATGATAACGCACATGTTCTGTTGCTGACAATCAAAAAGCCCGCCCCGGAGGGCGGGCTTTTCAGAAGGCTCTGCAGGTAAGCACCTGTCTGAAATCCGCGCCTCTTAATCGCGATCGCAAAACTCTCTGTCCCACCAGGAACCGTCCTCATCAACCCAGCACTTCTGGTTGATCAGGCACAGGGTGACCAGAGCTTCATCATGGTACTCACAAGCCGAGTTGCAAGAGTCAATCTTGACCTTTGTCCACAGCTTAGTGGTCCAGCAGTGCTGGCCTTCGCAGGTCTCCTCGATGATGTCGTCGCTGTCATCGAGCTCCGTAGCCCTGACCCAGCCGTTGCGGTCGTCGATCTCAAAGACGCTTCTTCCCCAAGCGTACCATGTGGTGATATAGGGCGTACAACTGGTTTCACTGTAAAGATCATCAAAACCATCGTAGTCCACGCCGATATCGCCGTTACTGCAGATGGTGAACTCAATGCAATCACCAGCGTAAATGCCGGGCTTCAAGATACGCCAATCCCAGCGGGTACCGGTCACACTGAATTTGATCCACTGGGCGATCGACGCATGAATCACGACGGGAATCTCCCAGCACCTCTTGTTGCACTCACCTTCCACAGGGCCGCTTGCAAAAAGTCGTCCCAGGGCACACGCCGGGTTCATATCTTCACTTACCCAGGCCCCGTTGACCCACTTCCACGTCTCGACCTCGTAAGCGCCACCGGGCAGATCACAACTCTGCGCGTATGCAGCGCTAGCTAGAGCGAGTAACGCCAAGCACATGATCAATGTCTTCATTTAGTCTCACCTCCTTTCAAACCGGACTCGTAGGCCTCCATGCCAGAACTCCTTGTATAGAATGCGAGGTGCTTGCCCCGCAGAGCTTCCTCAATCGATCGCAAACTCCACATTCCCGGTGACACGCCTTCCCCCCGCGAAATCCACCGACAGCTGGGCCTCATAGGTGCCCGGCACCATCTTGCGCTCGTTGTCCCAGGTTGCGCGTATCTCCCTTATCCCGCCCGGAAGCACGGTCCCGGTGCCCGCATCGCTGTCAAGGCGATCGACCACCCGGCCTTCGGGATTGCTGATGAGGCAGGATGGGCGGATCTTAAGATGGACCTCACCCGTGTTTCTAAACGAAGCGACGATGCCCACCTGGTGCTCGCCGTTCCGCGTGACTTTGACATCGGTAATCTCGCCGCCCCGCCGGGATCTTCGGCTGGCGGTCTCCATGATTATTGTGCCTGTTCGCGTAGATATGTTCAGGCTCGGCCCGGGCGTGCTCCTCTCCGCCTCGCGGGCTTCGAAGACTATGACACAGTATGTGCCCCCGGCGACCCCACGAGGCACCTCGAAGACAACACGGCGAACCGTGCTTTCGCCGGGTTCCAGCGAGAAACCGTTCTCGTCCATACTCACCCAGGCGGCGCAGGAGGGAGCTCCCTCTCCGGGCCCGACAGGCAGAGCAGCCCCCGTCGGATTGAGCATCACATCCATTACCGCCGGGCTCACCTCGACCTTGGAACCACCCAGGTTCTTGACTGTGAGCGAGAACTCATTCCGGTCTCCGGGCGGTACCGACAGATCAAGTATAGGCGGCAGTACGGAAACAGAGAGGGCGGCGAAGGCATTGCCTAAAGGCACCACCGCAATCAGAGGTAGCATTATAGCTGCAGTTCTGCGCATTTTGCTCCCGCTCATCCTCTTCGCACCTTCCTGTGCTTCCGTTTCCTACGGCGTCGGCATGACCGTGAAACTCAGGATACCGTCATAGTCGCCGGGCGTGTCGTCCCAGGTCACCTCGAGTTTCAGATAGACCTGGTAGCTCAGCTCCTGTGACGCCGATCCCGCTGCCACCAGCTTCGGCACCACGAGGTTCTCGTAACCCGGCCCCGCACCGTTGTCGGCACCGGGATCGGTGTAAAACGACTTCACGAAAAGCCTCTCCGGTGGAATGAGATCGTCGGCGCTGGTCAGGCCCGTGGAACTACATTCGACGCTCCAGTTGGTGCAGTTGGAAGAGACAATGATCTGCACATGCTTGTCAGCCTCGACAATCCCGGGCTGCTCAAGCGCCTCGAACTCCACGACACCCCTGGCCAGGCTGCCGCCATCCACGGAAGAACCCAGGTTTCTGAAAGGCGGATCGGCCCCATCCCTGGTGCTCTCAGCCGTGACAATCGTGACCGACATGAATGGTTCGATGGTTGTAGTCACGCCGACCGTCTGGACCGTTCCTCCGACCTGTTCCTGCGCCATAGGGGCGGCCGGAAGAACCAGAAGCAAGATCGATCCGAAGAGGAACTGTAGAGATCTCTTTCTCATCAGGGCACCGCCAGGTAGGTGAATGTGATCTGTCCCGTGTATGTCCCCGGCCTGTCTTTCCATTCGGACCGGATACTCAGGTTGAGAACACTCACCAGCACGAACTCCGGTCCGGTGAAGCTGCCCTGGCCCACCAACACCGGCTGGTCCAGCGCAAGAAGGCCGCCTCCGTCGCCCAGGACATCCTGGTATCCACCTTCGATGAATATTCGCGACGAGGGTATTAGCCAGCCGTTTGTGACCTCCACCATCGCAGAGGCCTGGCAATGCAGCGACCACTCGGAATAGCCGGAGCTCACCGACACACTGAGCGGCAACGCCGCATCGTACATGCCGGGGGGACCGTCGATGATGAAAGAAACCTCCTGCGGGTCAACCTCGACTGAAAACGGCTCGTACTGGGCCCAGGCATGACCCTGGCTCAGCGCGATCGCACATGCTAGGATAGTGCAAGCAAAAAATGGTCTCATGCCTTCATGCTCCCGCAGGATGGACCACAGCCGGCAGAGGCAATACTGACCCCTGCCAGATCAGAGTCCCTTTCCGGAAAACTCACACTGTTCTTTTGCTTCCTTGCGTGAAAAGTCTATCACGGGTCGGCACAGGGGTCAAGGGCTATTTTCAGCACGCTCTTTCGGGCCGAACGGCAGTATTGGTGCAAGTATCGGAGGCTTGGATGGTTTCGGGGCGCGACATATTCGCGAAGCGGTCCGGCCCGGGTTGCCGACAACCTCGTCTGCTCGGGGAGCGTTCTCCTATGCCGGGACCTGCGTGGAGACGGCTATCAGTGGTTGAGCCGCCGGTACGAGGTAGGGGTCCTTCCTTCCATTTCCTTGAAACGGCGGCTGAAGTAGTTGGGGTTTTCGAAGCCGACCCGGTAGGCCACTTCCTTGACCAGGAGATCCTGCCGGGTGAGCAGGCGCTTGGCCAGGCGGATCCTTTCCATGGCGATGTGGTCTGAGCATGTCATGCCGGTGACTTGCTTGAAAGCCCGGCAGAATACAGGCAGGTCGAGCCCGACCTGACGTGCAGCCCTGGATGGGCTGAGATCGGGGTCATTGAGGTGGCCCCGGACGAATGCAAGCGCGGCCGAAATCCGGGCGCGCGGACGGGTACGGTTCTGCATAGAGATTCTTGGCTCCTCCCATCCGGCTTTTCGACTGTAACGGCGCCGGTCTTTAGTGTTTTCCGTGCCTTGCCGACACATGACGGCCTTCCGAAGATTGAGCTTGGCCGGGGTGGTGCATTCACCTACCTTTGCCCTAGAGGGACCGAGGCGTCTGGACCCGCCCTTAAACCATTTGGCCATTTTGAGTGTCTAAGTCTACGGAACGGGAACAATGGATGAGTGATCTTGGGCGGAGATTCGCCGACGGCGATGAGAGTGCATACAAGGGCGTGGTCGAGCAGTACTCCCGGAAAGTGTATGCACTGTGCTATCGTGTACTGAGGGATGAGGAGGATGCCAGGGACATGGTGCAGGAGGTCTTTGTGAGAGTGTACTCGAAGCGAAGTTCGTTCAAGGGCAAGTCCTCACTCTACACATGGATATATAGAATCGCGCTGAACATGTGTTTCTCCCACCTCAAGAAGCGAAAGGCCAAGACGATCCCGCTGGAAGATGTCGAGCACATGCTTGCGGTCAAGGAGGTGGCCGTGGCCGACAGGGGCCGCCGGCTCAGGGCGTTGGTGGGCGGAGCCCTCGAGAATCTCCCGCCCAAACAAAGAGCGGTCTTCTCGATGCGCTTCTATGACAAGTTGTCGTTTAAGGAAATCGCCGAGGTCATGGGCACCACTGTCGGCGCCGCCAAGGCCAACCACCATTTTGCAGTGGAGAAACTCAGGGGTATGCTGAGTGGGGTTGACGACCTATGAAGCATGAAGACCACCCGGAGCATGATCGCCTCATGGATTTTGTGGAGGGGGATCTGCCGCCGGCAGCGGCCCGCGAGATCGAGACCCATGTGGCAGGCTGTGAGGTCTGCCGGGCCTATGTGAAATCGCTGCAACATGCCTTCTCAGCCCTTGAGGCCGATCGTGTACCGGAGCCGCCTGAGGCGTTCTTCGCCTTCTTGGCCGGACGCGCCAGAGCCCGAGCCTTGCGAAGTCGGAGGCGTCTGGTGTGGGGGTTCATACCTGGATTGGCTGCAGCTGCGGCCACAGTGGTTGTCATGTGGTGGCTATCCGAGACACCGATCTTGCCGGTCGATAGTGTCGACATCATAATGGCGGACATGACGACCGGGCAGATCGTGGAGGCCGTATCCGCATATCCGGAGGCGGGAAGCCTGCTTGTCGAAGATTCCGAAGCCGGGCTCGATGAGATCGAGACTTACCTTCTGGAAACCGAGAGCATATACGATCTGCTGGATGGCATGAGTGAGACCGAGAAGGAACGCTTCACGGGGTATCTGGAAGGATCGATGAGCGGGGACACTGGAACGACGGGGCTTATGACCGGTTCTATCCGGAAGGAGTGTTGACATTGAAGAGAATAGGCGTTGCGCTGCTGCTGGCCGGCATGGTGATCGCCTCGGCAGGCATTGAAGGCGCGGAAGCTCAGACCAAGCCCAGGGATATGATACATGCCTATAGGGTATGGAAGCTCACTGAAGTTCTCGATCTCTCCGAGGAGGAAATGCCGGTTTTCTTTTCACGTTTGAAGGAAATGGATGACAAGGAAGCCGAGCTTGTCAGAGAGGAGCAGAAGGGAGTAAGAATGATCGCCGATCTTCTGCAGCGGGAAGATGCCGGAGAGGAAGATCTCAGGCGGGCCCTTGACGGAAATGAGCGACGTAGAGCGCAACTACTTGAGGAGATCGGGAATCTTAAGAGACAAGCGATGTCTATGCTTGACACCAGGCAGAAATGTAAATACGTGGTTTTTGAGCACACGTTCCGGGCGGAACTGAGGGACATGATAGACAGAGCGAGAGATTTAGGAAGGGGGCTGGATGAGGGAGCGGACAGATCGGGTTATGATGATGATTTCGGGAGGCCTGACCCGGGCGGACGCGGCGTAGGAGGAGGGATGTCGGGAGGTTCGGGACGGGGCAGACGCTAAAGGAGGCAGGAAAGTGAGAGCAATAGCGATTTCCATGGTGCTGGTGCTTTTGGCGGCGGTCGGAGTGAGTATGGGAAGCCCGCTTTGCGGGGCACTTGTGAAACACCCTGAGTTGGACGGCGAGTTAGGGATAACCGCCGACCAGCGGGAGCAGTTGGAGGATCTGTTCGAGAACACCGAGAAGGAGATCATCGAGGCCGGAGGCAAGATGAGGGTCAAGCACCTGGAGATGGAGCGGCTGATGAGATCCGACGATCCCGATATGCGAGAAATCCGCAAGCTGATAAATGAGATAGGGGATGCCAGGAGCTCGTCTATGCTGGCCGGGATTGAGAGAGATGTCAGGATGAAGCGGATCCTCGCACCGGAGCAGATGGACAGGGCCAGAAGCGTGATGGTGAGGGCGGGTAGGGGCCGAGGCCATAGGGTCGCTGCACCCCCGGGGGAACGGGGATGCCGGCGGTCGGGTATGAGAACGCAGGCTCCGGGCGAACCCGGCATGCAGGGCATGGGCTGCAAGGGTCACATGATGCAAGGTCCTGAAGCTACCGGCATGCAGGGCATGGGCTGCAAGGGTCACATGATGCAAGGTCCTGAAGCTACCGGCATGCAGGGCATGGGCTGCAAGGGCCACATGATGCAAGGTCCTGAAGCT
>CAZRAU010000038.1:11641-26620 GCA_964598025.1 uncultured bacterium
TACCGGCATGCAGGGCATGGGCTGCAAGGGCCACATGATGCAAGGTCCTGAAGCTGCCGGCATGCAGGGCATGGGCTGCAAGGGCCACATGATGCAAGGTCCTGAAGCTACCGGCATGCAGGGCATGGGCTGCAAGGGCCACATGATGCAAGGTTCCGAAGGTTCCGAGCAAGAGCCCGAAGCGGCTGAGGGTGAGTGATCAGTCCAATTCCACTATTGTGATTTTCTTAAGAGGTTGGACGGGGTCGTTCGATTCGATCTCGAGCCATTTTCTATCGGTCCATTCGGGGAGAGGGAGGATGTCGAGCACGGCCTCCTCCCCTCCAGCCAGTGTTTTTTGACTCCACGCGTTTGTGCAGCCGAAGCAAGTCACCTCATCGATTACCAGTGTTTCCTCCCCGCGGTTCTCGAGCTTCAACTCCGCCTGCGGGTAAGCAGGGGAGGCGGGGTCAAGCGGCAGGGGGTCCGGTATCGCAACCAGATGGGGAGCTCTTCCCGGGATCACGGTACCTGTGACCTTGAAGGCGACCCTGGGGTTTCCGAGGTCGTTGGAGTCTATGAAGACCGTCTTGGTCACCGGGTCCTTTATCTCATCACCGACATAGGACAGCGCTATGGTGCGACCTCCCTGCGGCTCTATTGAGGCCCGCTCGGGTGTTGCGGTAAGGCAGGCGCATGTCGAATAGAGGCTGAGCCGGAGGGTATCCGAGCCGACATTGGCAACAGAGACCGCTCCGGTAGCGGTTTCACCGCGTTCAATTGTCCCGAACCCCCAGACCTCGGTCTCAATATCAAGCGACGGACCCGCCTGCTCTTTGGCGATGTGCGGAGCGCAAGCAATCGTGAAACACAACGCGGCAGCCAGATGCCTGGCTACCATATCGCGCCCTGAACGTAGAGCGACAGCATGGAGACGTCGTAATCATCGTCTTGCGCGAAGCGGTGTCTGACGTATCTTTCCTCCAGCGTGACCGAAGAGGCCTTACCGAACTCATAGGTGGCGGTCGCAAGCAGCGTGGTTCGCCTGTTGTCGGTATCCAGTGACGGACCGTCATCCTCAAGCCCCTCACCCGAGAGGATGGCTGCCAGGCCGAAGTTCAAGCCGGGCGCGGCGGTCAAGTAGCCTCTTGCACTTAAGGTCGGGTAGGCGACCGTCCCGGCCGGCCGGCCGAACTCGAACTTCACCGGATCTATGGTGGTGAGATACTTGCCGAACAGAGCGATCAAGAGCCGGCCTCGTTCGTATTCCAGCCTGGCCCGCGGGCCCCTGCGGTTATAGCTGTATGACAAGGCCCGGAAGTAGGAATCCCAGTTCGGCGACAGATATATGTAGGATGCCTCCGCCCGCAGGCCTCCCGGCAGCTTCGCGTTCAAACCGGCAATAGTCCCGTTTCCAGCGATATCGGGGATGCGGTCGGTCTGGTCGCGCGAATCGGAATAGGTCCATTCCCCCTGGAATTCCAGCCACCGCAGGACGGGCACGTTCCAGGCCACACCCATCACCGTGTTGTGGAAGGGTTTGGGGTGCGAGATCAGGTCGGCCTCTTTGCTTCGCTTGTCCTCCTCGGATCTCACCGCCAGGAGCGATATGTCCATAAGCGAGGATGCGTGTTGCAGATATCGTGTGAGCTTCAGCCGCCCTCCATATGTGAGCACATCGTAGGTTTCACCGGAGACTGTGGACCTGGCAAAGAAACCGTCGCAGCCTATGGCATCCAGGGGGGAGAGGTCGAGACTCAGCCCCTCAAAGGTGAGCACGGGGCCCAACTCCTCGAGGCTTTCACCCAGAATAGTGCCCGCCACACCCGGCGTGCCGGGACACACGGCGCAACCTCCTCCTCCGCCCTCGGGATCATCCCTCACGTCCCATCTCATAAGGCTGAGAGGCGTGTAATGGACATCGTAGTAACCGAACCTGGCCCGCACTGCGGGTGTATCATATGCGACGAACGCGCTCCCGAATCTCGAGGAAAGATACTCGGGTCCCGAGGTGAGGATGTCATCGTCTTCATTGGAGACACGGACCTTGCCTCCCACGGTGATGGATGCCGCGACAGGGTAGGCTGCCTCCAGGACGAATCTGTGCTTCTGGGAGAAACCCCGGTTCAGCGCCTCGCCGTACGTGCCGAAAACCGGGCTCTCCTGGGAGGAATCGACCAGGCGCAGGCGCATCTTGACGTCCCCGCTGAGTTGAAGATCCTCCTGAAGGGAATAGGACGCAGACGAAGCAAAGAGACTCAAGATGAGGGTGAATCCCACGAGAAGACAGGTATTCCGCATGTGAACACTCCTGTTTACAGAGACTGAATCAGAGCTTCCACTCTAAGGCCTATTCGAGCACATCGTCAAGCGTTTTGGACAGGAGCCGCTCGAGGTCGGGAGGATGGTCGTACTGGGTGAGAACGAAAGATCCCATCCGGTCGACTACGAAGACACTGAAGGTGTAGTCCAGTGCTTTGAAATCTCTGGCCACCTGACTGCGCTGGTCCCAGAGGATAGGAAACTCAATGCCCTCACCTTTTATGAACGCCCGCACGCCCTGGATGTTCTCGTGGTCGAAGTTCACTCCGAGGAAAGCTACCGACTTGGGGCTGTATGCCTCATAGGCCTGTTGGACATCCAGCATCGCGTCCTTGCAGGCGGGACAGGCCATGCTCCATATCACTATCACGGTTGCGTTGTGGGCCTGGATAATCTTGGCCGAATGGATCTCCTCCCGGGTGTCGATATCGGGGAGAGCGAATGCCTGAGCAACCATTCCCTTCTGAATCCGCTCGCCGCCGGGACCGCTTCCGGCACACCCGGAAAGTGCGGCCATCATTACCAAGAGTGTTGCGAGCCTCATAGCCATTCTCCCTCCTCGCTGAAGTGCGCCAGTCGATATTCTAACCGGAGCGGTCGACTGAGGCAATACAGGCAGGTGAAAAATGTCTGTTTGCCTCGTCATGCTCCCCGGGTCTTTGCGCCCGACGGGGCATGTCTCGCGGGTCCTGCCGCTACGAACCGACCGATCCGTCCAACGGATTGCGCCTTCGCTTGACTCTTGGCATAAATCGCGGGAACCTGGACGCGGATCCTGGGTTAAACCCAGATGAACATGCGAGGCCCCTGTTGAAAGGAGAGGCGGGCTATGCAGATGTGCGCGAGAAGACTGGGTCTTGTAACTCTGCTTTCGGCGGTCGCGCTGGTTGCCTTGACCGGAGCCTGCTATGCCAAAGAAGATGCCTGGCTGGGGGTTGTGCTCCAGCCCCTCAGTGACGAATTGAAGCAAGCAATGGAGATCGACGAGGCCGTCCAGGGCGTGCTGGTCAGCGACGTAGTCGACGGCAGCCCCGCGGATGAGTCCGGACTTGAAGACGGTGATGTCATAATCGCCATCGATGATGAAAAGACGGAGACCGTGAAAGGGGCGGTCCGTGCCATCAAGGCCTATTCGCCCGGTGATCAAGTGGAGATAGTGGTCCTCCGGGATGGAGGCGGAGAGCGGACTCTGAAGGTGGAGCTGGGAGAGCGCGAGGAGGACAGGATGACCGACCTCGATCTTGACCTCGACGTGATCCCGAGGATCGGGCGTGCATTCAAGAGCTGGGCGAATGAGCCTCAGGGGTTCCTTGGGGTGCGGATCCAGGACATGTCCGGGGACCTTGCAGCGTACTTCGATGTCGACGAGGGCGAAGGCGTCCTGGTACTGGAGGTCACGGAAGACAGCCCTGCCGAGCGAGCGGGCGTGAAGGCCGGTGACGTTATCCTGGAGTATGACGGTGAAGCCGTGAGCGACGCCGACATGCTGGTCAAGCATGTGAGAGATGACGATCCGGGAGATAGGGTGGCGATCAAGATCAAACGAAAGCACCGGACACAGACCGTTGATGTGGAGCTCGGCAAGACCGGGAATGCGGCCGAGTTTTTCATACAGGACTTGAAAGGTCCGGGGGAACACAGGCAGATTGTGATCCCCCGCGGGAATGATACGGAGATCCCCGACATGGACAGAATCGAGATACACAAGATGCGTCAAGAGGATCTCAGAGAAGAGATCAAGAAACTAAGAGAAGATCTTGAAGACCTGAGGAAAGAGATCAGGGAAAGTAGGAAGTCGTAGTCTTCCTAGTCGCGCTTACGCGAGTGCGTGCCTGTCAGGAGCCCTACCTTGTAGGCAAAGCCCTTAAAGGTGGGGCTCTTGGCGTTGTGGCACTTGACGCAGTTGAGCGAGTCCGGGGTGACAAGTCCCGCCCGGCTGCTGAGCTCCGGCTTGGTCATGATGGAGGAGAAGGAATAGAGCGCCCCGGCGCCATGGCAAGCTTCACATTGAACCCCGCCGAGATCCAGGATATCGGCATCGGCCCCATAGCCTCCGGCCCCGAAGCCGGTGGTGTGGCACTCGAGACACGTCACATCTACGGTCTCCTCACCCTGCAAGGACGACATGGCCTCGCGATGCCGCGTCCCGGCCCAGGAATTGAAGATGCCGAGGTGACAGACTTTGCACTTGGTTGCCCCCACGTATGCCGGCGCAGGCCGTTCGCTCTCTTCACCGGCCGAGAAGGCGGTCAGCAGGATCCCGGCTGAGAGGCCCGCCAGGAAGATGATTCTGAGTTTCATCGTGCTCACTTTCGGTTCTTCCGATATTACGCTTGCGGATATTGGATTTGTCAAGCCATATTTAAGTGATGGGAACCCGCACGGTTTTGTTTCGGTCGGGCGCGCGGCGTGCCGATAGACTGGACAGACATGAACATAAGGCTTATCACCGCGACAGCAATTCTCTGCTTATTGTCGCCCCTCCCCGGGCTCTTTGGGGGCGATCTTCCCGGCCGGGAGGTCTGGCTGCCCGAGTCCGAGGTAAAAGACAGGTTCTTCGGCTATCTCATCGGCCTGGTCCAGGTCGATACCTGTGGAGTACTGGATGCGGACGACCTGGAGAGCGTCCTCCGGGATTTCAAGGGTAAGACGTCGATCCCCTTTGAACTGATTAAGAGCATAAGACGTGAGTGCGGTGACGGCGTGGGGCCCAAGGAGGTGTCGATCAGTTTCAAGGGGGAACTGAAGACACCGGTTCCGTACAGCATACTGGGCTACCACCCGGGTTCGGTGAGCACCAGCTCGACGGTGAGATTCTACGAATGGGATATCCCCTATAAGACTCTGAGATGGAACCGAAGGGAGCCCGTCGACCTGACCCAGATCTACGTTTTCGGTATCTGCGAAGGTTGGGCGGTGATTGATGTCGATGTCTGGCTGGACGCACTGCTCGGCGGTCTCCTGGACGACACACGGATCGTGGTCATGGCCCTATTCAAGTATGATGGCGACTGGCACGGTCTTGCCGCCGGTTATGGGCCCTCCGGCGAGGGAAGATCGGGCATATTCAATTTCAGTCAAAACCGGATTCTGTTCCCCACACCCGAGCATCTGCGGATGCTCGGACCCTACTTCAGGAACTTGGTCATCGGGGTCAACCGCGTTGAGGTTCCGCTTCCTCCATCGGGAGAATGGCAATCCGCGGGATAGGACGGCCGACGGCCGTCCATACCTAACCTCAGGTAAAGCGGCTGCTTACATCGCAGGATGCTTTGTTTGTCTTGGATCTTGAGAAAACCGAGAATACCTGTTGGACTTCCCTGGACTTGCAGTTCGGGCAAACCACATCGCCGGTTGTCACCTCAATCTCGATGTTCTCGAACTTGTTCCCACATTTGCTGCAACTGTACTCCCTTATCGGCAATTTCATAACCTCCTGATGCGCCATTTATGATGCAGATTCCGGAGCCCAGGTTTCACATTGCCGGGTGAGCTTCCGGATAGCAATGCGGATGGATTGCCATTGCCTGGCGTTTGGTATTGACCGAAAGTGAGGTTATGCCTACACTGGAGGTGGAAATCATGCCCGGAGGTATTGGAGGTATTGATGGCACGAAGTCTGATAGTCTTCGAGGATGAGGGTTTCTCCCGGCTCTATCCTCTGACCTTGACACGACCGGCATGGGACCTGACCTGCGGGATCCTGCGCCTCAAGGAGAAGCTGCTCTGGGGACTCCAGACCACTGCGATTGAACGGCCCGAATGGCGGGATTTCGCCGGTGACCGGATCGAAATCCGCTTCCACCTTAGAGGTTATCTTGCCGTGGGCTATCGGGGTGCGGTTCGATCTTACGAAGATGTTGCGAGAGGCTCCGGTTTGGTAAGTCTGGTGAATGGCAGGCTGATCTTCGACCGCCGTATCACCGACCAGATCGATCCTTCTTGGCACGGCAAGTACGTTCACGCCGGGAGCCTGGTCTGGGCGAATCTCCCCGTGGAGAGGGCTAAGGATCTCGGTGAGCACGCGGGACTGCCTATCGGCAAGGACCTCCTCGGGGGCCTTCCCGCTCAGGAGCTGGATGCGAACCTGATCCGCTTCCCCTGGGACCTCGTCAAACTGAATGGCCCCGAGATAGAGCGTGATTTCAACCTGCTTGGAGGCGCGGTGATTGAGAGTGCCCCGCCCGCGGGTGTTCATCTCATCGGCGAGAAAAGGATGAGGATAGGCCGGTCGGTCAGGCTTAGCCCGGGGGTTGTGATCGATGCTACAGCCGGACCCGTGAGCATGGACAGCGACGTAACCGTGATGGCCAATGCCTCGCTACAGGGGCCGCTTCACATAGGGCGTGGCAGCGTTGTGAGAATGGGGGCGAAGATCTACGGTGGGACCACGATCGGGCCGATGTGCAGGGTGGGCGGGGAAGTGGCTGAGAGCATGCTCCAGGGATACGCCAACAAGCAGCATGACGGGTTTGTCGGCCATTCCTGCCTTGGTGAATGGGTGAACCTGGGCGCCGGGACCGATACCAGCGATATGAAGAACAACTACTCGACCGTCAGAGTCGGCCCGCCCGGGCAGGAGCTCGATACCCGGGAGACCTTCATCGGGCTATTCATGGGGGATCATTCGAAGTGCGGCATCGGTACGGTGTTCAATACCGGCAGCATTGTGGGCGTATGCTGCAATGTTTTTGGAGCGGGCTACCCGCCGAAATTCATACCGTCCTTCTCCTGGGGCGGTAGTGGCGGCTTCGCGGAGTATGATCCGGAGAAGGCGATCCGGACGGCAGCGACGGTGATGGCGAGAAGGGACAAGACCCTGGACCCCCACGGTGAGGCTGTCCTTAAGACGATCCATGGAATTACGGCCGGGGAGCGACGTGCGCTACTCGGCTCCTGAATAGATCGCCCCTGTGTTTTGCGTTAGTGTTGATAGTATACTGAGACCAGGGTTCCCGGGCCCTGCCGCGAGCCACGCACGGAGGTGCCATGGCCAAGTGTCCCGAATGTGGCAGTGACCTACCGCACGACAGTCACAACTGCCCCGAATGCGGCATAACCATACCGCAGTCGGATTTCACTCAGATATCCGATAAGACCCTTACCGGCGATCCCTTCGGCACCTCCGGCGAGAAGGCCCTCGCGCAAGGCAGCACCCTGGGGGAGCGCTACGAGATTCTTGCCGTCATTGGAAAGGGGGGCATGGGTTGGGTCTATAAGGCCAGGGACAGAGAGATCGATCGTATAGTGGCTCTCAAGGTGATCAGGGAAGACCTGGCCCGGGACGAGAACATCATCAAACGTTTCAAGGATGAGATAATACTCGCCCGCAAGGTCACGCACAAGCATGTGCTCAGGATCTACGATATCGCCGAAGCCGAGGGGCGGAAGTTCATCTCCATGCCATTTATCGAGGGCCGCGATCTCAAGGATGTCATTACCGAGGAAGGCGCCTTTCCCGTCGAGCGGGCCCTTGAGGTTGGCCGGCAGGTGCTGGAGGCCCTAAAGAGCGCCCATGATGCGGGTGTCGTACATCGCGACCTCAAACCCCAGAATATCATGATCGACAAGGACGGTACGGTCTGTGTCGCGGATTTCGGTATTGCCAAGAGCGCCGACACCGGCGGGCTCACCGTGACGGGACAGATCGTAGGCACCCCTGAATACATGTCGCCTGAGCAGGCCGAGGGCAAAGACGTGGATTTCAGGTCGGATCTCTATTCATTCGGGTTGATACTCTATGAAATGCTCACCGGCAGGGTGCCGTTCAGGGCCGACAGCATCATATCAACCCTGATGCTTAGGCTCCGGGAGAAGCCCCAGGTGCCGTCGAAGGCCAACCCCGCCGTTCCTCCCTGGCTCGACCGGCTGGTCATGCGCACTCTGGAGAAGGAGGTCGAGGACCGGTACTCGAACGCGGATGAGATCCTGAGGGATATCAATCTCCAGACAGTGAAGCGCAGGGTCAGACTCAAGCCCCGCACGGTCATCCTTATCGCTGCGGTTGTGGTCACAGGCATTGCCGCGGCTCTCTTCTTCGGCAGACAACCCAAGCTGGTGATGGAAGAGAGCAGGATATATCTTGCCATACTGCCCTTCGAGAACTCCATGGAAGATCCCGACCTCGCCTGGCTCACATCGGGTATTCCGGATAACCTCACGGCCGATCTTGCCCAATCGAAGTTCTTCAGAGTGATGAGCCCGGAGCGACTCAGGCAGGTAGCCGGCGAGATCGGGCAGGATATCACTGCGATGAGCACGCCCGAGGCCATGGCGGTTCTGGCGCGAGCCACCGACCTGGACTATGTCGCGACCGGCAGTTTTTTCAGAGCCGGCGACCAGATAAGAATCACCATGAAGGTGCAGAACCTGGAGGATCAGGAGCTCAGGGGTTCGACCATCGTCCAGGACAATGAGACCGAGCTTCTGGCAATGATCGACCAGCTAACGCGTGAGACCAAACAGATATTCCAACTGACGCAGCGGGAGATTGATGAGGATCAGGACAGGGCGATGGGAGAGCAGAGGACCAGGTCGGTCAAGGCCGCCTCCGAATTC
Source organism: uncultured bacterium (assembly GCA_964598025.1). Lineage (GTDB taxonomy): Bacteria > Arandabacterota > Arandabacteria > Arandabacterales > Arandabacteraceae > JALGWN01. The sequence goes on from CAZRAU010000038.1 coordinate 20,501, forward strand.
GCCACAGGCTTGCAATACTCCTATGTGGGTGCATACCTGGACGCGGCCCAATCCTTCGAGGCCGCAATCGAGGCCGACAAGGACTTTGCGATGGCCTACGCCATGGCGAGCGAGTCCTATGGGAACCTGGGCTATGACGCCAAGGCGGAGAGCCTGGCCCTGATTGCCGTTGACAAGGTGTTGCGCTTCATCGACCGCGTGCCGCCCGCCGACCGCACCTTCATCATGGCCAACCTTGCCGACCTCACCAACAACCCCGAGCAGGCCATAGAATCCTACACGGAGTTTGTCCGAACCTATCCCGACGACCCTGAAGGCTACTACAAGCTGGCTCTGGCCTACGAGTCCGTAAGCGAGTGGGATCTTGCCGCCCGGAACCTGGAGGAGTCGCTTCGCAGGGACCCCAAGTACGGCTCGGCACGCTTCGAGTTGGGCAAGGTCCTTATACGTAAGAACGACATGGATGCGGCGCTACCGGAACTTGAGGCGGCGTTGGAATTCTACAGGGACATCGGCAACAAAGAAGGTGAAGCGGCGGTCCTGAACGCGATCGGTGTGCTCCACAAGCGGCGGAATGAGTTCGAAGAGGCTATTGCGCAGTATGCGGCCTCGATCGCGATCAAGGAGGAGCTGGGCGACACGCGAGGCATAGCCGCGAGCCTCGGCAATATGGGAACGGTTTACGAGATCATGGGTGATCGCGAGAAGGCCCTCGAGGTGCTCGAGCGCTCGCTCGAGATAAGGAGACAGATCGGGGACAAGTCGGGCATCTCCACGGCACTGGTCAAGATCGGCCATATTTACCAGTATGCGGGCAAGTATGAGGAGGCTCTAAACTATCTCGATGAGAGCTACGAGATGCGCAAGGTCCTTGGGGCAAAACACCTGATGGCATCATCCCTGCTCGATCTCGGCTATGTCTACTCGGTGATGGGCGATTACGAGAAGTCACTTGAGATGGATGAGCGGGCGCTCGCCCTCAGGCGGGAGATCGGGGATGAAGACGGCGAGGCCGTGGTGCTGAGTAATATGGCTGACACCCAGATCGTGTTGGGCGAGTTCGCCGAAGCCTCTGAGAACATGCAGAAAGTGATTTCGATTCACACCGAGCTTGGGGATACCCGGCATCTGGCCTGGGACAGTACCGTAATGGGACTTCACGCCTTCTGGCGAGGGAAGCTCGACAGTGCTCTCGCCTACCTGTCTCATTCTCTCATCGAACACGAGGCCCTTGATGAGAAACCCGCCATTGCCGAGGTGAAGGCCTTGCTCGGCGAGATCTATCTGGCCAAGGATGACTATAAACAGGCTCTGTCCGACTTCGAGGAAGCTTATCAAATCTCAAAGACGACCGGCGAGCGGGAAGCCATCGTCGATGCGCTGCTGGTGAAGGCCAAACTCTACTTCGAGCTGGGATACTGGGCGGGATGTGATTCCATGATGAGTGAACTGGCCACCTTCGACGCTCGGGAACTGAGCTATCAGATCAGGTGCCGGCTGCACCTGGCTCAAGCCCGCCGGCAGTATGCGAAGGGCGACGCGACGGGCGCCCTCCGGGCCGCGGACGAACTCGTGGAGATGACAAGCGGCAATTACGTGAGATGTGGGGTGGAGGGGATGCTGCTTTCGGCGATTATCCTCCTGGACCGGGACGACTATGTCCGGGCAGGGCAAGTGCTCGACGAGGTCAGAAGCAGGGCGGGGCAGTATTCTCTTCGCGACCTCGAGGCTCAATCTCTCTGCCTGCTGGGGAAGGTGCGGGCCGAGCAGGGGGGGTATGAAGAAGCTGTGTCGCTTTGCACCGAGGGTATCGAGACCGCGAGCCGCCTGGGTCAGGCAACTTATGATTGTGCGACAGTCTGCGCGGATATAAGTGTTGCCGCCGGTGATCCCGACGGGGCCCTGGAGTTGCTCGGGCCGGCCCTCGATGAGGCCGCGATAGCATATCGGGAGAAGTGCCCGCCCAGAATGCGGCGGGGTTTCCTGGAGGCCAAGCACATCCCCGAATACTTGAGCCGGCTGGAGGAACTGCTCGCCGGGCTCGGAAGGGCGGACGAAGCATCCGCCTACCGCGCGAAATTCCCCTTGAAATAAGCCTCCATTGGTGGTATCCTCGGAACGGTAATTACACTGATTACTATTGAGCTGTCAGGAGGCATGGGATGAAAAAGCAATTGGCAATGGGCGTAGTATTACTTCTTGTGTTCGCGTTCTCGGCCTCGGCCGATTTTATGCTGGTAAGGACCATACCCGCTCCCGAGGGCAGCTTGGATCTGACAGGTCTGAGCGACGCCGGCGGCTACCTCTTCGCGGTGGCCGACTATGGTCCCGACGGGTCATGTATGTATATAGTCGATCCGCAAGACGGGGACGTCATCCGCAGCGAATGGATCACCTCTGAGCCGCCCGGCTGTCCGGAAGTCATGCCGAGCTATGTGTCGTGCGCCTTTCAACCATGGAACAGCCTCGCACAGGATCCCCTGTGCATGGACGCTTACTGGGTTGGGGATGCCTGCGGCGATCTCATAAAGTACAACTGGACCGACACCTACGGCCTCGTGTATGCGGGCCACTGTAAGCCGCAGGGCATGGGCGAGCCGGCGGGCCTCACGATGCTCGATGATTTTGTGTACGTCCTGGACCGCACCGCCGGCTGCGTGTTCAAGTTGAGCGTCTGCTTCGACGCCCCTCCCGATCCGTGCTATCTTCCCGGCAATGTCGCCAACCCGTCGGCGCTGACGGTCCACGGGGGCAACTTCTTCGTGTCGGACGCCGGCACCGATCTCGTATATGAAATCAATCCGGACTGCGGCCTGGTGGGCGTCCACAGGCTCGAGGACTTCGCCCCGAGAACGCTCGCCGGCATGGCTTTTATCGGCGACCGTCTCTTCGTGGCCTCCGACTGCAATGAGATCCTCGTGTACAAATTCGGTTCGCGCGGCTTCGAAGTGCCCGAAGGCGACAGTGTCGTGGTAGTGCCCCTGCCGAATGAGCTGGAGATCGTCTTTCCGACCGTGTCCGACTCGGGATCGCTTTATGTCCATGTGGCTCAAGTAGACCCATGCCCTCCGCCTGATGGCGTGAGGTTTCTGCCCAGTTTCTATGAGGTCATGACCACGGCATCTTTCGAATATGTCGTCCGCGTGGCCGTCATGGTTGAGGAACCCATGCCTGAAGGTGTCAATCCCCGGCGTGTGCGGATCTTCCGGCGGCCTTCCGGCGAATGCACGCCCTACATGGATGTGACGGTGGCCCCATTTGAGATTCTTGAGACCGAGCGCGGCCGGACGTTTGCGCGTATAAGCAAGCGGCTCTCCGAAGACGATGAGTTCTCGGTCTTCATTTTGGGTGAGGACATGCGGCATCCCATGGATGTCGTCAATCTGAAATACACTTATCTCGAGGAGGCCATCGATGCCGTGGGAGGGTTCCCGATCGATCCTATAAACCTCATGAATGCCCTTCTTGCCGAGGCCCGGGCCGCGACGGCTGCCCGCAGGTACGAACGGGCGGCGAGGTTGGTCGACCGGATCGCGGAGGTGGCCATGGCCGCGCCTGAGATCCCCCATACTTACGATCCCGACAATCCGGGTAGCAACCTGGCCGGCAGGATCGTGGCCAGGGCCCATACGCTCTCCTTCAGTCTCCGCCAGCTAGTGGAGGAGCGGCTGCTGGTGGGGCCCCCGGGCTTGAAGATCCTCGGGGCCGCAAAGGGCGATGGTGGGCTCGCACTGAGTCCGAATCCATCCGCTTCGGGCTTCAGCATGAGGTTCTCACCTGAGGGCTCTGCCCCCGTGAGCCTCAAGATATATGCGGTCGACGGCCGGCTGGTGCGCACGCTCCTTGAAGGAGTGGCGCCCGAAAGTCAAATGACCGCAACCTGGGACGGCCGGAACGATGCCGGTACTGCCGTTGCGGTGGGCACCTACTTCGCCGTCATGAGCCAGGGCGCGCAGACCAGTGTTGAGAAGCTGATACTCAGATAGTGATGCAAGCGAAGACATAGAGGGGTCAGATCTTGAAGATTGAATTCCTGCGAGAATTCGATTTTCAAGATCTGACCCCAAGGCTGTGTCCCCAACTTTGCACTCCCCCGTGGCCCTTGGTTTTGGCTTGAAATAATTCCTGCAGCATGCTACAATTACGAAAAGTAACTGCAGAGCTTACGGTTCCGCTTTGAGGAGGGACGCGCAATGAGGACTGGAATCGCCCTTTTGGGCCTGAGTTTGGCATTGGTCGTAGCACTTGCGACCTCGGCGTCTGCGGACTACACTCTTGTCGGGAAGATCCCGGCCCCGCAGCCGGGGCCATCCACCTGCCCGGTGACGGGTCTGGAGAGCGCCGGGGAGTACCTCTTTGCGACGGTGGTGTACGACACTACATCCTTTGTCTATGTCATAAGTCCCAGTGACGGGTTTGTCATGGATTCATATGCATGGGATGTTCCCTACGGCAACCTGTATCATCCCTACTTCACCGGCGGTGCGTATGCCGGGGACATGATATACTGGGTCGCCGATGCCGGGAACGGCAAGTTCCTCTCGTTCGAATTCGACGACGGGGGTGTATACCTGCATAACAACATCTCCAATGATCGCATCACCGCACCCTCCGGCCTGGCCTGGCAGGATATGGGACCCGGGGCCGACTATGATGCTCTCTGGGTCACCGACTCCGAGGTGGACTCGCTCTATCTCATGGAGGAGACCGGCTTCATACTTGGGGCGTACTCGCTTTCCGACATCCCGTATTCTTACGGTCTTTCCCCGACAAGTGTCACGGGGACCGGGGAGCACCTGTTCTTCACCAGCAGCAATTACACCGACTCGCTTTTCGAGTCCACCAAGATAGCCGAGAGGGTCGATGCCCACCTTCTGGGCGGTACCGGTGGTATTGACCTCCAAGGCGCTGCTTTCCATGACGGGCTGCTCTATGTTGCAGGTTACGGCGACAGTATCCTGATCTATTCGGCTGGGACCTATACTGACCCTGTGCCCACCGGCGACAGCGTCATCGTGCACGTGATCCCCGACAAGCTCGACGTTGGCTTCGCCCGTGTCAGCGAGGCGGGCTCTCTTTACGTAAATGTTTCCCCGACTCAGTCGTGCCCGCCTCCTGCGGGAGTCGAATTCTTCGGGGACTTCTATGATGTCTCCACTACCGCGACCTTCGAGTATGTTTCCAGAGTAGCTCTCACCAATGAAGGCGACTTTCCTCCCGGGGTGAAAGCCAAGCAGGTGAGGGTGTTCGTGCGCCCTTCCGGCGAATGTGACACGTGGAGAGATATCACGGTCGATATGATCGATACCGAAGATCTCAAGAGCCCCATCCTGGCGCGCACAGGGAAGAGGCTTTCCGAAGACGACGAGTTCTCGGTGTTCGCGTTCGCATCGGACTCCCGGAAGGTGACCGATGTAATCGCCCTCAAGTTCGCTTACTTGGATAGTGCCGTCACCCAGAACCAGAGTTGGATTCCTCCGGAGAAATACACCAGAATGACAAACCTCCTGGCTGCCGCGCGCGCTGCATACGGAATCAAAAGATACAGGCTCGCGGCGATAGGCGTGGACCGGATCGCTTACATAGCGCGAACCACGCCGGCCATACCCCATACCTGTGACCCCGAGGCAGGCCCCGGCGGTAATGTCGCCGGACGGATCATGAGCCGGGCGCACACGCTTTCCTTCAGCCTGAGGATCCTGCTTACGGAGCAGGAGATGATGGTACCCATGGCGCCCACCGGGAGGGAACCTGCGATCAATATCGTGGGTGGCTCGCCCGACCGGCTTGTCGCCATGCCCAATCCGTCCCAATCGGAATTCACAATAAGCTTCAATGCCCCGGCCGGGCGCGCTGTGAGTATCAGAGTCTACTCGGTCGAAGGGGAGCTTGTGAAGACGCTCGCCGAAGGCGCGCGCCTGACGGGTGCGCAGAGCATCATTTGGGACGGGCGCAACGACCAGGGTGCCCCGGTTGCCACGGGTACCTACTTCGCAGTGCTTGAGGACGGCGAGCAGAGGTCGGTCAGGAAGATGGTGCTTCAGAGATAGGATCGGACCGCTTAAGCACTATCAAAGTCATATCGTCGGAATAGGGCTCGTTCTCGCGGAAGGTGTCCAC
>CAZRAU010000039.1:0-21059 GCA_964598025.1 uncultured bacterium
ACCAAAGCCCCCCCGCCCATACCCAGGTGGTATCCCGCAAAAAAACTCACGGCCGATACGCCCTCGACGTTCGGCACCCCGGCCAAGACATACCCGATCGCGACCCCCGCTGCAACCAGAGCTGCCGCCATGCTCAACCTACGGATATGCCCGGCGACCATCACCACCTGCAACTCCTGTTTGCCATGCGTCCACCTTCGATTCTTCAGGTGAAAGCCTTACAGCTTGCATGCCACACTGTCAAGCCCCACCAATACCGCCCCGACCATCGGTCGGCACCGGAGCGGCAGCGGTATGCACATGGTGCCGGAGCGAAGCCGCTCGCCTCGTGGCGCTGTGACTCCCGTCACGACGAATGTGAGCCTGAACAGCGACGGAGCGGCGAACGCAGCCCACTACCGTCGGGGATGGAACCCCGATGCTACACAAGACACCGGTTGGCGTGGGATGGGCCGCGCTACGAGGTCTGGGGGGTTCCGGTTTCCTCGATGTAGCGGTGGAGGCGCTGGGCTATGATCAGCTCCTCGTTGTGCGGCATCGTATAGATCTTGACGGTGGAATCCGCCGCGCTGATCTCACCCTCTGCGTCAATCACAGACTCGTTGACCTTATCGTCAAGTTTGATGCCAAGAAACTCCAGACCCTCACAGACCATCTTACGCACCACCGGATATCCCTCCGCCATAAAGGCGGTGAACACAATGATGTCCGGCACGCCCAGCTCGAGAACATACGCGCCGAGATACTTGCGTATGCTGTGGACGAAAACACCCAGAGCATCCAAAGCCCTCTCGTCGCCTTCCCGGGCCTTCTCCACCACATCGCCGAAGTCCCCTTGGCCCGAGAGGCCGAGTACTCCGGACCTGCGATGAAGCAGATCGCTGAGGGCTCGGACCGAGAGTTCCTCCTTGGCCATGAGATAGATGACCGCCTCGGGATCTATATCGCCGCAGCGGGTCTCCATGACCAGCCCTTCCAAGGGAGAGAAACCCATCGAGGTCTCGACGCATCTCCCGGCCAGAGTGGCAGTGACGCTTGAACCCCGGCCCAAATGCATGCTTATGATCTTCGCTTTCGTGAAGTCGATTCCTGCGAGAAAGCAAGCCCGCTCCGAAGCGTATCGATGCGACGGACCGTGGAATCCGTATTTCCTGACTCCATACTGGGAGTAGTACTTGTAAGGGAGCCCGTAGAGATATGACTTGGGTTGAAGGGTCGAATAGTAGGCGGTATCGAATACAGCTACATGCGGAACACCGGGCAGCAGGGTTCTGGAAGCCTTTATTCCCTCGATGTTATAAGGGTTGTGCCTCGGCGCGTAGTCCGCAAAGTCGGCAATGTCGTCAAGCACCTCCTCGGAAATGAGAGCGGGCTTGGTATACTTGCTCGCGCCATGGGCGACGCGGTGACCAACAGCCCCGATCTCGTTCTGATCCTTGAGTATTCCTATCTTCGGATCGACCAGCGTGGATACTGCCCACTTCACGGCACTGCGGACATCGGACACCTCACGCACCAGCTGGTGAGTCGACTGTGCACCGGGCCGGTGCCTGAGAATCGCCGATCTGGTTCCAACCCCGGTCACGGAACCACGAGCAAGAACCATGTTATCGTCAGATCTCCAGAGCAGGTACTCGACACCGTAAGCTTCACAGTCAAAAACCAGGATCAGCATTGACCTCCCCCGATTCGAACGGACAACCCCACGTTTCAATGCGATCTTAACCGCAATCCTTTGGAGTGTCAAGCGATAGGTAGACCGTGAATCAGTAGGAACGTGCCTTCTTGAGCAGATCTATGGTTGAGTGCGGCACCGTATAAGCCCCAATGTGAAGCTTCTCATTCCGCCTCCCATGGCTGTCCGACCCGCCGGTCACAACCAGGCCCAACTTCTCCGCAAGCCTCCCATAGCGCGCTATGTCGCCCTCACTATGCTTCGGATGGTATATCTCAATGGCTCTCATGCCCTCGCCAACGAAATCCGTGATGAGATCGTCCCTTCTCGTTGTGCCCGGGTGGGACATTGCCCCCACACCACCGGCATCCCTAATCAGGCGGAACGCATCGGAAGGCTTGAGCTGGTACTTGGCCACATAAGCAGGAGAGTGGAACCCGATGTACTTCTTGAAAGCAGCTTCCACGGAATCAACCGCACCGTTCTCCACAAGGGCGGCCGCTATGTGGGGCCGGCCCACCGAACCGCCACCCGCTCTGTCCAGCACCGCGTCAACCTCAATGTCCACACCCATTTCCCGCAGCCGTTCAACCATGCGGATGCCCCGCGTCCGCCTTGCTTCACGGAAGAGATCCAGGTACCTGCGCAGATCTTCACTCTTGGTGTCTATCAGATACCCCAGAATGTGTACGTCGCATTTGCCGTCCGAAGTACTCAGCTCCACTCCGGAAACCACCTCGAACCCGGGTCCCGCTGCTTCCCTTGCGACGTCAACACCTGTCACCTCATCATGGTCCGTAATTGCTACGCCCGCAAGCCCGACGCGCTGGGCCTCCTTGACGACCTCCTCCGGGGTCATGTCGCCATCGGAGTAAGTGGTGTGGATATGAAGGTCAAGCCGGTCTTTGTCATCGCTCATGATGTCTTCCTTAGCTCCTCAATCTTTGTTCTAACATCCCTGAAAGAAGGATCTATGCTGCATACTTGCTCATACTGCTTAGATGCTTCCTCAACCTGACCGAGCTTCTCATATGCAAGTGCGAGATTATACCGCAGTCCAAGGAGGTCTTCACTTGGGTGGCCCTCTATCTCAAGCCCGGCCTTGAGCTCCTCAATCGCCAGCTCAACATCACCTTTCTCGACAAAACAGTATCCGAGCATTTCGATGCTGCTGAGCTCCAACTCGGGCATCCTGCGGGCGACACCGAACTCGGCGAGGGCCTCATCATAGAATTCGAGGTCCAGGTAGGAAAGCCCCAAGTCGTAATGACACTGGTAGTCTTCCTCTCCGATCGCCTTCTTGACTTCCTCCTGGAAGCTGCTCAGGACCTCTTCTATTTTGAGGGGAACGTGGTGCGCAAGCCCAATCCGCTTGTGCACTATCTCAACACGGTCCGCCCCCTCTCCCTCCACTCTGACTTCGCTTTCCACGGCCTCCGCGGATCCACCCATGCCCTCTGCCCTATCCCTTAACCGGGCCGCCTGGTCCTTTTCACCTTGTTGCTCGTGGATCTCGCACGCTGCAAGCAGCTCGCTCCTCGCTTCGTCCACAAAGCCCAGGTGCTGGTAAACGTCTGCCAGCTGCTCCCTGACCTTCACCTTGCCCGGCGCGAATTCTATCACCCGCTTCAGCGACTCCGCGGCCCGTTCCATGTTCCCCTTCTCAATAAGCTTGGCCGAGTACTCCAGAAGATAACCGACAGCCTCACCGCCGAACCCCTGTTCTATATGGAGCTCTCCCAGCAATCTGTGAGCGTCGATACAGGTCGCATCCAGCCTGAGCATCTTGCGGCAAACGGCGATGGCGTTGCTGTAGAGGCTGTCTTTCGCATATCTCTTGACCGCTTCATTGTATTGATGAAACGCTTCCGCCTGTTCGCCCTTCTTGAAATGGACATCGCCCATCAGATTATAGATATTGGGATCGACGTCTTCACCGCTCAGGAGTTTCCTGTACTCCTCAAGGGCCAGATCCAGGTCGCCCGCCTGGACGTATTCGTGGGCTCTCTTCCTTATCTCCAGAACTTCGGACACGCACCACCCCCGTTTAGAACCCGAAGCGTATGGTTCCGCAAAGATCGGGGAAGTCCACGGCATGCAGAATCATCCGTCCCACCGCACAAATCCGTGGCAACGGGAAGTCCGACAGGCCTGGCAGTCATCCCCGATTCTATCATTTATCCTGCCTCAGGAGTACTAGTTCGGCTTGTCCGGGGCATCGCTTGAGTACTGTCGAATACGACTACTCCGCCTTTTATCACCGTTTCGACAATGTCGCCCCCCAAGTGATATGGGATATATCTGAAATCGGGCGCTCTGAACAGCACAAGGTCGGCATTCTTGCCGGGCGAGAGACTTCCGATCGAAGCTTCTCGCCCCAAGGCCTTGGCTGCGTTCCTGGTTATGCCCAGTATCACTTCAGATGGAGTCATCTTCATAAACGAACAGGCCAGGCTCGAGATTATCAGAAGGGAATTCACCATCGAGCTCCCGGGATTGAAGTCCGTTGCCAGCGCAACATCGAGTCCCAGGTCCAGAATCCTCCTGGCATCGGCAAACCTGGGCTTGGCTAGGCCGAAACCCACACCGGGAAGCAGAACAGCAACCGTGCCGGCGCGTTTCATCGCATTCAAGCCTTCCACCGAGGCAAAACCGAGATGCCCGGCGCAGACAGCCCCCACTTCTGCGGCGACTTCCGCGGCACCGGACTCGGCGAATTCGTCGGCATGGATCATGGGTTTGAGCCCATAGGTTTTTCCACGCTCCAATATCAATCGCGCCTGTTTCGCGGTGTAAACACCTTGCTCGCAGAAAACGTCGCAGAACTCCGCCAGCCCCTCTTCACAGACCGCAGGGATCATCTCATCCAGAACCAGATCTACGTAACGGTCCCTGGCCCCTCTGTATTCAAGAGGGAACTCATGGGCTCCCAGAAAAGTCGGGACGACGTCTACGGGCTGAGCCTCCCCGGCTCTTGCTATCGCCCGCAGCATCTTGACCTCATTGCCGAGATCCAGCCCGTAACCGCTCTTCACTTCCACCGTCGTAGTACCGCTCCGGAGCATGGACCTCAGACGGGGAAGAGCCGTCCTCACCAGATCCTCTTCCGAGGCTCGTCTTACTTCGGCCACCGTGGAGTTTATGCCTCCTCCCTTCTCGGCGATCTCCATGTACGATGCCCCGCCGATCCTGAGCTCGAATTCCCTCTCCCTGGTGCCTGCAAAAACCGTATGGGTATGGCAGTCCACCAATCCCGGCAACACCACCATACCGGATGCATCCAGGACCTCAAGCGCCCCGGAGCCGGAGAGAGGTAGATCTCCGACATCACCGATCGCCCGGATCCGGCCGTCGGAGACCAGGACGGAGCCATCGTTTATGACACCTACACTCTTGTCGCCCTCGTCGGAGGAATCAAAAAGAAGCGGATCGCAGGTCACGATCTGACCCGCGTTCTTAATCAGTAGGTCCGCCATCTCAGGTAACCGAACACCCTCCGCCCGCGCTCCCGGGCGATTCAGTCCGTCTGTGACATGGGTATCTTTATGCCATGCTCCCGCGCGACCCTGACGGCCAGATCGTACCCCGCATCGGCATGCCTGGCCACACCCAGACCGGGATCCACGGTCAGCACCCTCTCCAGCCTGCGCTCGGCATCATCCGTTCCGTCCGCCACAATGACCATGCCGGCATGTATGGAATAGCCGATGCCGACGCCTCCTCCATGGTGTACCGAAACCCAGGTGGCCCCGCACACAGCATTCAGCAGGGCGTTGAGCACAGGCCAATCGGCGATCGCATCGCTGCCGTCTTTCATAGCTTCCGTTTCGCGATTGGGCGATGCCACCGAACCGCTGTCAAGGTGATCCCGGCCGATCACTATGGGGGCCTTGAGCTCACCCGACCTGACCATCCTGTTGATCCGCTTCCCGAACCGCGCCCTTTCTCCGTGCGCCAGCCAGCATATCCGGGCGGGAAGTCCCTGGAATCTGACCTTCTCCCTGGCCAGGTTTATCCAGCGTGCAAGCCCTTCATCTTCCGGGAATTCCTCCAGAACCGCCTCATCCGTCCGGTATATGTCCTCGGGATCTCCGGAGAGCGCAGCCCAGCGGAACGGCCCTTTGCCCATACAGAACATCGGTCTGATATAGGCAGGAACGAAACCGGGAAAGTCGAAGGCCTTCTCCACACCCGCTTTGGCCGCCTGTCCCCGGATATTGTTGCCGTAGTCAAAGACGATTGAGCCTTTGGCCTTGAAGCCCAGCATCGCTTTGACGTGAACTGCTATGGCTTGCATGGACCGGCTTATGTACTCGCGGGGGGCCCGCTTCCTCAGATCGACGGCCTCCTCGAAGGTCATCCCGTTAGGCACGTAACCGCCTAGGGGATCGTGGGCCGAGGTCTGGTCGGTAACTACATGGGGAACGATCCCGCGCTTCAAGAGCTCAGGGTGTGTATCGGCTGCATTGGCCACGAGACCCACCGACCTCGGGACCTCTTTCTCACAGGCTTCCTTGACCATCCGTATCGCATCATCCAGGCTCTCGGTTATGGCATCACAATAGCCGGTCTCGAGCCTACGCTCGACCCGTTTCCTGTCAACCTCCACGTTGAGACATACGCCTTCATTCATGGTTACGGCCAGCGGCTGGGCCCCTCCCATGCCACCCATACCGGCCGTGAGAACCAGCTTGCCTCTCAAGCTTCCGCCGAAATGCTGCCGGGCAAGCTCGGCAAGTGTTTCATATGTGCCCTGGAGTATGCCCTGCGTACCTATGTATATCCAGCTGCCCGCGGTCATCTGGCCGTACATGATCAGGCCCTTGCCTTCCAGCTCCCAGAAGTTCTCCCAGGTAGCCCAGGCCGGAACCATAAGTGAGTTGGCTATGAGCACCCGCGGGGCATCAGGTGTGGTCTTGAAGACCGCAACGGGCTTGCCCGATTGCACAAGAAGTGTCTCATCATGCTCGAGGTCCTTCAGCGATCTTACAATGGCTTCGTATGCCGCCCAGTTGCGGGCGGCCTTTCCTGAGCCGCCGTAGACGATCAGCTCCTCCGGTTTCTCTGCAACCTCGCCGTCGAGGTTATTCATGAGCATCCTCATGGCGGCCTCCTGGGCCCAGCCCTTACAGGTAAGCTCGGTCCCCCTGGGAGCCCTTATATGCGTTCTACGGTTCAGGTTTGCATCCAAGATTCAACACCTCGCCTTCGTAAGATAACGGGGTACAACGAGGGATCTACTTCTTGTTCCCCAGGACACCTTTGACTTTCTTCATGGCGCAGAACTCGCCGCACATCGTACACAGAGTGGTGTCATGAGGTTCGGAGCTATCCCTGATCTTCCTGGCCCGGCGGGGATCAAGCGCAAGATTGAGCATCAGGTCCCAGTCCAGATTCTTTCTGGCAGTCGACATGGCCGCATCCCACTCGTAGGCACCGGGAATTCGCTTCACGATATCCCCGGCATGGGCCGCCACCCTGGTGGCCACCACTCCCTCCCTCACATCTTCAGCCGTGGGGAGCCTCAGGTGCTCGGACGGCGTCACATAGCACAGGAAATCGGCTCCCGCGGCGGCAGCGACCGCACCGCCTATCGCACCGGCTATGTGGTCATACCCGGCACTGATGTCGGTAACCAACGGCCCCAGGACATAGAAGGGGGCTCCGAAACACATCTTCTTCTCAAGCACCACGTTTGCCTCGACCTCATCGAGTGGCACGTGACCCGGACCTTCAACCATGACCTGAACGCCGGCCTCGTTGGCGCGCTTCACCAGCCCGCCAAGGACAACCATTTCGCTGATCTGGAGAAGATCGGTCGCGTCGGCGAGCGAGCCGGGCCTTAACCCGTCACCCAGGCTGAGCGTCGCGTCATACTCGCGGGCCATCTCCAAGAGGCGATCGTACCCCGCATAGAGCGGATTCTCCTTCTCATTATAGTACATCCACTCCAAGGTGAACGACCCGCCCCGGCTCACCACATCGGTCAATCTCCCGCATTCCCGAAGCTTTGCTATCGCCGGCCTGGTGACTCCGCAATGGACGGTCACGAAGTCTATGCCGGACTTGAGATGGTCTTCGACGGTCTGGAAGATCTCGTCCTCCGTCATCTCGACCATGGCTTTGCCCGCTTTGACCGCTCGGATGGCTGCTTCGTATATCGGAACCGTCCCTACAGGCACGGCGGCGGCCTTAAGCACGGCCCTCCGTATGGCCTCGATATCACCGCCGGTGCTGAGATCCATCACCGTGTCAGCGCCTGCGTCAAGAGCGGCGTCGAGTTTCTCCAGCTCGGTCTCCAGGCTGATCTGGTCCGATGAGCTTCCGATATTGGCATTCACCTTGGTCGCAAGCCCGGCGCCTATGCCTATCGCGTGTCTTCCCCTTCTGAGCCTGTTGACCGGTATGACAATCGTACCACTGCGAAGGCCGTCGATGATGAATTCGGGGCTCCGCTTTTCCTTTTCGGCGACTGCTCTGATTTCGTCGGTGACTTCGCCCCGCCTGGCGGATTCGATCTGGGTCATATAGATCTCCACAGATGAAGGTGATTTGCCGTTCTAAAGATCCCTCCGAGCACGAATATATCCCACGCAAAGGGGCAAGTCAACCGCTACCACATCAAAAGCGCTGCACCAATCCCAGGTGGAGCTTTGCATCCGAGAAACCGTCGCCGCGACCGAGGGCTATCTCCAGACGGAAGACACCGTTGCGCGAACCTCCCATGAAACCCACACCATAGCCCAAAGGAACCCCATTCAGATCTCCGAACTCACGCGTCCCGCCCTCGAAAGTTGCGCCGTCGATGAAAGCATACACGCAGGAACTGCTCCCGAGGACTCGCCTGGCCTCAAGCGTAACAACAAGGGCCTTCTCCACACTGAACCACTCTTGCGGATATCCCCTGAGGCTTCCGGCGCCACCCAGGCGAATGACGTGAGACGAAGGGACCGGGCCCGAGCTGGAAAAAGCACCCCTGAACCTTGCACCGACTGCAATAACATTGCCGCGTGTCACTTCGGTTACGTGTCCCGCTTCGGCGTCAAGGCTTGACAGGGTTCGATCCTCGACACCTTCGTCATCGAAACTCAGTAACGACACCTCATGAGAAACAGCCAGAAAGCCGCCGGAGAGCGGATTGACCGGCCGGTCTCTACCCTCATAACGCAAATCAAATGAGACCCCGCGCTCACTGAAGTCCCCTTCGTCCCCACCTTCGCTCCTGTCCTTCGTGACACCCAGGATTCCTCCCAGACCCAGCTCCAACCTCGCCTCCCCTCTGAACTTGATCCCCAAGGTGAGTTTCCTTCGGGCGAACGAAGTCTCGATCACATCCGACGATACTCCTGCCTCAAGCGAAATCGGTGTGCCGCCCAGTCTCGGTTCATGGTAGGCAATGCTCCAACGCAGCCGGTCGGGGCCGGACCGGTCGTAGAGGACCCGAAGCCTTCTCAGAGTGCCCGCGATGTTGCCCAGTTCAAGATCCAGCGATCCAACCACCTTGCCCTCCTCCTGCGAGGGCACATAGGCCATAAGCCCCTCTACCCGGCTGGTTTTCGCCTCGACCACCTCGAAGGCCACCGCCACAGTGGTGTCACCGTCACCGAAGCTCAAGCTGGGTTCCGATATACTCTCGAAAACCCCCAAAGCTATGAGCCTCATCCTGGCTTCTGCGATCCGCCCGCCGTCATAGGCCTCGCCCTCAGACATTCCGCTTTCTGCAAGGAGGATTCCCCTCCGGGTCCCGGTCAGTCCGTTGAATATCACCCGGCCTATCTTCGCCACACGGCCCTCATCCACTCGTAGCGTCACGTCGACCCAACCCCCCTCCCTTGAGACGGTCTCAGGTTGAACGACGGCTGTCGGGAAACCGTGCCTGTCATAGAACCCCAGTAAGATCCCGATCCCCTGCTCGAGTCGATTGGGGGAGAAAGGCAAGCCTATATCATCATCGAACACGTGCTCGAGTTCGGACACACCGAAGGCTCCCGAGCCCACTATCCTGACCGACCTGAGCGTGCTGACCGCACCCTCCGTGATCGATATCAGAACAGTGTCACTGCCCGGATGAAGCCTGTCACAAGTCACGGCGACATCAAGGTAGCCATCTTCCCAGTACCGTTCGGCCACCGCTTGACACATTGCCCTCACACAGACGGAATCGGGATTCGAACACGCCATGGCGGCGGCATCGAGGATGCTGTCCCGCGGAAGTTGCCTGCTGCCCTCAACAACCAGTTCCGCGGCCATGCAGGAGAAGTGTCCGACTGTCGCAGCCACCAGTAGAGTGAAGAACATGGTTCTCATGGCAACCTAAAAAGTGGCGCTCAAAGAGGCCCTGACACTGTGCACCGCAGGAAGACCCTGGTACCTGTGGCCCGAGTACTCAACCGACAGCGATGTGTGCCTTCCATGGCGCGTGTTGATTCTGGAGTTCCAGTCTATCGAGTCCCGTCGCGGCGTCACAGCGGCAACCTCGCTATCGGAGCGGAGGACTCTCCGGATCTCCAGGTTGGCGTCGCACCTCAGAGGACCCGCGAAAAGCGTGATGCCGGGCCCGAACCGGGTCTCGAGTAAGTGCGATCGAGGCTCGGTTTTGTCTTCATCGGAGACCTCCATCTTCATGCGGCTATCCAGACCCGTCCTTATGCTCTTCTCCAGATTCAGCCCGGCAAGCCGTGTCCGGCGCGTGGGTGTGACACACCCGGTTTCGGTGCGCCACTCCGATTCGGATGTGGACGTCTTACCTTCCAACCTGATGCTCATGCCCTTGAAACCGCTGCTTAAGACTCTCCCATGAAGCTCGAGCGAGTTCTTCCGCTCGCGTCTCATCGAGCACCGTGCATCAAGCAATCGCGAACCTCTGACACTTATGGACATCGTCAGGGCCCTGCTCCGCCTTACCACCACTTCCTGCCTGACATCGACCAGACCATAAACAGCATCGGAACTGTTGAGCAGGTAACCGGACTGAAGCAGGGCCAGCCTCTCTATCGGTCCGCCTGAAGTTTCTCCCTCGATGTTTATCTCCGTTCTCGATGAGAGCGATCGGTCCAGTATTACCTTGCCCTTGCGTCCGAGTTCCAGCATCAGGCCCGCTTTTACACTGGTAACCGGCTGCTTGCCGGTTTCATGCCGTGAAAGAGCATATCCACCGGCATCGGGTCGGTAGTTGCCCAGGCTGTCATAGTCGCCGGATCCCACCTTGACCAGCTTGCTTTCATAGAGCGTCGAGAGCGTGTTCGCCAGCCTGTAATCCATGGACATCGAGCTTATGACCGACACGTCTCTGAGGTTCATATGGAGATCCGCACCGGTCGCCTGGTTATCACCGAGACCCACACCCTCCGAATATGCTGTTCTACGCCGGGAGACACCCCCTCGCAGAGCCAGCGCCTTGCCTGCCCGCGCTTCTATCTCCAGGTTCCCTTCCTGGATCGACGAATAGTCAAACCAGCCGACGCCTGCATCTCGCTCCTCGGAAGTTGTCGAAAACGCCAGATGAACGCCCCCATACCTGCCGGTGATCCCCGCTTTCGAGTAGTACTCATCCCGCCTGATCGAGGTGCTGTCCCTGAGCTTCGCTCTGAGCTCGTAGTTGCGGCCTACACTGAGCTGCACCGGCTTGAGGGGCACCCTCAGTACCACTCCGTTCATCTCGCTGCCCCTGGCGGTCTGCCCCGTGACCATTCGCGCAACCTGGGTCGAGGCGCTGATACCAAGGGTCTCGTCGCCGAGATCCACCCCGGCCCGGTACCTGCGCGAGTTCCCGGCACCGGTTTCGATCGAACCCACCTCGAAGGCCGTGCGGAGTTTCTCACCTATCCTGTGGGTGAGACCGGCATGATTGCTTTTTTCAAAACCGTCCGGGGGTTCCTGGGCCCAGAATTCCAGGAAGTCAGGTCTCCTCAGCCTATCAAAGCCTATGTAGTAAGGGCCCACCGACCGGCGACCGGCATCGATTTCAATACTGCCCAGGGAGACGCCGCTGAACTCGGGAAGCTCGCCGGCGGCTCTAAGCCCCAGCTCATAGGCCCGGTCGGTTTTCATAGTCCAGACCTCCCCAGGCTGCTCGCAGTGGCCTTCCGACTGGGCGGCTTCGGAGATCAGCTCCATCCATGAAACCGGTTGCGCCGACGCCTTCACATGGACCACACGGGAATTCACCCTGGGTAACGCCCTGACCATATCCGTGTAATCGCCCGTCCCGGTATAGACATGGGCGTAGGTATCGAAGTCCTCGGAAAAGACATAGCTGTACCGGCCTTCGCCGGGTCCTACCTGGGTGAAAGTCACCTTGTAATCGCCGAGCCCCACGCCGACAAACTCATAATAGCCGAGGGTGTCCAGATCCACCCTGATGTAGTCGCCTTTGCCCGGGCCGACAAAGCGACCTCCGTCGACCCAAGCCCCGTCGCCCGAACCCAGAACAGGTTGCAGATTCGAATCGGTCACGAGCGGATCGGATCCCGCGGGCGAGTAGCCTTCGTTCACAAAGCTCAAGGCCACTGAGGACCGCGAACCCAAATCGAGATTCGAACGCGCGAAATAAAACTGTCGCCGGTCGTCGTTTTCCCGGGATTCGTAATCCACGATGATTCTCGCATCCTCCCGGATGATGTGCCTGGGGTTGAAGTAGATTTCACCGAGTGCATAATCGATGATGTAGTCGGCCTCACTGCCGCGGGCCATCTCACGGCCGTCCAACCAGACTCTCTCGGAGTGTTTCACGATATCGGGTTGCTCCCCATCACCCCCTGCCACCAAATAGGGGCCAGCAATACCTTCCTTGCCCCTCACTTCGATCGTTTCGTACCTGCTCCGCGATGCAGCCCCGGATGCTGTGAACTCTTTCGAACCATAGGAAGCGTTGCCGAGAAAGCCGGTCATGTTACGCCGGAAACTCAACAGATCCCCGGGCGATTCGTTTATCTCTAGATCGCCGACGCGCGCATAGGCGTTCGGCGACCGGACCTCCATATAGATACGATCGAGATCTCTCAGCCTGGTCGTGGAGCCGACATTGTCGAATGTCACATCCCTGTCGGAAAGCACTCCCCGGACCTCGACATCCTCCCCGATGCTGCCTCCGAGTGAGAGGTTGAGCGACTGGTTGACACGGAGTTCCTTGAAGGAACCCGTCTCGATACTCACGGTCTTGGATCCGGAAGCTTTTATGTCATAAGACCGTTGCCTCCGGATTGGAGGCCCATCCGAATCGGGCCGGTCCATCTCCATATCGAGTTTCCTCCCCACCGGTCTAAGGCAGTAGCTGGGCTTGAGCCCGGGCGGAAGGTACGCATAACAAACGTGGACGGAGTCCCCGCCGGCAAGGGCCCGATTCAGATAGACCATGCCCTCGGCATAGTCCATACGGTAGTCCTCGCCCCGCACAAGAGTCTCGCCTCCCGCAAAGACGCTGTCACTCAAGGCGACGACCAGGCGATGTGAGAGATGAAGTACATGCTGGGACTCCTCGGCCGTAAATGCTTCCGTCCGGCGGCAGGATATACTCACGGGTCCGCCTATGGCGGTCCCTACGAGTACCACCAGTATGCCGAGGCACAAGAAGCCGGCTCGCCTACTTGCTGGAAACCTCTCCAATTTCAAAAACCTCTATGGTCATCTTTCCGGCGTCGGATACGCAGACCAGGCCGTCGGCGGTCGCGTCGAGGAAGGTCGGCATGTCCAGAAGGCCACTCCCAAAACTATACAGGAAATCACCCTTGCGGTCGAACACCGCAACCAGACCTTGCCCGGAATCCGCAACAAGAACAAGCCGGTCGTCCATGCAGGTCACTCCAAAAGGGCTCTTGAGGTCAAAACCCCGTGCAATCGCCTTGATCTTGCCCAGATCGCTCAGAAAAAGCACCTGCCGCGAGAACGAATCCGTGACGATCACAGTCCCGTCTTCAAGCACACAACAGTCAACCGGGTAGGCATTGACGTCGTCGTGTGCGATCGTGGTCTCGAGGGCCTCGGTCTGGATGTCGAAATCCACCATACGTATACTACCATCTATACTCATCGCGGCGAAGACCCGGCCGGCCTTCCCCCTTCCGATTCCCGCCACTCCATCACCCGCGTCGACGTAGGCCCCAAGCTCACCCCATCGGTCAAGCTCGAGGATCGAACCATATGATCTCTCGGAGACGAAGAGACCTCCGGCCTCGTTGCCTGCAAGGTCAATGAAATCGCATGCGGGGTAGTCGCGGGGACACTCGCTGAAAAACGTCAGAGCATCCACACTCCCGTCCGCCACGTAGATGCGGGAATTGTCCGAGTCTATGACGTAGAGATCGCCCGCGACGTCGAAACATATCCCCAGTGGCGGAAACTCGATCCCGGTCGTGCGATCCTTGCAGGCAATCGATTTGAGGTGCTTCACGGTATGCGCATCGGGCTTGCCGGCGGCATCCGCCGGCCCCGCGCAGGCGCCGACCCAGAGACAAAGGACGAGAAGCGAGCAAGCCTGCAGGTGCACGATCGAGCGAAGGAACGATGTGCACAGGCAAGATCTCATTTAGAATGGTGTGGACAGATAAACGCGGAAACCATCGTCCCCGTTCTGATCGACCCTCAGTTGCGGACGGGAAACCCGGTGCCGAGATTTGTCCAGCTTGAATGACAGATAGACATCGACCACACTGACCACCCGATTGAGCACTGCAAAGCCGGTGGTCAAGACAGCCCTGCGATAAGATTCTTTGCTGGCCGTGCGGGTGTTTCTGAAGTCAAGTTGCCGATCCGGGCTCTGCCACTCCCACGTGTCATCGCCGAAGAGGCCGTGTGTCTCGAAGTACTCGAGCTGCTTGTCGCGGTCAGAGGGATACACGAAACGCGCATCCCTCATCACATCCATATTGTACTCGTCGCTGGAGATATAGTAAGCCATGGCCCGGTAGTAGTCGTCACTCCTCCCACCCTTCACCCCGGCGAAGAGCTCGGCTTCCTCCACATAGCTGTCCCTGCGATTGCCGCCTTGGACCCTGAAACAGGCAAAAGCCGTCCATACACCGGCCTCGGCCACATACATTGTCCGCGCGCGGGCATGGTTGCCCAGATAGTGCTGCCCCGCACCTGGCAGGACAAGAGACAGAAGGAGAGCCTTCCCCATGGATTTTCCCTCTGTCGCGCCGATCACTCGCCCCGGCACCAAAATCGCCAGTATACTGAGAACACAGAAGAACCTGATCCAAATCTTCAATTTCAGAACCTCATCTTGAGTCCAACCTTGAAGTTGGGGCCGCCATTGAGCCCGGCTTTGAGAGTCAAACGGGGATTGTCCCCGATAGATGCCAGGTCTCTGTTCATCAACTTGACCAGGATTGCAGCATCAATCATGCTCACCACCCTACCAATCACCATGACCCATGCATAACGATCCGCCCTGCCGTAGAAGTCGTCGGCCTCCGACTTCATGTCTCTGTATATGTCACGGTTGACCGATGTGGTCGGAATGGTTGCCGGGAGCGCCGTATAGGGATCCCAATCAATCCATACATCGGCATGGTTCGGAGTTCGACCGGAATACCAATCGTCCCATCCGAAGACATACCTGTATTCGTCGCCTATCTGCTCGTAGTATGCCGCATCGTCCCCATCCGAAAGCGGGAAGACGTTATGTATCGATGTCCAGCATGCGGAGCTGTCGTAACTCCCCGGATCCGTACAGGACTCGAAGACAGGATCGGGGCTGAGAGCGACGATCGTGTCGCGGACGTACTTCTCGAATCGATCCCTCGAGTAATGCTCACTGGCAAAAGCACGATAGTCGGTCTTCCTGTCGTCCCCTTTCCGGTTGTTG
Source organism: uncultured bacterium (assembly GCA_964598025.1). GTDB lineage: Bacteria > Arandabacterota > Arandabacteria > Arandabacterales > Arandabacteraceae > JALGWN01. The sequence continues at coordinate 15,483 of CAZRAU010000039.1, forward strand.
TCGAAGTAGAGCCATGCGGACATGACATCCACTGCGGCCATCGTCCCTCCGACCGCATAACCCCGCCTGCCGCCGGCGTACATTTGGCCCAACCCGGGGAGCACAGCTGAAAGCAGCATGGCCCTGGCCACGGACTTCCTGCCGACCGAGGTGGGAACGGTGACATCGACCGGCGAGCCCGGCCGCTCATCGGAGGTTATTCCGCCGATACTCGACCTGACCATGAGATCGAAGTCGTCGCCGGTGCTACAATCTCCGCAAGCAGCAGCAAGAGCCGCAAACCCCACCGAGATTGCCAGAACCCGCATCACCAGCATCATGGCCACCTCCTATCTCTTCACGGCTAGTTTGAAAAGGTCTGTAACATTCTTCCCGTCGGCCTCAAGGCTCAATCTGCATACATAGAGTCCGTTCCCCAAACCGGAGATATCGACGCCGCCGGGGGGAACGGCAACCAGGGAAGACTGCCCCGTCGCATCATACTCCACAGTCTTCACCACGGTTCCCGTGATATCGAAAACCTCTATGCTGGCATGACCGCCGGTATCGCTCTCGAACACAAACCACACCTTCTTTTCCCCCGTGACCGGATGAGCCTCGCCGGCCGGATTGGGAAACGCGTGGAAAGAGCCCTTTACCAACAGCCTGCTTCCGGGTTGAGGCGGTCCAGGCATCAAGTCGAGGGGATATACCGCGTTGCGGGTCCCGTCGAAGAACGCGGTCTTCCAGGGGCATTCAGCCTCAGCGGAAGCCAGCGGATGTCTGAAACCGTAGAGGTACCCCTCACTGTACTGGATCGAGCCGAGAAACTCGCCGAAGAGATAGAGGTCGGTCCTTCCATCGGCTCCGCCGGCGAGCATCTCAGGGACGCCATCACCGTCAGGGTCCCCCAAGCTCACGGCCGAGCAACCGCCGCCTAGCGTAAGCGGAAAACCTCCCAATCGCTTGCCGCCGGAGTCCCACGCCGCTATGCATTCGAAAAGAGAACCCTGCACTATGTCCAGGCCGCCGTCGGAGTCAAAATCCATTATGACCGGAGAAGGTAGGGGCTCGAGCGAAGCCGGGGCATAGGCGCTGCTGTCCCAGGTCGGCAGCGTGCATCCATACCAGCAGCGGGGCCAACCCGGGGTCGTGCTTCCCGTGCGCAGCAGCACCCAGGATCTGTAGTCGGCATCGCTCAGTACGATCTCCAGATAGCCGTCCGAATTCACGTCGGCTATGGCCGGCGGGGCAGCAACCTTCCCACAAACCTTGCGTCCGAAACCCGGCAGAAGCTCTCCGTCGGGCTTCATGACAAAGACCCAGCCGTCCTCATCGACAAGGATTATCTCGAGGTCGTCTTCAGGCCCGCGATCGATGTCGGCGGCACAGAGGTAGACCCGGTCGGGAGCCGCGTCGGTCGGAACCGGAATCGTACTTATGATCTGCTGTGCGTCCGCGTCGAACACGGCAATCTCGCCCTGCCTGTAGAACAGGATTTCGGCTTGTTCGGGGTTCGAACCGATGTCCAGTACATCGGCGGCGATCGGTCTGCTGAAGCCTCCTCCACCATCCTCCGGAAGGTAGGTCAGAAGACCCTCCGTCAGGCTCAGGCTATGGAAGCCGGAGTCGGTGCCGACAAACACGAAGTTCGCGGGGCCGGATACGCCTGGGCCGACAGCAGCCGCCACCGGCCCTCCGTTGACGGTTCCTCTCGCCTCGAAGACGGAGCCAAGGGAGTCGGACCCCGCAAAGAAGGGTGTCCCGTCAGCCGAAAAGCAGTATATGTTCGCCGTCTCGTCCGCTACCACGATCTCAAGGTGTCCGTCATCGTCGAAATCCACGCACGCCAGCTCTCGTGGATGCGAACCATAGAGCCTTCGGGGCCAGCCGGGTATAGGCCGGATCTCCCCATGGTCGTCCATCTCGTAACCGTGGACTTCAGACCTGAGATAGGTCAGCCCCAGGGTATCCATCCAGCCCGCCCGCGTGAGCGCGGCGTAGATCTCATCCCTGTCATCCCCATCGCTGTCGCAGGCCAGAATGGAAGGCACGCTGAAACGGAGATCGTCTCCGAGACCGAAAGGAAATCCCTCAACCCTCCAGTCGAAAGCCACATGGAAATCCATCGTGGTGCCGGACTCGCCGATCTCATCGATCGTTATGTGTGAATGACACCCTGCATTGCTGGTCGACGCCGGATATGTATCATCCGCGAACCTGCTGTTATTGCCGGCCCGGAAAGGGTCGTACTCGCTTCCAAGGAAATAGAAAGAAGTATAATCACCGAGGTCCGGAATGCCGTCGGCCTCCTTGATTTGGACACCCCGACGCTCGGGAAAGGTGTTCACATAGTCGAACGGCCCGAGCACCTGTGTAATGATACGGTCGATATGCCAGATCATGAGGCCGCTTCCCGGGAGAGCGAAGTCAAACTCATAGTTGAACTCACTGTCATCGTTGACCGGACCCAGTATAACTCCCGTCGAGTCCGGCCCCGGATCGCTCAGGAGAAAGCCCATACCGTCCCCGTCAAGGTCCGCCTGCCTGTTCTCGACCAGGTAATACTCGTAAGAGTTCAGGGGCACCCGCAACATCTCTTCGCTTGGATATCCCCCCTGGAGCTCTATCGCATCGAGCGAGAAATCCCCTTCACTGCCGACCGTCCTCGGCCGGGCCCAACCCAGAAACTCACGGCTCCAGGCACAGAGCGAACCGGGAAGGATGCCGCTGACGTAGTAGGCGTCATCGGTCAGCGTGTCGGCCAGCACAACCCCGATCCCCGAGCCGTAATCCATGAGACACCAGTAGCCGACCACACTTATCCCCGTCCCGGTATCGTAGAGATCCGGCAACCCCAGCTGGTGCCCGGTCTCATGGGCCAGCACACCGTTGACTCCATTCAGGAAACCGTCCTGAGAGGTGGTCTCGGGCACTACGGCGCCGTCCACGATGAAGTGAGTGCTGTCATCCACAGCTACACTGTCATCGTAGAGCGTGAGGAAGTAAGAGGGTATATCATACGGGCTGTTGCCCTCGATGTCATTCTGCCAGTCCGACCCGGCATGAAAGACGACAACAGCATCGAAGTCGGAGTAGGTCAGGTTGGGATCCGCATCCGCCGCCTTGACGGCGTCCTTGAAGAAAAGCTCAAGTCCTTCCCCGGCCCAGGTGTAAGGACCTCCGCCGGGGTTATATGTCCCCACATCCTCGAGTACGTAGGCGGAATCGTTTTCGAGCGGGAACACCTCCGACTGGATTTCAAGATGTCCGAACGACATCGCCCGGTAGTAGTAGGCAAGAGCTTCCATGTGCTTGGAGAAGTAGTTTCTGTCGTGGGGCGGCGGGTCGACGAGCACCTCACGCCGCTTGTCGCTGAGGTCGAACCTCCCTCCGTTTCCGCTTATCTTTGAGGGATCGGGAACGTTTGCGAATTCCACGCGTATGGCGCATATCCTGAGCGTGTCCGCGGGAGCTTGCCCGAGAAGAGGAGGGAACTTGCCCCGAGTGGACCTGAGCAGCCTCCTTTTCGACGGCCGGTCCTTCATAGGCGGATCGATCCATCTGGTGAATCTCGTCTGGTTGAGAGCCTTGAGCCTCGGATCCTCAGGCGGATGCTGGATCCTCAGCTTCCCCGCCAAAGCGCCCCCCCTGAAAGCAAGAATCGCAATGCAGATTGCTGCAACAATCAACGTTGGTCTCAAATCAACCTCCCCTCACAGCCTTCCACCGGCAGTCACGACCGCGGGGCGGCAACCCTGCGCACGCCACTCTTGCCCCCACCCCCGAACTCAACCGTACCCCCCTACAACTTGTAGTTAATCGAGAACTTGCTCTCCCTGCCCAAATCCTCGGCCTTGGGAACGCTGGCATAGTCGAAATTCAAACCGCCGCCTATGGGTGCCCTTATCCCGAACCCATAGGTGAACCCTTTTATCTTGCCGTCGTGATCGAAGATGTAACCCAGACGAGGGGCAACGAAGTTGGCGACCGTCATCTCGACCCCCCCGTTTATCGTGGCGTCGCGGTTGACCTCACTGAACTCCCCTCTGGTGAAAATATCGTCAAGGCCGATCAGCGCCTTTGTGACTTCAAACGAAACAAGCGTAGTGTAGGATTCTCCCTCAAATGGAACTACGCCGACACCACCCCTGAGCGTCCGCGGCAGCGGAGCGGATTCGTCCTTGCTCACAAAACTCATGTCGGGGCCGAGGTTCTGAAGCGCTATTCCGTAAGTGAACCTCCTGCCCAACTTCCCGAGAATGCCGAAGTCGGCTGCGAAGCTCCACCCGGCCCCTTCGGCAGTCAGCGCCGTAGCCGGGGCCAGGTAGACTCTGGAAACCTTGAGTCCCACCCCGATTGCGAGAGTCTCGCTGAGACTGAAGCCGTAATACCCGCCGATGGCGAACTCGTAGCTGGAGAATTCGCCCAGTTCCTCTCCGCCGGCACCCGTAGCCGTCCACTTGCCGTAAGTCAGATAGATCACATTCAGACCCACGGTCCCTATGTCCGGCACATGGTGGGTCATGTTCAGAGTCTCGAAATACACGTCATCGGCAAGCATAGGTATCAACTGACTGTGGGTCAGTGAGAAATGTGTTCCCTCCAGAAAACCCAGACCGCCCGGGTTCCAATAGATGGCGGTGGCATCATCCGCCACGGCGACGAAGGACTGTCCCAGGCCCCATGCCCTCGCCGACGGTGAGATGATCAACGAGGGGGCCGTCGCTTCTCCGACCGCCAACACCGCTGCAGCCGCCGCGAGCAGCAAGCCGATCGCCAGCAGAAAAGTCATACCCTTCATACCACTTAACCTCCCTTACCTTATCAGCGCGATTGCTATCGTGTCCTTGGTTTCGAAGCCGGGATCGGACGGAGCCCTCGCCTCCACTACGGCCAGATAGGTTCCGTTGGCGACTGAATCTCCAACGAAGTCCGTGCCGTCCCATTCGATCAAGTGCTGAGAGTCCCGGCCCTGAGCCGCCCCGGTCCAGATCTTTCGTCCCGCAAGGGTATATATCGTCGCCACCACTTCGACGTACTTGTCGTTCTCGTATTCCCAGACTATGTAGCATCTTCCGCCGGCAGGATTGGGATAGGCATAGACAACATTGCCCGCCCCCGCCCCCTGCTGCCCGACCGTGAGGTCGTACTCCTCGGTCGTGGAGTTGCTGACGTTGTCGAAAGCCGTCACGCTGAGTCTGTGTTCGCCGCCCGCCATCTGCGGAACTTCGAACCGGACCCTTGACTCCTTGAAGTCGCCGCCCATGGCGAAAAGGCTGTCTCCGAAACCTATCCGCTCACCGTCATCGAAAACCACCGACACGGGAGGTATGAACTCGGACTTGCCCTTCACCGCAATGCCGCTGTCATCAAAGAGGATCATCTCTATCGCCTGTCCCACCAGCACGGTATCTCCGCTTGCCAGGGCAGTCCCATCCACCTCCAGACTCACCTCCGGCCCTGTGACGTCATCCACTATACTCTCACCACTTATTGTCAGAGAGTCAAGCAGTCCGGCGCCTGAGACGACACCGTCGGTTACAAAGCAGCGTATGTTGCCCCTGCCCCCTTCACGAGCCCCGGAAGCCACGAAGA
>CAZRAU010000039.1:21069-25878 GCA_964598025.1 uncultured bacterium
ACTTGCCCCTGAAGATCACCATACCCGGCAGGTCATAGTCGTAATGCTTCGGTACGTTGCCCGGTTCGACAAAACAGATGTCGCTGTCATACCCTGTGGTATCATCGGTTTCCCGTGCGAATATCCTTGAATTGCCCTCAAAGGCCGCGGGTGCATCCCCTTCATACACCTTGGCCGAAAAGCTGTATACGCCTCGCCGTTTCAACGTGTCTGACGCAGGGGGATCGAATCTCACCTCAAGCTCCGGCACGGCAAGTTCAAGCCCCGGATCACCCAGCAAAGAGTACATCTCGTTATTAAAACGCCACGAGCGGTTGACCGCAGCGGCCACGGCCTTACCCCCGATTGCCGCTTCTCCTATCGGGATTGTCGGGTACGGTCGCCCACCTTCGAAGAGGAGGCTCGCGAAACTCTCATGGAGCCACCTGTTCGGTTCCGCCTGGCAGTAATGTGTGGAAGCGAAGGAGGCAATGGTACCTCCCTCCCGTCTGAGCAGAAGCCGCTCGGCCACAGAGGCGAAAGTCGGCTCGTCGAACTTGCTGACGTTGCAGCTGGAGGCCACGAGAAGCGTCTGCCTCCTCCCGGCACTCACCAGGTCCACAGCCGAAGTGTTGAAAACCTCCTCCTGGGCCCACCTGCGGGGGTCACCGTGGCCTACGAAGTTGGTCATTAGAGCTCCATCATTGAGGCTCTTGATAAGATCGTACTTCGCGTCGGGTTTAAGCCCCGTCGGCTCCCTCTCATACTCGCTGAGGTATATCTTCACATGCTCGAAAACCTGGGGGAAGGTGTTGTCACTCATGGCTTCCGTATCATTGACATGCCGGCCCTGGCCTATCCCATCGCAATCCGTGCCGACCCGCTCGTCGTCGGCGACGAATATCACGCGGTCCTGCCAGAGCCCCAGCTCCGGATCGGAGAGGTAGTCGATACTCTGCTCCACCAGGAAATCCGCGTCTTCAGGTGAAGTGGCCGGAAGCCTGGAGATCGGTACCGTTGGAAAAAAGGCCGTGCTGTCCGAGCCGGGCAGACCGTCATTCGCCGCCTCCAGGTAGACGAACCAGTCGTCGGTGTTATAGGGGTTGTTTGCCGCCACGCGGTACCGCCGCTCATAGGAGGGGACGTAGTTGGTGAACGTCTCTCCTGCCAGGTAGCCTTTGTAGTCCCAGGTCGCGTCTCCCAAAAACAACACGTATCCAAGCTCGCCGCGTCCATACCTCCATCTGAGGAAGTCCCTTATGGCGGTGACATCGGGCACACCCCACCCAAACTCATCGTAAATCTGCTGGACGGTGACCATGTCTCCGCCATGGTACTGCGAGATCGCTTGACCCGCATCGGCCAGATCCTCATGGGCTATGACGCAGTAGGGTCCGCCCGCCGCGAACCTGATATCGGCGATGGTGGCACGAACGATCTCCGCCGGCCGCAGAAGGGCCTTCGCGGACACGACCGCATATCGCTTGAGACTGCCCTCCGTCACGGTGTCGCACAGAGTGACCGCGAAATCGGGTCCGGATGATATCTCGAATCCTGCAATCTGCTTCACATCGAACTGGTCGGTCAAGTCGAAGGCCCGCAGGTGCGCCGTCGCGAAGCCTGAAATCTCATATTTGGCCGTGCAGGTCCTATCGGGCGAAAGGAAGAACAGCCTGCTGCCGTCGGCGACAAACCGTCTCCAGTAGAACACATCAAACCAGGCCAGGTTGGGTTTGTAGCTGCATACAGGAGCACTCTCGTACTCCGGAGGCAGATCTGTCGGCAGATATATCTGAACGGTCTGTGCCTCCGCGGCCACCGAATCACCTACACCACGGATATCGATCACATTGAGAGATGTTCTGCTCGCCCGCCATACCGTATCCTGTATCGCCTTGCCGTTCAATCTGAGCACCGCCCTGTAGTAGTATGGGACTATGCCTTCAGAGGTACATTCCTCCTGAGGATGCTCATCCCCGAGCCTCATCTTCACCACGGCCGCTTTCGATTGATCGGGATGGGGGGTGGGCACGGTGAAGGTGGCGGTATTGTTGAGATTGAGCAATCTCCAGTACCAGCCGTCATCGGCCCGGATACTGAAGGAATAACGCCAGTCCTCCTCCATGTGGATCCTCTCGAGGAAGGCATCCGGCTCGTAACAGCCCGGGCAAGCGCCATACTGCGAGGCGTCCACCACTTCCATCCGCTTCGGGGGCTCCGTGAATGTCCCCCCCCAAGTGAGCCAGTAATAGTTGTGGTCCGAAAAGAAGCTTCCATACTGGGTCTCGATGCCGAAGTCCGGATCATAGAAATCCGCCCAGTCATGCATGCCGAGACCGTAAAACAGGATGCTGTCGGCGCGATCTATCCTGCCGTCTCCGCCGTCGATCACTTTGATGGCGGCCATGTGCATCCAGTCCGGGTTCCGCTCTGCGAGGGACTCAACAAGCGGGAGTCCCCCTCCGGTATAAAGCCGCAAGCCTGATGCGTCGATGGTTCCAGGGGAGACACCGGCGTCCTCAAGATCCCGGCCGGTAACGCAATAGACGCCGGTCGTGTCAATCCTGATCTTGAGCCAGTTCGGCGAGTCGGTGAAGTAGTCGCCGCTAGCGGCACTCAGAAGCGGGCGTCTTCTCCATGATCTCGCCTGGCTGTAATTCAGAAGCGCATTCCGGTACAGGGCCTCCGCGGCCGACGAAGCCTCGCGGACGGCCGGCTCTGAAGCAAGCCCGGCGCCACCGCCGCTGTGAAACTCGATTTCCGCGGTGAAAGCCCTAAACACCCTGACTCTGCCCACAGCCCTATCGTAAACGACCGGAGCTATGCGAAGTCCGGCAACCCGCTGGTCGCGGAGGAAACCTGTCACGACTATCTCGGCAGCTGCTGCCGGAACGTCCTCAAGCGACTCGCCCAGACCGCTCATGACTATGTCAGCGTCGTATTCGCTTATTTCATAATACGTTGGGTCCATTACCTTACATGACACTTGAACGCCTGGCGGAACCCCGATGAGGTAGGCCCTGACCGGGACATCGACTCCCAGACTGCCGGGAAACAAGGGCACAAACCCCGGCACTCGAAGCCCGCGCCAAACCCCGGATCCATCCCGGACGTCCTCGGCGCCCGCTATGCTCACGGCGACCCTGAGACCGGAATCGTTCTGGCTTTCGATGCGCAAGAGGGCCTCCCCATAAGCGCATGAAGCCAATAGCATGGCTGCCGACAAAATCAAGGCTATCGGACCGGGCCTCAATGTCCACCCCCTATAATCATAGCCAGAACAACCACGGCCACCGAGAAAACCGATATCAGTATCTCGGTTGCAGGACCCGAGCCGACTCTGGCCTGCCCGTGCTTTATGAGCCCCGAATGGGTGGGGAAGACCTTGCTCCCCTCTTCAATGATGCCTGTCTTCCAGAGAAGATTCTCGAAATCGGGGGCCGCTGCACCGAGTGCGCCCACGAAGATCGGTGAAAAACCGGAGAACGCGAAGATCGCGCCAAGCAGGGCCACCGACATCACCGCGTCAATCCTGAAATCCTCAAAGTCTATATGTGGTATGGCATCAAGGGGTATGTGGGATGCGAAACCTATAAGCAAAGCATAGAGGCGGCTGTCCACAAACCCTCCGATAAGAGCTCCGGCAGCCACATGTGTCACCGAACACATCGTCTATTGAATCCTCTCAGCCTCTTCCACCAGCATGACCGGAATGTCATCTCTTACCGGATAAGCCAGCTTGCATGTGTTGCAAGTCAGAGTCGAATCCTTCCGATCGTACTCCAGGTCGCCTTTGCATTGCGGGCACACGAGTATCTCAAGCAGCCTTTTGTTCAGAACCATAGTCCTGTCCCCCAGCTAAAAAAATCCGGGCAGCTCGATAGGCCCGGTCTGAACACCACTACTCAATGACTCTCCTCCGCGTCGGAGGGAGTCGGAACCACATATAATGTAACAGCCGGTGACCTTCTGGTCAAGCAGATATTCATGCCCGGAAAGAACCCATCTTGGAGTACTTCTCAAGCCTTCTCTCCATAAGCAGAGGGATCGGGATCTTCTCAAGCATATCCAGATTCTCGATAATGCACTTCTTGAGGCTCTCGGCGGCAGCCAGAGGGTTCCTGTGCGCCCCGCCTGCCGGCTCGGGAATGATGCCGTCCACAACACCCAACTTGAGCAGGTCGGGCGCAGTCAGCTTGAGCGCTTCCGCTGCCTGTTCGGCCTTGGACCTGTCCGCCCAGAGTATCGCGGCACAGCCCTCGGGCGATATCACCGAGTATACGGCGTATTCCATCATAATCACCACGTCTCCGACCCCGACCCCCAAGGCCCCACCACTGCCTCCCTCCCCTATGACCAGAACGAGTATAGGTACCGGCAGCCTGGCCATCTCCAGCAGATTTCTCGCGATGGCTTCGGCCTGCCCCCTCTCCTCGGCTCCGATGCCGGGATAGGCCCCGGGGGTATCCACCAGTGTGACAACCGGCCTTCCGAACTTGGCGGCCATCCGCATCAGGCGTAAGGCTTTCCTGTAACCCTCGGGGTGGGACATTCCGAAATTCCTGGCCAGGTTCTCTTTGGTATCCCTGCCCTTCTGCTGGCCTATGACGACCACCTTGTGGCCGTCGATAACGGCCAGTCCACCGATCATAGCGGTGTCTTCTGCGTAGAGCCTGTCACCATGAAGCTCGGTGAACCTTGAGGCAATCATGCCTATGTAATCGGCGCTGTAGGGCCGCAACGGGTGACGTGCCAGCTGCACCCTCTCCCAGCGACTGAGCTTCTCATAGGTCTCACGTCGCTTCTTATCGGCAATCCTCTCCAGCTTCT
>CAZRAU010000040.1:0-9672 GCA_964598025.1 uncultured bacterium
CCGGCCGGCCCCTCTTGCTCACCGAAGTCGCCGGAATACTCGATCTTGAAGAAGGATCTCCTTTGGAACCAGGCCAGTTCAGCCCAGAAACAGAGGTTTCACAGAATCTTGTTCCCAGAGGGGGTTTACTTCGAAGACGGAGAGTTTAGAACCGACGAAACCTCTATAATACTCAAGGTGTTAGGAGAATCAGACGGCGAGCAATCACAGATGGTACGCCCGGGGGGATTTGAACCCACAACCTTTGGCTCCGGAGGCCAACGCTCTATCCAATTGAGCTACGGGCGCACCTAGAAGCGATATGCGAAACTGAGGATCACTCGGTCGGTCGTACGTTTCTCGCTATACGATGCATCGAGATCCTCGCGTTCGAATCTTGTATGCTGCCATGCAGCATCAAGAGTGAGAGCTCCCTCGACAATAGTGCCTGCGCCAAGAGATATGCGCTGCCGCTCTTTGCTTATCTCAAACACGTTCAGGGCAACCGGCACGTAAGCGTAACCGGCCCTCACCCTGACGGGCACGACAGGTACTGCGTACTCCACGCCCAGCCTTATGTCGGTGGTGGCATCGAAGAGGAACTGGCCGGTGTCTATATCCCTGACTCTGCCCGGGTACTTGAGTTCCTCCCAGTCGGTCAATATGAAATCGACGGCGATGTTGAAGTTGGTCGGCCGTACTGCTATACCGAAACCGAGCGAATAAGGGATATCGATATTGTAATCCACGGCCTGGCGGAATTTGTCGCAACTGCCGTCGGAGGCCGTATAGATCTCAGTGCCATCGACCTTTATGCGCTGAGGTGTCTTGGCCACCATCCCCAAGCAAAACAGGGGATGGGGCACAAAGATAAACCCAACCGCCCCGCCATAGCCGCCCAGATCGGCATTTTGAGAGAACGTAGCGCCCGGAGGGTCACAGGTTCCCCACGGGTAGAGGTTGTCTTCGAAATCAAGGCCCCCCGTATAGAAGTGTGCCTCGGCGCCGAAAAAAACGTTGGGAGAAAGCTGCACAGCCGCAGCACCGCTCCAGGCTGTAAGCACGGCTTCACGCTGTTCGACGTCGTGGTAGTCGAGGCTTGTTACCTGCCGGTCGAGATACTGGTCGAAGGAAGTGGTTCTGAAGACCGAGCCTGTGAATACCAGGCTTCCCCTGTAAGTGGGAAAGGGATAGGAGATCGCCACATCCTCGAGTCTTGTCGAACTCACCGAAGAGGTGTTGCCATCCCCGGCCCAGTCGGACTCGATATCGAGCGATCGTCTATTGAAGGTGGCACCGATCTCTATACGTCGTATCTGTCCAAGGCCGGCAGGGTTATAGTACGCCGCCGCTCCGTCATCGACGATAGATATGCAAGCACCACCCATCCCCGCCCAACGGGCTCCGATCTCATCCCGGTCGAGAAACGGGATGTCGAGGTTGGTGTCGGGAGTGCCCTGGGCCCGCGGTGCGCTCGCCATGGAAAGAACGACAGCGAGGACCGCCAATGCTGTGAATGCCGATTGTCGTATCACTGTTTCTCCTTGGCTTTCTTCTCTTCCTTCTTCACATCTTTGGGTTCCTCTTTGGGCTGCTCCGGCCGTGTCCTCGGCTGGTAATACTCGCTCCCCGAGTCATCGGTCTTCGGCTTATCCTTGACCTCGCTGCCGCTCGACCCGCCCGGGACTGCCGGCACCTGACCGTCCTTGGTCTTGATGTCACCGGCAGGCGGCACCAGCTTGGGCACAGTGCCGGGACGTTCACGTTCGTCCCAATAACGGGTTGCGCCCGCAGGCAGCCCCTCACCATCGTCACCGTTCCAATACCAATAGTCATGATACCACCATGGGTCCGAGTAGTAGGATCGCCAATACCGACCGCCGCCCCAACGGTCATAATAATAGGGAAAATGGTAGTAATAGTAATCGGCGCTGGAATGGCAATCAGAGCATTGCTGCTTCGGATGGTAGTATGTCCCGGTCTCATCCGTAACCGGCGGGTGCACAAGTTTGGTGTAGCATCCCGCAAAAACTACGGCAAAGAGCGCCCCGATGAGGATCCACTTCATGGCCTTCATGCTATCACATCCCTCAGCGTACGCAGCCTGCTTCCCCTAGTAATGTATCGTCAGGGGGGAGCAGGTGTCAAACGATTTCAATGAGGGATCATAGAGAGCAACACGCCGGCGGCCACAGCCGAGCCTATCACTCCTGTTACGTTAGGCCCCATCGCATGCATGAGGAGGGAGCTCTCGGGGTTCGCTCTCTGGCCCTCTCGTTGCACCACGCGCGCCGCCATGGGTACGGCCGAGACGCCGGCAGCTCCGATCAATGGATTTATCCTGCCGCCTGAGAGCTTGCACATGACCTTCCCAAGCAGCACCCCGGAGGCGGTACCTATGGCGAAGGCCGCGATCCCGAGGGCAAGAATACCTATGGTCTTGGCGGTAAGGAACTGCGATCCCTGGAGTGTAGCGCCCACGGAGATACCGAGGAAAATGGTCACGATGTTTATCAGCTCGTTCTGGGCCGTCTTGGAGAGCCGCTCCACTACGCCCGCTTCCCGGAGCAGGTTCCCGAACATGAGCATCCCTATCAAAGGAGTGGCCGATGGCACAAGCAGCGCACAGAGAATGGTCACCGCAAACGGGAAGATTATCTTCTCGCGCCTGCTCACCTCCCGGAGCTGCTTCATCTTTATCTTGCGTTCCTCGGCTGTCGTAAGAAGCCTCATAATGGGAGGCTGGATTATGGGAACCAGGGCCATATAGGAGTATGCCGCAATTGCCACGGGTCCCAGCAGATGCGGAGCCATCTTGGTCGCCGTGTAGATGGCCGTCGGGCCGTCGGCACCTCCTATTATTGCTATGGAGCCTGCTTCCTGCAAAGTAAAGGAGAGGCCCAGCCAGGGCACCCTGGCTAGGGCAAGCGCTCCTATCAAGGTGCCGAAGATGCCGAACTGGGCGGCCGCACCAAGAAACGTGGTCTTGGGGTCCGCGATAAGCGGCCCAAAATCCGTGAGCGATCCTATGCCAAGGAAGATAAGAAGAGGAAAGAGCCCCGTCTTGATACCGCTATCGTAGAGGACCCGGAGTATGCCCCCGGGATCCATCATTCCCACCTCGGGTATGTTGGTCAATATGGCACCGAAACCTATGGGTATGAGAAGCAGCGGCTCGTAGCGCTTCTTTATGCCCAGATATATAAGGAAACAGCCGATCGCCATCACGATGGCGTTTTCGTAGCCGAAGTTGACAACGCCCATCGACCTGGTGAATCTGCTGAGAAGCTCTCCCATGCCGTATGCCGAATCCATCTTGTCTCCTTTATCGGATTGCTACCGTATCACGGATCGGTCAGCTACAGGATCTCAACCAGAGGATCACCGTTCTGGACCTTGTCCCCCGGCTTGACAAGATATCTCGCTATTTTGCCGTCATGAGGAGACACTACCTTGGTTTCCATCTTCATGGCTTCGAGGATAAGAATCTCCTGCCCGGTCTTCACGGCATCGCCCTCACTAAGGAGGAGCTTAAGTACATCCCCGGTCAGGGGGGCCTTGACCAACTTACCGCCGCCTGAAGGCGCCGGCTTGGCTTGCGTTTTGGCTACAGGCGCCATGGAGGCAATCCGCATCGCGCCCCCTGAGAGGTCCTCGACGTCAACGTCATAGGCGGTGCCGTTGACCGTGACTCTGTAGGAACCGGAGCCGGGCGCAGACACCGGGGCGGGTGCCGCGGCTGTCACGGGTTGCTTGGCCTCAGCCCTGGGGGCCGGCGGTTCTGCTTTCTTGAAACCGTCTCTTATATCCAAGAACTCGAGCGCCACCTCGGGGAAGAGGGCATAGGTCACAACGTCCTCATCGGACTTGGGTTGGCGGCCGAGCTTCTCGATGAGCTCCTTCTTGTCTTTCTCGAACTCGGGCTCGATGTCATCGGCAGGTCTGTGGGTGATCGGCTGCTTGCCGGTTTCCTTGATCACCCGGTCCACGAGATCCTGTCTGACTTCGCCGGGGGCCTTGCCGTACTTGCCGAGCAGGTAGTTCTTGGTGTGCTCGGTGAGCACCTTGTAACGCTCGCCCTGGAGCACGTTGATCACGGCCTGGGTCCCGATCACCTGGCTGCTCGGGGTGACTAGCGGAGGATAGCCCATGTCTTTTCGCACCTGGACCGCCTCGTCGAGCACCTCATCATAACGATCCGACGCGTTCTGGCTCCTGAGCTGGCTTGCAAGATTGGAGAGCATGCCGCCCGGGATCTGGGCCTGGAGAATCCTGGTGTCCACGCCGACAAGACCGCTTTCATGTTCGGCAAGGTCCTTTCTTACACCCTTAAAGTGGTTGGCTATCTCAATGAGCTTGTCAAGATCGAGTCCGGTGTCGTAGGGCGTGCCCTTCAGCGCGGCCACCAGGCTCTCGGTAGCCGGCTGGGAAGTCCCCAGCGCAAGCGGGGAGAGGGCGGTGTCGATAATCGAAGCTCCAGCCTCTATTCCCTTGAGATACACCATTTCGCTCTGGCCGGTGGTTGCATGAGCGTGGATGTGGATAGGAATGCTGATGGCTTGCTTGAGGGCGGATACCAACTCGAAGCAGGAGTAAGGTGTTAGGAGTCCCGCCATGTCCTTGATGCAGAGCGTATCCGCACCCATCTCTTCGAGCTGTTTGGACATGTTGACATAGAAATCAAGCGTATGAACGGGGCTTGTAGTATACGAGATGCAGCCTTCGGCATGCTTGCCGACATCCTTCGTAGCTTTCATGGCGGTCTGGAGATTGCGGATATCATTGAGGGCATCGAAGATGCGAAAGACATCGATTCCCGCCTTGGCTGCAAGCTGGACAAACTTGACAACAAGGTCGTCGGCATAGTGCCGGTAACCCACGATGTTCTGAGCCCGCAGGAGCATCTGGAACTTCGTGCCCCTGGGCATGGCCTTGCGGAGGATGCGGACGCGATCCCAGGGATCTTCTCTCAGAAACCTGATGCATGAATCGAAGGTGGCTCCACCCCACATCTCAAGAGAGAAATAACCTATCTCGTCAAGCTCCCTGGCCACAGGCAGCATGTCTTTGGTGGGCATCCTGGTTGCGAGCAACGACTGGTGTGCATCTCTCAAGATTGTGTCCATGATCTGTACTTTGTGATTGCTGTTGCTCAAAACTAGCTTCTCCTTTCCGTCCGCTTCGGGGACGATCTATGAGCATGCAGCGCGGCACTTATCACTGCAACCAGCTCATCGGATCTCTCCACAACCGGCGGGGCCAATTCACCTTTGAACCTTGAAAGGAAATGGATCGCCAAGGCAAGGAGTGCGATAAAGCAGAAAACAATCGCCATGCCGAGAAGAGTTATGGCATAACCTGTGTTCATAGTTGCGTCCATGGTCATCTCCTTTGAATCGGGTAAGAATGTTAGCGTTTTACCGTCTAGTATGTCAACTTATTTGGGTGCCGGGGTCAGTCCTTCCGGTGTCGGGTTGGCGGTGTGGTTTGGTGGTGAGGGAGTGGGAGGCGAGTTTTTGGTTGCAAGCGTCGGGCCGTGGAAATATGCTCGGCACAATAGGGAGGTGAGAATCGGTGACAAGGCGGAGACTGAACGTGCGGGTGGTGGGGGGGCGGATCGGCGCCACGGCTCTGATCGTCCTCGCGCTGGCCGCATGTTGTAGTCGCCTGCCCGAGCGGATGGCTTCCCGCGCGGAAGCATTTCAGAAGGTGAGGGAAAGACGCCAGGGCTTCGCAGGTGTCCGGGCGGGGGGGAGCCTCATCCTGGAACACAAGGCTGACAAGCTGACCATCCCGATCGAGGTAACGGTGACCGAGGACCTTGTGCTTGAAGTACGAGGTGAGATCTCTCACTTCCTGCTTCCCTTCGAAGGGGAGGTTCGGCTGGTAAGCGACGAAGCAACGACGCTTCTCCATACCAACGTCGGGACTTATGACCTTGCCATGGACCCGCAAGCGCAACCCGCCGTGCGGGCCTTTTTGCTTTCGCTGGCCGGCGGTGGCGACTGGCTTCTCTGGTGGTTGGCCGCGAACGGGTGCGATCTGGGTGTGGAATCTCGATGCAAGGGGCTCGAGATTCGTCTGGAGCCTCACGACACGCTCCCTTCTATGGGCCGGTGGGAAGTGCGCGAGCCCTCCAGGGGGGCCGTCTTCAAGGCCCAAGTGGATGAGTATGAGCCGGGAACGCTGTTCCCGCAAGTCATAACCGGTATCATAGAGCCGCATGAAATCACGGTTTATCTGAAATATACCGAGGTCTCCATATCGCTGGGCCCGGCCGGGTAGGGCCCCGGCAGGAGCGCCGCATTTCTTTAGAATAGTGTTGGAATCCGGGAACTTAGTGGGTATGTGTAGGTAATACTAGTTGGCGGGGGTGAGAATGACCCGACATGGGGATGAGCTCCCACCGAGGGGTGGAGACAGGGGCTATGACGAAACTGATGAGAATCTCATGTTGCGGGTGGGGAAGGGTGATAAGGGGGCCTTTGATGAGATTGTGCGGCGGTACGCTTCAAAGATGGTAAATCTGGCATATAGGATAACGGGAGACAGGGAGTTGGCCGAGGACATAGGCCAGGAGACATTTTTGAGAGCATATCGAAGTGCGGCCAGGTATAGGGAAATATCCAAGTTCTCGACTTGGCTCCATACTATCGCGATCAACCTGTGCCGGAACGAACTGAGGCGAAGGAAGTTCAGAATGTTCTCGCTGGAGGGGATGGCGGAGCGGGATGAGGATAGTAAGGTCCGGATCGATATTGCCGATGAAAAGAGCACACCCGACCGTGAGGTCGAGCGACACGAGCTCGGTCGCCTGATCAAGGATGCGGTGGCGACCTTGCCGGAGAAGTTCAAGACACCACTTGTTCTTCGAGATATGCAGGGGTTGACGTACGAAGAGATAGGGGGCATACTCAATCTCCCCGAGGGCACGGTCAAATCAAGAATAAACAGAGCGAGGCTCAGAGTGAAAGAGCTGCTCGAACCCATACTGAGAGATGAAGACTGAGGAGGCTGCCGGGCATGAAGTGTGAGCAGGTACATGATCTTCTCGGTGCATATTGCGCTGAGGAGCTCGACGACCGCGGGATGACGAATATCAGACAACATCTTGCCTCATGCAAGGTGTGTGAGAGAGAGCATCGCGCGATGGCCATGGTGATGAACGCGCTGGGCAACTTCGAAGCCATCGAGCCCGGCGCTGATTTCAGAGCCCGGGTCTGGGAGAAGATAGAAGACTTCGAGACCCGTAAGCGCGTATTCTGGCTGGCGGCGTTCGCCGGTCTGCTTGCGCGCAACCGCCGGTTACTGGCCACCGGTTGCGCAGTATTCGCGGTATCTCTGCTAGTGGGAGTCTATTCGCTGCAACATATGGGGGGAAGCCCCGGGATCGAGATGGCTGACCAGAGGGACGTTGTTTCCGAGGGCTTCGTTATGCGGGAGATTCCCCAACGGATGGAGGCCGCATCGGATACGGTCTATACGCACTTTGTGACCGGCGACCGGCCGGTCCAGCTCACATCACAACCGCAGACCTACGTGTATAATCCGGTCGTCCAGCCCGTGTCGGGTCCGAGATTGACTTTCTAAGCGGGGGGCATGATGAAAAACCTTTCGGTTGTGGTTCTGATGGCGGCGATCACCCTGTCGGGCGCGAGCCGCTCCCTGGCCCAGGATATGCTGACAATCGAGAGGGAGATGATTCAGGTGGTGGAGGAGGTCAGCAAGTCCATAGTAGCGGTCTCCGCAGTGTCAAGCACTCCCAAAGCGGCGTCCGGCAGTGATCTCAGCCGTGCCCGGACCGTGGCCAAAAGCGTAGGTTGCGGAGTGGTCTTCGACAAGAGCGGCCTGATTGTGACTACGGCAAGTGTCGTCGGATACGCCAGATATGTCGAGGTGACCACGACCGCCGGTGATAATTACAAAGGCATGGTGCTCGGGATCGACCCCGTGTCGGATGTGGCCGTTGTGAAGGTGGAGACGACGGACCTCAAACCGGCCCGCTTCGCGGAGCGGACCGACCTGCGGCCCGGTTCGCTTATCCTCGTCCTCGGTAATGCCTTTGGGGCACTTCCCTCGGTCTCGATGGGAATCCTGAGCAATGTGACCGGATCCCTGGCGCGCGAGGACGACCTCTCGATGCTGAGGCTTTCGGTTGCCATAAACCCCGGGGACATCGGCGGGCCGGTCGTAAGCGCCACCGGTGAGGTGGTGGGTATCGTTATCGGGAGACTCACCTTCCAATCCCAGATGCAATCGGTGCACGTTGGGGATAGGACCATCTTCGGAATCTCGGGCAGCATGCAGCCCTCCAACATGAGCATAGCGATTCCGGCCGGGCGATTGATGGCTGTGGCGAATGATATCCTGGACAAAGGCAGTACCCGGAAAGGCTTCCTTGGGATCCAGGTAATGAACCTCTCCAATGAGTTGAGGCGGGAACTCGGCGACAGCGGTTTGAAGGGAGTGATGGTGACCAGCGTTGTGCCTGGAAGTCCGGCTGAATCCATAGGTATCGTTCCGGGGGACGTAGTCACATCATTCGGTTCACAGCCCATAGAGTCGATCACAAGTCTAGGAGACGCTGTCGGTACGACCATGCCGGGCGACCTCGTGGACATTCGCTATGTGCGTGGTGGAAAGAACCTCAAGGACGGTGTCCGGATCGGTTGGTTCGTGCCCGAGTTTGTAAGGCAGGCGACCTTCATGGAATACACTCTGAGGCCCGAGGAGGTCAGATCCCGTATCGAGGACCTTAAGAGCGAGATGGGACAGCTGGAGGAGCAGTTAAGGGAGCTGGAGAAGGACCGCTGACCTGGCTGCCTGGAAGAACCCGTCTGCCGCGTTATGCTTGTCTCTCGTTGCTGCGGCGTATGACACCATACGCCTCGCACCTCATGACTTCACTTGCCTTGCATCCCTGGTCACCCGAATCCTCTGAGAATTCCTCTTGACATCGGGGGCGGGCGGGCCTAAGAAAGATGTGCAACCATTAAGGCAAGGATGTCCAACCGAGGTGGCGCTATGAGAAGGTTTCTGGCTTTGATCCTGGCACTTGTTCTGGGGATGGCATGTTCAGGTCCTCAGATCGCCGCGTTCGGATCCAACAGCGAAATCGTCATAATCGCAAGCCCCCGTGCGGCCGACGAGGGCGAGATCCTTAAGTCCATACTCGAAAGGGAAATCGTCACCGTGCAATACGAGAAGGCATTCGAGGTACGGCTGGTGACGACGGGGGATTTGGACAGCGACCGTAATAGGAAGAACATCGTGCTCATGGACTTCCTGGAACCCAAGGGAGATCTTTCGGGCACTATCCTCAGCCTGGCGAAGGGAGACGGGCCGGCCTTGAGCTCAGGTGAGACGAACCTGAAAACCATTGAAGGCAGGTGGGCGAAAGGCCAGGCAGTAATACTGCTGACGGCCCCGACCAAGGAGGACCTGAATCGCCTGCTGGTCGATGAAGCCGACCGCGTCTTCGCTTACATATCCGATCGGGTCCAGGCGCGGCTCGACCGGTCACTCTTCTATGGCGGCGAGCAGGAGGCCGCCACTCGGCGGCTGGCTGATACCTATGGATGGAGCCTCCGGCTGCCGACCGGCTATGACATAGACGAGACCTATGCGTCCCAGCGCGTAATAAAGATCCTCAAGGACAAGGGACGGCCCGCCGTCTGGGGGGACGACCTCACC
>CAZRAU010000040.1:9682-25499 GCA_964598025.1 uncultured bacterium
AAAGATCCTCAAGGACAAGCCGGCCCGTATGATAACCGTATACTGGGAGGGTGGCGCTTGGGAAGACCGTGCCGCATCATGCCTCGAGAGAAAGAGGATGCTGGCCTATGAATACTGGGACCAGGACGAGGTGGTGGAAGACGCGCTCCAGATTAACGAGGGCAAGTTCCTCGGGCATGATTGCACGGTGCTAAGTGGTACCTGGGAGAACAAGAAATACACCATCGGCGGGGTATTCGTCACCTACTGCTTCCAGTGCGAGAAGTGCGGACGGAAGTACGTCATCGATGCTGCGGTCTTCGCCCCGGGCCTGGAGAAACTGCCGCTCATACGTGAGCTCAAGGCGGTTCTGGCTTCTTTCAGATGCTGTGAGGCCCCGGAGAACTGAGGCTCCTGTCGCCGGCAAACATGGCCCCGACCGAAGTCGGGCACGGAGCTCCGTCGCCATGTGACGGACGGGCGGCCGACTATAATGTATTGACACCTTCCTGGGGCTTTGTTAGCTTCACCACTCGTAAGTGCTTAGATCCTAAGGAGGTTTAACGGTGAAACGCCTCGATTCGGTCGCCAAGGAGCTATCCAAGCGAGGCCTGGCCTACCTTGTCGTGTCGAATATCTCAAATGTTCGCTATCTATCGGGTTTCTCCGGCTCCACAGCCTGGTTGCTGGCCGGCCGGGAGAAGACGACCCTCATTACCGATTTTCGCTACAAGGAGCAGGCCGAAGGGGAAGCCTACATGGGGATCGAGATCAAGATCGATACCAGGGAACCCCTTGGCGTTCTCTGTGAGATGGTACCAGGGGTCAAGGGCAAGGTAGGCTTCGAGGCCGGTTCGCTGACCTATGCGGCCTTTGAGAAGCTCCGCTCCTCGGCCGGAGGGCTGACTCCGGTGGAAGGGCTGGTCGAAGAACTGAGGAAGACCAAAGACGCCAATGAGATAACCAGCATCTCCAAAGCCGCCGCCATAGTGGATTCAGTATTCGGCGAGATCGTTGGTGAGATACGGCCCGGGCTTTCCGAGGTCGACGTGGCGGCCCGGATAGATTTCCTGCTGCGGAAGCGATCTTCCGAGGTGCCTGCCTTTAAGACCATCGTCGCATCGGGAGCCCACGCCTCATTGCCGCATGCGACACCCACGGCCCGTATCATCAGAGGCGGGGATCTGGTCAAAATGGATTACGGGGCTATCTGGGACGGCTATTGCTCGGATATCACCCGAACCGTCGTGATGGGAAAGGCCTCCGACAGGGTGAAGGAGATCTATGCCATCGTCAGAGACGCCCAGGAGCTGGCGATTGCCGGCATCCGGCCGGGTGCCGCCTGCCGGGAGATCGACAAAACCGCCAGGGACCGCATAGAGGCCGAGGGCTATGGTGAGAACTTCGGGCACGGCCTGGGCCATGGGCTTGGCCTTGAGGTCCACGAGGGCCCCAGGCTTTCGAAGAAAAGCGACGAGATTCTGGAGATAGGCAACGTTGTGACAGTAGAACCGGGGATCTACATTCCAGGCTGGGGCGGCATCAGGATCGAGGACATGGCCGCGGTCACTGAAGACGGTTGTGATGTCTTGACTTCGGCCGACAAGCGCCTTGTTGAAGTGGGGGTCTAGGTATGGCAACTACCAACGATCTGAAGACGGGAATGGTTCTGGAAATCGATGGCAACCTCTTTTCGGTGGTTGAGTTTCAGCATGTGAAACCGGGTAAGGGTGGGGCATTCGTCAGGACCAAGATCAGGAACCTGGAAACCGGGAGGGTGATCGACAAGACCTTCAACGCAGGAGAGAAGGTCAAGGATGTGAGGATCGACCAGGTTGAGATGCAGTATCTGTACAATTCCGGCGACATCTATCATTTCATGAATACCGAGACCTACGAGCAAATCGGCATGGCCAAGGCGATGGTGAGTGACATCGCATCTCTGATGAAGGAGAACACCGTTATAACAGTACAAATGCGCGAAGGGCAGCCGATCGGGGTGGAGCTTCCGACATTCGTGGAACTCGAGATTGTGGAAACCGCCCCCGGCGTGAAAGGTGATACCGTGTCAGGAGGGACCAAGCCGGCAACCTTGGAGACGGGGAAGGTCATCCAGGTACCGTTGTTTGTAGAGCAGGGGACCATGGTACGCGTGGACACCCGAACTGGTGGGTACGTTTCGAGGGTATGATCATGAAGATTTCTTTCCTCAAGAAGCTGATTGAGATTGTCGAGTCTAGTGATGTAGAGGAGATCGAGCTGAGCAGGTGGTGGACTAAGGTTAGAATAACCAAGTCCAAAGCAAGGGCCGGTAATACCTGTGCCCCGCCTGTGGTTGAGGCTCAGGTTGGCGGGAAACCATTGGAAGTGAAGGCGCCGGTGGCGCCCGCTCCGGTGGGCGAGAATCTCGTGGAGATCAAGTCTCCCATGGTGGGCACCTTTTACCGTGCCCCCAGCCCAGGTGCCAAGCCATACGTGCAGGCAGGCGATAGGGTAGATCCCGGACAGGTTGTCTGTATCATCGAAGCCATGAAGCTTATGAACGAGATCGAATCGGATGTGTCTGGCACCATCGTGAAGATGCTTGCGGAGAATGCGCAGCCCGTGGAGTTCGGCCAGACGCTATTCCTGGTATCTCCAGCATAGGAGGTCCACGTGCTGATCAAAGCCTATCTTGAGGAAGTGGTAAAACGCGGTGCCTCCGACCTGCACATAAAGGTCGGCACTTGTCCCACCATACGAGTGGACGGCGATCTCCTGCCGCTCGATGCCCCGCCGCCCACGATTGACGAGGTCCGGACCGCCTGCGACCAGATTCTCACGCCCAAACAGAAGAAGGAATTCGACGAGACAAGCGAGGTCGATTTCGCATTCGGAGTGCCTGGGCTTGCGAGGTTCAGGGCGAACTTCTACAGACAGCGGGGATCGGCGGCAATGGTGTTCCGTCTGATTCCTTTCGATCCTCCGAAGGTGAGCGAACTGAATCTCCCCAAGGTGATTGAAGACCTGGCACTTCGGCCGCGCGGGCTGGTTCTTGTGACTGGAACGGTGGGCTCCGGGAAGTCCACGACCCTGGCCGCGATGATAAGAACCATCAACGACACCATGCGCAGGAACATCATCACGGTCGAGGACCCCATCGAGTTCTTGCACCGTGACAACAAGAGCATGATCAGTCAGAGAGAGGTCGGAAGCGATACCGAGACCTTCAGCGCGGCGCTTCGGCATATTCTTCGTCAGGACCCGGATGTGATCTTGATCGGCGAGATCAGAGACCAGGCGACCATGTCCATAGCCCTCACGGCCGCCAATACGGGCCATCTGGTCTTCAGCACTCTCCATACGACCGATGCGCCCCAGGCCGTCAACCGTGTGATCTCATTCTTCCCTCCGCATCAGCACCAGGAGATAAGATTTCTGCTTGCCACCTCCCTGCAGGCGATAGTATCTTTGCGACTGGTCCCGAGAGCAGACGAGAGCGGACGAGTACCTGCAACCGAGGTTATGATTGTGACCGAGACCGTGAAGGAGTATCTTGTGGATACGGCGAAGATCCCGCTCATCAAGAGCGTGATCGAGGAGAGCGTCAGCGAGTACGGTATGCAATCGTTTGATCAGTCGTTGCTTTCGTGGTACAATCAGGGCGCTATAACGCTCGAGGAGGCATTACACAATGCTTCGAGTCCGAATGCCCTCCAGATCAAAGCCAGGGGCATTGAGTCGGGCTCGGACGTTCAATGGAATCCGTTGGTACAGGGTTAAGCCAGAATAAGGATGTTCAAGAAGATCCTGATTGCTAACCGCGGGGAGATCGCACTCCGCATAATAAGGGCCTGCAAGGAGATGGGCATCGCGACCGTTGCGGTGTACTCCGAAGCCGACCGTGATTCTCTGCACGTACGGTTCGCAGATGAAATAGTCTGCATCGGACCGGCGCGTGCCGCCGAGAGTTACCTCAATGTGCCCAGCATCATAAGTGCGGCTGAGGTTACGGGAGCCGAAGGGATTCACCCAGGATACGGTTTCCTGGCGGAGAACGCGGACTTCGCCGAGGCATGCGAATCGTGTGGCATGAAGTTCATCGGGCCCAGCCCGGAACTGATTTCTCTGATGGGAGACAAGGCTTCGGCCCGGGAGGCCATGCTCAAGGCCGGAGTGCCGGTTGTGCCGGGAAGCCTAGGGGCGGTGACTGTGGCGGAAGATGCCGTGACCATTGCACATGAGATTGAGTACCCTGTGATGATAAAGGCCTCGGGGGGTGGGGGAGGCAAGGGCATGCGGCTCGCCGGGGACGACGAGGAGCTCCGCCGCGCCTTCGTTGCTGCGGCCAACGAGGCGGAAGCGAGTTTCGGAAACCGCGAAGTCTACCTCGAGAAATCTATCGAAAAACCGAGACACATTGAGATACAGATTCTCTGTGACGCGCATGGAAGCGGCGCCTATCTGGGCGAGCGCGACTGCTCGGTTCAGAGGAAGCACCAGAAGCTCATTGAGGAGACCCCGTCGCCGGCCGTCGATTCCGACCTGAGGACGAAACTGGGAGAGGCGGCGATTCACGGGGCGCTGGCCCTTGGATACCAGAGTGCAGGGACGGTCGAGTTCTTGATGGACTGCCGTGGGCGCTTCTACTTCATAGAGATGAACACGCGAATCCAGGTCGAGCATCCCGTGACGGAGATGGTGACGGGTATCGACATTGTGAAGGAGCAGATAGCGATAGCCGCGGACGTGCCGCTGTCGTTTTCCCAGAAGGATGTCGTGATAAGGGGGAACGCCATTGAATGCCGTGTGAATGCCGAGGATCCGGACAAGGATTTCGCCCCTTCCCCGGGCAGGATCGTGGCCTTTCACATGCCCGGCGGGCCCGGCATAAGAGTGGATACACATGCTTACGCACAATATGATATCCCGCCCTACTATGATTCGCTGATCGCCAAGTTGGTGGCGCACGGGCCGGATCGCCACCAGGCGCTCCAGCGGATCGCACGGGCCCTGGACGAGTTTGTGATCGAGGGCGTGAGCACTACAATAGGGTTTCATAAAAAGGCCGTGGCGAGCGATCTTTTCAGGTCGGGCACATATGATACCAGCTTCGTGACCCGGCTGGCGGAGGAACTCGCGGAGAAGCATCCCTCGTCCGAACCGGCTGCCGGGAAGGATCTTTCAGGAGCGCACACAGCATGAGAATCGAAGCCCTCTTCACCCCCAGTGAGATCACCGAGCCGGCGGTTAAGGACAAGCCTGTTGTCGTGATCGACGTTCTCCGTGCGTGCACCACGATTGCTTTTGCCATGTCTCGCGGCTGCGAGCGGATAATACCGGTTGCCAGTGTTGAGGCCGCCATGAATCTTGCCTCTTCGCTCGAGAAGAAAGTAACGCTACTCGGGGGTGAGCGGGAGGGGAAACGCATAGACGGCTTCGATCTGGGAAACTCGCCGCTCGAGTATACAACCGACGTGGTGAAAGGGAAGGCGGTGGTCCTGGCTACCACCAACGGCACCAAGGCGATATCGATGAGTCAGGGGGCCAAGGAGATTCTGGTCGCCTCCTTTGTCAATATGGCTTCCGTGGTCGAGCGTGCAGCCGGCCCAGGGGGAGGCTCGCTCACCATAGTGTGCGCCGGGGAGTCCGGCAAGTTCTCGCTGGAGGATGCAGTCTGTGCAGGTATGCTCATAGAAAGGCTGGGCGAAAGCAGGAACGTCGAGCTCAACGACGGGGCGCACGCGGCACGGTTGCTCTATAGGCAGAATCAGGATTCCATAGCGGATCTCTTGAAACAGTGCGAGCACGGCAGGTATCTCGAAAGCCTGGGCTTCGCGAAGGATCTTGATATCTGTAGCCGCGTGGACAGTCTGAGCATATTGCCGGTTGTCAAGGAAGGCCGGATAGTCAAGCCCAAGCGTGTGAAGCGGAAATAGCAGCCGAACGATAGGGCCCCTCAATCAATCTTCCAGGTGACATGAATGCTTAAGCAAGATGCCTTGCGGATATTGGATGCCAACTGCAATCGGACCAGGGAGGCGCTGCGCGTGGTCGAGGACGTACTGCGCTTCTACAAGGAAGATACCCGTCTGGCCAGGCGGCTGAAGAAGGAACGGCATGCGGTATCAATGTATTGCGATCGCATCTTGAAGGAGAATCTCAAAGGACTGAAGGCTCGTGATGTCTCCGGCGATCCCGGCCGGGATACGATGACCAAAGGTGAGGCCGCCCGAAAGGACTTCGGTGAGATTCTGCTCACCAATTTCAGGCGAGCCGAAGAGAGCCTCAGAGTACTTGAGGAGGTTTCCAAGCTTGTGGATGTGCATCTGAGCCGCCTCTTCAAACGATCGAGGTTCCGGGTCTATGAGATGGAAAAGGCCTGCATGCTGGCACTGGAGCGCAAGCGTGCCGGCCGTTGATGTCACGCTCTATGCAATCCTCGATCGCGATATAGAGCAGCGCGCCCCCGTAGAAGAGTTCACACGAAGGACCGTCGAGGGTGGGGCTACATGCATTCAGGTCCGGTGCAAGGACAGCACCACTCGGGAGTTCATGGACTTCGCCCGGAGGGTGATGCTGGGCACACGGGGCAGCGGCGTCCCGGTCATCATAAACGATCGCGTGGATCTAGCGCTCGCACTCGGGGCCGGGGGGGTCCACCTCGGCCGGGAGGACATGCCGGTTGAGGATGCCAGACGCCTGGCCGGAAGCACCCTCATCATAGGTGCATCCGCAGATGATCTGGAATCGGCCCGCCATGCGTACCGGGTGGGAGCGGATTACCTCGGTGTCGGGGCGATCTTCCCGTCTGCGACCAAACCCGATCGAAAGCCTATTTCCCTTGACATCCTCAGCGCGATTCGGGTAGAAATAAACTTGCCCATTGTTGCAATCGGTGGAATAGATGCTACAAACGCCGCCGTGCCCCTGGAGAATGGTGCGGATGGCGTGGCTGTGATTTCTGCCCTGCGTCAGTGTCTCGATCCGAAAGAGGCGGTATTACGTCTCAGAGAGGCCGTTGACAAAGCCAAGAAGGGGTGAGTCGCAAATGGCAGTCGGACGCAGGGAGAAGGCGTGTTCCATCCTCGGCATAAGCCTCATATGCCTCAGTATTCTCATTGTCATAGCTCTAAGGGCGGAACCTGAGACCATCGGCAAACTGAATCTCCGCCTGAAGACCACAATCCTCCCTTATCTCAACGCGCTTGGATGGATTCTGCCTGTGCTGGGCGTGTACTGGGGCTGGAAGCTGATTGTGGGAGGGCCCTACCGGAAGGCGGTCATTTTCTCGGTATTCATTCTCATGATCTATCTCACCGTCTCCACCTTTTCCTATCTCGCCATGCCCGAGGATGCAGGGGGCGCCCTGAATGTCGGCGGCCTGGGTGGCACCTATCTCGCTTCGAAAATCGTGGATCTCTTCGGCCCCTACGGCGGGCGGATTGTCGTGGTGGCCGGTCTTGCGGTGTTCTTCGTACTCACGACCGGGCTGAGCCTCAGGCGCGGTGCCCTGTGGCTTGAAGAGGGCGTGAAACGCATGGGCCTGGTGTTCTTTGGGCAGGTCAAGGAGATGCACGGGAAACCCAAGCCCAAGGTCGCAAGAAAGGCCCCTGCCAAGAAAGCCCCGACAATTAAAGCGCGGCCGGAGCCGGAACCCGAGCCGGAGGAGGCTGATCTTGAGGAAGAGCCCGTCCGAGTTCCTCCCCGGGTGATGGCCGCCAGACAGGATGCCGGCCCCCAGCAGCAACTGGAGCTCAGGACCCTGCACCGGGTCGAGGCGCCTGAGGAGGGCTCGGAATACGAGCATCCGCCGGTCTCGCTTCTGGAGGATGTCACCTGCGAAGCGAATATTTCCGAGGAGGAACTCCAGAATCTTGCATCCTATCTGGAAGAGAAGATCCACAGTTTCGACATAAGCGCAAGAGTCGTGGAGATCCACCCGGGACCAGTAATCACGCGGTTTGAAATCGAGCCGGGCAGCTCCACCAAGGTTCACCAGGTCGTAAACCTGGCTGACGATCTGGCGCTGGCCCTGAAGGCCCGCAGCCTGAGAATCCTGGCCCCTATCCCGGGGAAGGGCACCATAGGCATCGAGGTTCCCAATAAGCATCCGAGTCTTGTTGGAATAAAGGAGATTCTTGGATCCAAACGCTTCACGACTTCCTCATCCAAACTGGAGCTGGCCCTGGGCAAAGACGTCTCGGGAGTGCCTTATACGGCCGACCTCGAGGCCATGCCCCACCTGCTCATAGCCGGAGCGACCGGCTCGGGGAAGAGCGTGTGTATCAACACCATCATAACCAGCCTGGTCTTCAGGAACTCTCCGCAGGATGTGCAGCTCCTGCTCATAGACCCCAAGAGGCTGGAGCTCAATACCTACGAGGGGATACCCCATCTGGTCTGTGAGGTTGTGACCGAGGCCAAGAAAGCGGTGCGGGCCCTGGCATGGGTGGTGGAGGAGATGGACATGAGGTATCAGATCCTTGCCAGGCGAGGGGTAAGGAACATCCAGGCCTACGGTGAAGGTCTACCATATATTGTAGTCATAATAGACGAACTCGCGGATCTCATGCTCATGGTGCCGCAGGAGATCGAAACCGCCGTCACCAAGCTCGCTCAGATGGCCCGGGCAGTTGGGATCCATCTCGTTGTTGCGACTCAGCGTCCCTCGGTGGATGTCATTACCGGTGTCATAAAGGCCAACTTCCCGTGCCGGATTGCTTTCAAGGTGGCCTCCAAGACGGATTCGCGGACCATTCTGGACCATAACGGGGCCGAGCGGCTCTTGGGCAAGGGGGACATGCTCTTCCTGCCACCGGCAACTTCAGAGCCCATGAGGCTTCACGGGGCCTTCGTCTCCAATGATGAATCCCGTCGGCTCGTTGAGTTCTTGAAGCAGCAGTCACATCTGGCCTCACCGGCCTTTTCGCTTGAAACCATAGAGCATCATGACTTCGTGCCGGTCGATCAGCGCGACGAGCTGTTCGAGGATGCGGCCCGGATCGTGATCACCCATCAACAGGGCTCGGTGTCATTGCTTCAGCGCCGCCTCAAGGTCGGATACTCGAGGGCTGCGAGGCTGATAGATTTCCTCGAGGAAGCAGGCATCGTGGGGCCTTTTGAGGGCAGCAAAGCAAGGCAGGTTTTGGTGGATGAGTCCTACCTTGAGAACGTCTCCGGCACCCTGTAGCGTGTGGGCATGAAGCCCGGAGTCTATCTTCATGCTGCGGCCTGCCCCAAGGCCGGGGTCGATCTGGAGAAGATCGGCTGGATCCTGACGGAGGCCGGCTTCGAGCTTGTTGACCGGCCTGACGGCGCCACCTTTGGAATTGTATTCGGATGCGGCTTCATAGACGACGCCAAGCAGGAGTCGGTAGAGGACATTCTGGGGCTTGTCGAGCTCAAGCAACGCTCGCAGCTCCGCCACATAGTCGTCATCGGGTGTCTCCCCCAGAAATATGGCAGGTCGCTTGCTCTTGCGCTCCCCGAGGTGGACGCGCTTGTGGGGATCGGGGGACTCTATATGCTGCCCACGATCTGCACCCGGATCCTTGACGGCAAACTCCCGGGCAAGGTCTGGGACGATGATCTTACGGTCATAGGCGACTTGGGGGACTTGCCTTACAGAGCAGTGCCCGCCGCGAAGCCTTGGACCAGAACCGTAATGATCTGTGACGGCTGCGACAATGCCTGTTCTTACTGCGCTATTCCTCAGATGAGGGGCGGTCTCCGAAGCAGGGACAGCGAGACGATCGCTGAGGAGGTGACCGAGCTGGTCCGCCAGGGTGCGAAGGAGATAGTGCTGGCCGGACAGGATACCGCATCATACGGAAACGATCTGGGTGGGAACGGGCTGGCCGGGCTTCTGGGCATGCTGGCCGGGCAGTTTCCGGACATCTGGCTGAGACTGGCGTATGTCAACCCCGACAACCTGGATGACCGGGTGGCGAGCACGATTGCCGCCTGCGGGAATGTTTGCGACTATGTCGACATACCTATACAGCATGCGTCCGCGCGCATTCTCAAGGCGATGGGGCGAAAGGGGGCAGCCCTTAAGAAGCGCAGGATCATCACTCTGAGGGAGGCGGTCCCGGACATAGCCCTGAGGACCAGTGTAATAGTCGGTTTCCCCGGCGAGACCGAAGAGGACATGAATGCGCTCTTGGAATTCCTTGGCTCCGTCGAGTTCGACCTGGTCGGTGTATTCGCATTCTCGCCTCAGGCCGACACGCCTGCGGCCGGTCTGCCCGGCAAGGTGCCCGACGAGGTCAAGCAGGAACGCATTGTGGATGTCGTGAGTGTCCAGAATGAGATCTCCTGCCGGAAGATGGAGACCATGCTGGGCCGAGAGGTCGAGGTGCTTGTCGATGAGCCGGACGGCCCGGATCGTCTGGGACACTCCCAGTACGACATGGCCGGGATCGATCGCACGATACGTATAGCGGGTTGCGGGGCCCGCCCCGGCGAATTGGTCACTGCGCGTCTCGAAGCCGTGTCCGGCCCTTTCGAATGGACCGCCGGGCCGCTGAAGCAAAACCGTCTGCCGCGTTAGACCCGCCTCCGATGACTGGGACGTACCTTTTCAATACGCCTCGTTCCTTGAGCCTTCGCAAGCCTTGCATCCGGCCGAGGATGGCTAGCAGGTGAGGTGGGCGGCGAAGGCGATACTGTGGGATCCTGCGAGGCGGTTGAATTCATCGACCGCCTGGTGAGTAGGTTTCGCGATCAACTTGATTCCGGCCCCGGCAAGCCTTTGCTCAACTGCGCGGGAGACGCGCATGAGGCCGTCGTGGCCGGTCCCCACAATCAGGATGTCGGGTGCGGCCGTGATTATGTCCTCGATATCTTCGGGCAGCAGGTTGTGGCCTTCTTGCCTCCACCAGCCTGGAAGTACGGCGCCCCTGACAATCTTGAGGTCGGTGGTGAAGATTCTGCCGTCGACAGTGATAGCCCCGAAGTCATAGGCCTCGATCTTCATAGGGCTAAGTCTGCGCCTAAGGCCTGGCTCCGTCAAGCAATTAAGGTGACAGATTACTTGATTCCCGCAAAATTAAGCAAACTGTCACTTTAATTCAATCCAACTGGCACAATTTTGCTTGACAATAATCCGGTGTGTAGTTAGGGTGTCAGTAAGCCCAAGTGGGGGGAGGTGATTGTATTGGCAAAGCTTCTCCTCGTCGAAGACGAACCTGCCCATTTCGCCCTGTATAAGCGTTTTCTTGCGGAGGACGGCCATGAAATCGTGGGTGCCCAATGCGGTGAAGAGGCTATAGCGATGGCCAAGAGGTATTGCCCATCCGTAGTTGTATTGGACCTGGTGCTCCCGGACATGGATGGGACGGAGGCGATTTCCAGGCTGCTCTGCGAATGTGGGCGGCCGAAGATAGTCATAAACACGGGCTACGAGACTTTCAAGTACAACTTCAAGTGCTGGGGGGCCGATGCCTTTGTGGTCAAGTCCTCCGATCCCAGCGAGCTCCGAGCCAAGGTCAAGCAGGTTCTGAAACCGTCGTTCGAGCAAGGGATTAGACGCGACAGCCGCAACTGAAACATAGGGCGATTCCCGAGGGACTCTTCTCAGGAAAGCCCTAATTTTTTGAGGTGCGAAGTATGCCGAAGATCTTACTTCTGGACGGGCCCGCCATAGCCTATAGGTCTCATTTCGCGCTGGCCAGGGTGGGACTCACCGATCAGGAGGGCAAGGATGTCGCCGCAACTTACGGCTATGCCACGACGGTGCTCAAGCTTCTGCGGCAGGAGGCTCCGGATTATGCATGTGTCGCCTTTGATACCGAGAAGCCCACGTATCGCCATGAGCTCTTTGAGGAATACAAAGCGGATAGACCCGGCATGCCGGACGAACTCGCCCATCAGCTGGGTTGGATCGAGGACATGACTGTGGGTTTGGG
Organism: uncultured bacterium; assembly: GCA_964598025.1. Classification (GTDB taxonomy): domain Bacteria; phylum Arandabacterota; class Arandabacteria; order Arandabacterales; family Arandabacteraceae; genus JALGWN01. The sequence continues at coordinate 21,553 of CAZRAU010000040.1, forward strand.
CATGCGCGTATTGGCCGTTGACGGCTTCGAGGCAGATGATGTCATAGCCACTCTGGCCGGCCAGGCAGGGGCTCGGGGCATAGAGGTGGTGATCGCCACAGGCGACAAAGATATGCTTCAGCTGGTGGATGCCGGGACCCGTGTGATAATGCTGAGCGGCTGGGGCCGCGATACCGTGATCATGGACGAAGAGGCCGTCAAAGCGAAATACGGCATTCCGCCCGGCCTCCTGCCTGACTACTTCGGGCTTATGGGGGACGCGATCGACAATGTGGCCGGTGTCCCGGGCATAGGTCCGAAGACCGCGAGCAAACTGGTTAAGGAATACGGCAACCTCGAGAGCATTTACGAGAATCTGGATCGCATGACTGCCGGGCGGGTCCGGAAGATCCTCGAGGAGAACCGCGAAAAGGCATTCGGGAGCCGTGAACTTGTGACGGTCCACCGGGGGGTGCCGCTACCGGTGGATTTCGACGATCTCAAGGTGATGCCGCCCGGTGGTGAAGGGTTGAGGGAGCTCCTGCGGCAGCTGGGGTTCAGGACGCTGGCAAGGCAGCTCTTCCCGGAGGGGGATCCAGTCCAGGTTAAACCCGAGGTTTGGCAGGAGGGGCACGCCAGGATACCGGGCATGGCCAAGATCGGGCTTGACGTCAATCTTGCAGGCGAGTCGGCTGTGACCTCTGCGATCCTGGGGATTGCCGCGTGTTGTGAAGACGGGACCGACATCTACTTCCCGTTCGGCCATAGGGAGCCGGGTAATCTCGACAGGGGCGAGATTATGACAGCCCTTGGAGCGCTGATCTCCGATCCCGATGTCAAGAAGATTGCGCATGATGCCAAACGGGTCTTGATCGCATACAGGCGGCTGGGGCTCGAGATCGGGGATATCGATTTCGACACCCTGGTTGCGGCCTATCTCATCAATCCCGGCCGGGGTAAGGTTGGAATCGAGGATATCGCTGCCGACTACTTGGGCGAGTTCCTGGGGACCGATGGGAAGCGCAGGGCTTCCGAAGACGGTATTACTATCAGGGAGGCGTCGGAGAAGCACTGCCTGCGGGCCAGGGTCGGCCTCAGGGCCGAGACGCCGTTGGAAGGACAACTCCGGGCAGAGGGTCTCGAGGCGCTCTACAGAGATGTCGAACTGCCGCTTATCGAAGTGCTGGCCGACATGGAGATGAGAGGCATAAAGGTCGACCGGGAACATCTTGAGAGGCTCTCCGCAGATCTGGACAAGCGCATGGATGCTGCCGAGAAGCAAGCATACGCGCTTGCAGGCAGGCGCTTCAATCTCAATTCGACGCGGGATGTGGGTGTTGTGCTCTTCGATGAGATAGGACTGAAGCCCGGGAAGAAGACCAAGACAGGCTATTCCACCGACATTAGCGTGCTTACCGAGTTATGTGCCGAGCACGAGCTGCCACGGAAGATTCTGGATTACCGGCAGACGGCCAAACTCAAGACCGGCCATGTGGACCAGCTGCTTTCGTTCGCCGGCCGGGAGAGTGATAGAATCCATGCATGTTTCCATCAGACCGTTACTGCTACGGGGAGACTCAGCTCGAGCGATCCAAATCTCCAGAACGTCCCTATCAGGGGCGAATTGGGCACCGAGATAAGGAAGGCCTTCATACCCTCGCACACCGATTGGGTTCTGATCTCCGCGGATTACTCCCAGATCGAGCTGCGTGTGGTGGCCCATCTTTCAGGTGACGAAGCCCTGCTTGAGGCTTTCCGGAACGACTGCGACATTCACGCGAGCACGGCCGCATTCATATTCCAAGTCGACCCCGACAGGGTCAGCCCTGCCATGCGCACTGTTGCCAAGGCCGTCAATTTCGGCATCATATATGGGATGGGGCCCCAGGCCCTGGCCAAGAATACGGGGCTGCCGATCGAAGAGGCGGGCCGTTTCATGAAGGAGCACCGGCAGACCTACCCGGGCCTCTATGCCTATATAGAGAAAAGCCTCGCCAAGGCCCGCGAGACGGGCTACGTGGAGACCGTCCTGGGTAGAAAGAGGTTCATACCGGGGATAGCGAGCACCGAAGCCGCCGCGCGTTCGGCTGCAGAGCGGATGGCCGTTAATACGCCTGTTCAAGGCTCGGCGGCGGACATAATCAAGATCGCGATGCTTGACATCTTCAACGGGATGAAGGCCGCCGATCTCAAGGGAGGTATGGTGGTCCAGGTACACGATGAGATTCTCGTGGACTGCCCGGCCGATGAGGAGGTTGCTTTCACAGGCCTCCTCCGGGACAAGATGAGCAAGGCCTATGATTTGCTGGTTCCGCTCAAAGTAGAGGTGGGAAGTGGCAAGAACTGGTTCCAGGCCCATTGACAGACCCGCGCTGGTCGTGGGAGTAGCCGGTATCATGGGATCGGGAAAGACCACGGTCGCAAGGGTGTTCGAGGACCTGGGCGCCGGCAGAATCGATGCGGATCTCATGGGGAAAGAAATGCTCGAAGACGAGCGAATCAGAGATGAGATCGTCGACAAGTTCGGACGCAGGGTCATGAAAGCGAACGGCGACATAGACACACTCAAGCTGGGGAGGGCGGCCTTCAGGAACCCTGAGGCTGCGAGGGATCTGGACCGCATCACGCGCGGGGCGCTCATTGACAGAATAAGGTCGCGAATCCGCGACTTGAGCGGTTCCCAGGATGTCGTGGTTGTCGACGCCGCGCTCCTCCCCGAATGGAAACCGGGGGACTGGATCGACATACTTGTGGTCGTGGATTCCGATGAGGAGTCTGCAGTTCGCAGGGCTGCCCGAGAGGCCAGGTTCACACGCGCGAATGTGCGGGCCCGGATGAAGCACCAGCTGTCGCGAAGGGCAAAAACCAGAGAAGCGGATGTTATCATCCCGAACTACGGAAGTCTCGAGGACTTGAGGAACAGGGCAAGGAAAGTCTACCGTACACTATTGGACTCGACACGAAAGGAGTGATCCAGGTGCTTCAGCAAGAACGCGATTATCTCGCCGGCCTGAGAGAGAGGGTAATGAAGCTCGGAGATCATCTTTGACGTAGATACGCGAGTCAAACGGATGGAAGCGCTTCAGGCGAAGATGGCCGAAGCCGGCTTCTGGCAGGATGGCGAGAAGGCCAAGGCCATAAGCAGGGAAGTCGCCAAGCACCGGTCGGTAGTGGAGAGGTTTCGGGGCTTTGTCAACGACCTGGACGGTCTCGAGGGCCTGATAGATCTTGCCGACGAGGCCGATGACGCCGAGGTGACCGAGGAAATAGCCGGAGCGCTCGAGAAGATGGCTTCGGAGCTGGAGGCGCTTGAGCTCGAATCGCTTCTGGCCGGAGACGATGACGGAAAGGATGCCATAGTGGCCATCCATCCCGGCGCAGGCGGTACGGAATCTCAAGACTGGGCCCAGATGCTCATGAGGATGTATACGCGTTGGGCGGAACGGCGAGGCCTTGAGGTGGGTTTGTTGGATGTGCTTCCTGGGGACGAGGCCGGCATCAAGAGTGCCACCCTGGAAGTCAAAGGCCCATATGCCTATGGCTACCTGAAGTCTGAAAGCGGTGTACATCGTTTGGTGAGAATTTCTCCCTTCGATGCCAACCACAGACGGCATACGTCCTTTGCTTCTGTTTTTGTGTACGCGGAGGCGGATGATGATACGGAGATCGAAATAAACGACGCCGATCTCAGGGTCGATACCTATAGATCCAGCGGCGCGGGCGGCCAGCATGTCAACAAGACTGACTCGGCTGTGAGGATCACGCATCTTCCGACGAAGATCGTGGTGCAGTGCCAGAGCGAGCGATCCCAGAGGCGCAACCGGGAGAACGCGATGAAGATACTGCGGGCCCGGCTCTATGCCCATCGCCGGGAAGAGGAGAGGAAGAAGTCGGAGGAGATTGAGAAAGCCAAGATGGAGATTGCCTGGGGCAGCCAGATAAGATCCTATGTTCTCCAGCCGTATACA
>CAZRAU010000041.1:0-25470 GCA_964598025.1 uncultured bacterium
CAGGCGGTCACAACATCCTGATGACGGGTCCGCCGGGGAGCGGGAAGACCATGATAGCCCGAAGACTCCCGACCATCCTCCCGGAGCTGACGAGGGAGGAAGCCCTTGAGACCACCAAGATCTTCTCGGTCGCGGGGCTTCTGAAGCACGACGGCCTGCTCAGAGCCCGGCCTTTTCGCTCGCCCCATCACACGGTGAGCGATGTCGCCCTGATCGGTGGAGGCACAATACCGCGCCCGGGTGAGGTGAGCCTGGCCAACCACGGAGTCCTGTTCCTGGACGAATTCACCGAGTTCAAGCGAAGTGCTCTGGAGGTCATGCGACAGCCTCTGGAGGATCGCGTGGTAACAATCGCACGGGCGCGGGCAACTGCCACCTTCCCCGCGAATTTCATGTTGGTCGCGGCGATGAACCCGTGCCCGTGCGGCAACCTGACAGATCCCAGAAAGGCGTGCAGGTGTACGGTCCGGGATATCGAGCGGTACAGGCAGAAGATCTCGGGACCTCTTCTTGATCGGATCGACATCCATATCGAAGTGCCGCCTGCACGATACAGCGATATTTCCGGCAAGCATCCGGGTGAGGCCAGCACCTCGATCAGGGAGCGCGTGACACGGGCCCGGGACATTCAATCCGCGAGGTTCGAGGGCGAGTCCAGGGTTTTTGCGAACTCCCAGATGCCCGTGCGCCTGCTTCACGAGTCCTGCCGGATCGACAAGGCCGGGCGTGAACTCTTGAGGTCGGCCTGCACCAAGCTGGGCTTGAGCGCCAGATCCTATTCCAAGGTGCTCAAGGTCGCCCGCACCATCGCGGACCTTGACGGGCTTCGCGACATCGAGCCCCGACACCTCGCCGAAGCCATCCAATACCGCTCCTATGATCTCCCATGAAGCCGTGAGAAAGCGAAGAAGGGGTCACCGCGGACATACCCTGACTGCCCGTTTTGTTTGAGGCGACGCCGCCCTTTCGAGTACATTCACTATGAGTCGATTCGGTGAGTTGCGTTTTGCCCATGAAGCGGGTACTATCGTGAACCGCGGCACCTTGTGGATGCCTCCATAGACACAGTCGGGCCGGGAAACCGCAGAGAGGTTCTGGAATGCTCCACATCTTCATCGACGCCGATGCCTGTCCGGTGAAACAAGAAGTCTATCGCGTGGCCAAGCGCTATGGCCTCAAGGTCACCCTGGTTGCGGCCTCGTGGATGCGCATCCCGGAAAGCAGCAGGCTCACCCTCGAGGTCGTAGGTGACGGCCTCGACGCCGCCGATGACTGGATTGTAGAGCACATTGAGGCCGACGACATAGTGATCACAGGGGATGTGCCTCTTGCGGCGCGGTCGCTTGAGAAGGGGGCGTACGTTCTCGGGCACAAGGGTAAGCCATTCACGGACGAAAACATCGGCGCGGCGCTGGGCACGCGCGATCTGCTCGCGGAGCTGCGCGTGATGGGTGAAATCCAGGGTGGTCCCCCGCCGTTTTCCAAACGGGACCGCTCACTTTTTCTTCAGCAGCTCGATCAGGCGATCAACGCGATCCGCCGGAAGCCGGCGTGAAACGAAGAGGGACATCTACAATAGTGCGGACCCGACACCGGTGTCGGCCCCGGCGCAGGCCGGCGACTATTCGGCTTCATCCTCCGGGATCTCTTCCGGTATGATCTCGCCGGGGAGGGCGTTACACAGGTCTTTTATCTCGTCCTCATACTCCTCCGGAGCTTCCACGACGCCCCAGCCCTTCTGTGCCTGGTATAGACCGTCATAGGCCGAGTCGTGGTACGATCTTATGCGGTGGGGTATGCCGCGATCCTCGAGCAGGTCTTCGACTATCTTGGCCTCAAGGTCGTTATTAAGGACCACGATTTTCTTGTAGCGCTCCATCTGAGATCCCTCCTGAATACTGCTATTCGGATCGTACCATAGGCGTCTCATCAAGTCAAAGCAATCGAGGTTCCGGAGGAGACCTCCTCACTCAATGCACCAGGAGGATCTTCCTCCCCGCAGCTTGCCCATTGCCGGCCATCCGGCAGAAATAGACGCCAGGTGCAACGCGTCGTCCCAAGTCATCCCTGCCGTCCCACTCGATGCTGAAGGTGCCGGGAGACCTGTCTCCTTCTGCCAGGGTCCGGACTCTTCTTCCCATAGCATCGAAGACGCCCAGCTGGATGGGAGCAGTCTCGGTGCCTGTCAGCATACAGGTGATGCCTGTCGATGAGCCGAACGGGTTGGGATAGGCGAAGACCGTGCCCCGCGCCTCATGATCGCGGTCTTCCGATACGGCATCAACCGAGGCCATGGGTTGTTGTGTAAAGGCTATGTCGAAAGGAGGGAGGCCCACGTCGACAAAGGCCACCTGGGCATCGGTTACGGTGTCATAGATACGCACGCCGGGGTGGGTCAGGTCCCTGTCGCAGAGGTAGAGCTCCAGCTGGCGATTGAGTTCGATCCCTGCCAGGGAGGACCCCGAGCCGGAGGTCTGCTGGAAGAGCGTATCGGTCACCGCCCCGGTCGGTTCATCGATACGAACCAGGCGGGCGAAGTTGTTCGGCCAGATCGCGTCATCGAGCACGACGACGTAGCCGGTCTCCCAGGGAGTGAGCACCACGTCGAACACGTCGCCCCCGAGGGCCTGCTCGGTTATGACCACGCCCTCGCTCTCGAGGCTGTATGGATCGATGACCTCAATGCCCCCGTCCATCACGCTCCAGGCGCCGACACAGCCCACATACAGCCGCCCTCTACAGGCATCGTAGCGGAGCTCCGTATAGGGGTTGGGGAGACTCAGGACAATGGGCTGTATGCCGGCTGAATCAGGGTCGCAATCCACGAGTGTGTCGGCGGCTACATCTATTACCGCGATCTTGCCCGGCCCATCGGGGAGCCAGGTCGTGCGGTCTATGCTGTTCAAGGTGACGAAGAGCCTGCCGCCTACGATCTCCATCCGGTCCATCTCCGGAATGCCGTCGGCATCGGCAAACGGGGAGAGGTCGATCACTCCTAGCGAATCCCCGGAATAGGGATGCACGATGAGGAGGGTCTTCCATTCATAGCGGGAGACATAGGCCTTGGTATTGTCCGCGAGTCTTATGTCATGGGGATTTGAGCCGTTTCCGACCGAGTACTGGCCTATGGTGCTGAAGCCGGGATTGTTCTCGACGATCTGGACATTGTCGGCCAGGTAGCGGTTGACCACGAATATCATGTCCTCCGTCCAATCATAATAGGCGACGGCATCGGGGTTCACAGGCTCGATGCTCACCATCGCGGCCCGCGGGGGAGCAATCTCGATTGTCGAATAGTAGCCGGCCGTATAGTAGTCGCTGGTAACAATGAAAGCGTGCTCGCCCGCCCCCGCCCCCGCCCCCGCTTCAGAATAGGCAGGAGACACGCCAATCAACAGGGCACCAATACTTGCATAGACGATCAATGCGATACCACTTCTTACACTTCTTGATCCGACCATGATGTTGTCCTCCGTTTCCCCCGCAGGGCTATAGGTCCAGTGAGAATGCTCCGGACACCGAACGTCCGGGCATAGGGTAGCCCATCACGTCTTCGAAACGCTCGTCGGTCAGGTTTCTCACTTCCAACGTGAAATCGCTGCCCGGAAGTCCGCCGGGTATGGTGAGGGCCACCGTGTGAATCCTGCGAACCGGAAAGAGTGGCCCCCGGTTGCTGGGCGTCTTACCGTTATAGGCATTCCAGTAATTCCCGCCGATATAGTCGAACCTGTAAGTGGCAGAGATCCCCGCATGCGTCCAGTCGAGCTCGGCCGATGCCTCAGCCTCCGGGCGCTGGGGCAGGTGCTTGCCGTTGAGGTAAGATATGGGGCCGGTGTTTATGGCCCTTAGGAGCGTGAGGTTGCCGGCTATACTCAGACCGTGCCAGGTCCCATAGGAAAGGGATAACTCGTGCCCGTCGATCTCCGCCTCGTCCACGTTGATCGCCTGCGACGCTCCTGCAAATGGCACGTAGATGAACATGATGAGCCGTTCGACGTCCGACCAGAACCTCGCATACTCGCAGGCCAGGTGGCCGGCCGCTCCGACACCTTGCTCGAAGCGAAGCCCCAGATCGCGATTCAGCCCGATCTCAGGCTCAAGATCGGGGTTGGGTACGATCATCCCACGGTAACCGAAAAGCTCCATCAGCGTAGGCACCCTGTAGTGGCGGCCGTAATTGGCCTTTATGGTGAGGCCGAGACCCGGAGAGAAGGCAAGACCAACGCTCCCGGAAGTAAGGCTGTGAGTCAGGCGGGCCTCGACGAGGTTCCGGAAGTAAGATGCCATATCCGCGCGGACCGACTCGAAGGGCCGGGTGTGATCGGTATACCGCTCGTATCTTGCGGATGGAACCAGTCTCAGGCGCGCCCGGGCGAAGGAGATCTCATCCTCAAGGCTCAAGGCGACCGTAGTGCGCCGCTGCGTTTCTCCGGTCACGGTTTCAAGGAAAATCTCTTCGGGCTGAAAGCCTTCCCGGCGACATGATACGAGACCCCTCAAGGCTTGGCTCACCTGAGGGAGGTGAACCTGCCACCTCAGATCGGCGCCGACTGAAGTGGTTCGGTTCTTCTCATCGGGCTTGACACCCGCCTTCTTGGCTCTGCGATCTTCGAAGTGGTCCAGTTTGAAGAGATAGTGCGTGCCTATCCGGACTTCAGCAGGCACACCGATCAAGAATCTTCGCTGCCATCCCAGGTGGAGGAGGTTGTAGGTTTTTGTCATGCGTTCGCTCGAGGATTGGAGCGCGCCATAACCGGGAAGGCCCTGGCGGCGGTAATAGAATTGGTTCGACGCCGTGAAGCTGCCACCGGCCGCCTGCCGCCTCGCCTTGATGAGGCCTTCGCATTCGGTGAGGTCGTTGTTTATCCTCTTCACTCTCTCGTCATCATCTGTGTTATAAGGCGTTCCGTTATCATCGAGGAAGTCGAAGTCACCTTCGCTTGTAACGGCCGAACCTATGGCGAGGATGTCGAAGTCCGGCCGGGAGAGGCCGTAACTGGCCTGGTATTTCCCGGTTGAAAACGAGCCGTAGGCGGCCGATAGCACGCCCCGGCCGCGATCGGAGGCTTTCCGGGTAACCACGTTTATCACACCGCCCATGCTGCTCCCGGAAAGGTCGAAGGGACCAAAGCCCCGGTAGACCTCGATCCGCTCCACCGATGCCATGGGGAGATCGGCAAGATCGACTACCCCTGCATGGGCCTGGCTCATGGGGATGCCGTCAAGATAGACTTGAACCTGTTTGCCGGATGAGCCTCTCACCGATGCCGTGCTATAAGCGCCGTAGCCTCCGGTACTCTGAACATGCACGCCAACGGTCCGGGCCAAATAGTCCGCAGCACTTGATATGTGTCTGCTCGCATCATCCACGGGGATTATGGTGACGAACGCTGGGCGATTCCTGATTTCTTCGAGATCCGAGATGCGCTCGGCCTCGACGAGAATCTCCGGGAGGGAGTAAATGGTGTCGCGAAAGGCGACCTCTTGTGGGTACGCGGACACAGCGACCAGGATCGGAGAGATGAGGCCTAGCAAAAATGTGATTTGTGCTTTCACCGAGAACCCCCGCTCGGCCGACGCCTAACCATGGAAACTCCCGGGAAAGCAAAAACCCGATCCTCGCAACAAAGGGTCGGGGATACCCACCCCTTTGTCCTCGAAGAGTTCCATGGGTCTCTCCCGGCAGGTCTCCTGGCTTGTGGCTCGAACGATCAGCCTCGCCTTCCAGGCGCGAGCGCCCGTGGCGTCTTGAGGCCGATCTCGCCAATCACAGTGGCGGGACCGCGGAGGATTCGCACCTCACTTCCCTTTAAAGTCCCTGACACCGGGAAAGATATTCTGTTTTGTTGATCCTAATCTATCAGAGGAGAACAAGCGTGTCAAGCTGCAGAAGCGGGTCATGGTGCTGAGGGGCCGGGCTTACAGCACAGAGGCGACCGCAAAGAGCCGCGTCCGGATGACGGATCCGTCAATGGGCCGGCGGCGGCGACCGGACGTCGGGGGGAAAGCTGGGTGACATCGCCGGCCGTTGCCTTTATACTAAGTAGTTACACGATTGTTCTAACTCCAAGGTGAGGGCATTGGATGGGTACGATCTCCAGGCCGGTCATGACCGAGGGACCGGTGGGAAAGACACTGATCAGGCTCACGATTCCCATGGTTTTCGGCATGATCGGCATGGTGGCCTTCAACCTCGTGGACACCTTCTACGTGGGGAGGCTGGGCACCGATGAACTTGCCGCCTTGAGTTTCACCTTCCCGGTTATCCTAGTAATCAGCAGTCTGGCCCTGGGCCTCGGGACCGGAGCCTCGGCGGTCATATCCCGTGCGATAGGCGAGGGGGACCACAACCGCGTCAGGAGGCTCACCACAGACAGCCTTGTGCTTTCGGTCGTTGTGGTAATGGCTTTCGTCGTTCTGGGACTTCTGACCATAGGACCGGTCTTCAGCATGCTGGGTGCCACCGGGCGGACGCTGCCCCTCATAAAGCAATACATGCGGATCTGGTACCTCGGTGTGGGTTTCGTCGTTATTCCGATGGTGGGGAATAACGCCATAAGAGCGACCGGGGACACCAGGACGCCCAGCATAATAATGCTCGTGGCCGTTGCGGTCAATGCGACGGTGGACCCCCTGCTGATATTCGGCCTGGGACCCTTTCCCAGGATGGAGATAGCCGGAGCCGCGCTGGCAACGGTCATGGCCAGGGCCACGACATTTGCGGTGGCTCTCTGGGTCCTCGGGTATCGCGACAAGATGCTTACCCGCAGATTTCCCGGCCTTGGGGTGGTCGTTGACTCATGGAAACGGATTCTCTTCATAGGACTTCCTACCGCAGCGACCAGAGCGATTCTGCCGATATCCATCGGTATCGTGACCAGGCTTGTGTCACTCTACGGGATCGAAGCCGTGGCCGGTTTCGGTGTGGCGACTCGAATCGAGTTCTTCGCACTCACGGTCGTTCGGGCGCTGTCGTCGGTGCTTATGCCTTTCGTGGGCCAGAATTGGGGGGCGGGCAGGTTGGAGCGGGTCGTGCGTGGGGTTGCATATAGTACCCGGTTCTCCGTAATCTGGGGTGGATTGATGTTCGGGGTTCTGGCTGTGACCGCCCGGCCCATCGCATCGGTTTTCAATCACACCCCCGGCGTAATCGAGGTGGCCCGGCTCTATCTCAGAATCGTACCGGCAGGTTACGGTTTCTATGGCGCGGCCCTGCTTATCATCGCCGCTCTTAACGCTCTCAACCGTCCCCTTCACGCAGCCGGGCTCTCGGCTTTTCACATGTTCGTCCTCTATGTGCCACTTGCCATGGTCGGCTCGAGTGTTTTCGGCATGGAGGGAATGTTTGCCGGTCTGGCCGCGTCATTCTTTATTGCCGGCGTGGCGGGGCACTTCCTTCTCAAGAGCGAGATCCTCAAGGAATCCGCTCTGGCCTAGGACTGGCCGGCGTCGGGGATGGAACCCCGACGCCACATGGGCGTCGGTTGCCGCCCCACGTTTTTTCTCAAGTCGTCTCTTGGGCGCCGCCGATAGATAAGACTGTAAAATGGAAAAAGGGGGGCAGGCATGTCAAGCATGAGACCCAAATCCCAGAAACGGTCCTATCTATCGCAGGCGATTCGCGGCTACCGTGGCTATGCTTCCTGCCGCGTGGCGCGCCAGACCGACCAGGTGTTCTCCGAAGAGATTCTCTCGAAACTCGGCGATACCATGGCTACGATAGGCAGGATGAGAAGGCTGGCAGGTGGTACCCTCGATCCCGACGCGGTTCCAGAGCTGGATGTTCTTGTCCAGAGTGTCGACCGGCTCGCCGAGTATGTGGCTCAGACCGAGCCCACCGATGACACGTTGCTTCGGACCCTCGAGGAAGGCAAGGCCGATGAAATCGTCGGTCTGGACTCTGATGTGATGGAAAAGATCGGTAATGTCAATCAGGCCCTCGCCATGATGGACCTCGAGGCCGGCGTGGGAATATCGGCCGACGAGCTGGACTCGATCTCAGAATTGATTGACGATCTGGCCGACTGCTTGAGAAAACGCTCGATGCTCATTACCGGCTAGGGCCGGCTGCCGCCTCCTTTATGAGAGCGAGCGCAATCTCATTCCGCTGTATCTGATTGGTGCCTTCGTAGATCTGCGTGATCTTGGCATCGCGCATCATCTTCTCGACAGGGTAGTCGTTCAGGCATCCACGCTTACCCAGAAGGCGCACCGCATCCGATGCTACCCGCATGGCCGTGTCGGAGCAATATAGCTTGGACATCGCCGATTCCTTGGTGCTCCTGGTCTTGCCGCTGTCCACCATTCGCGCGGTCGCATAGAGCAGCGCCCTCGACGCTTCGACCTCGGTGGCCATGTCTGCCAGCTTGTGCTGTACCCCCTGCGAGGACGCAAGACTCTCGCCATCGCTGCTATGAGAAGTCGTGAATGCGATCGCCTCCTCGAGAGCGCCGGTGGCAATCCCGAGTGCCTGGGCGGCCACGCCCGGCCTGGTGGCGTCGAATGTTCGAAGCGTGAGGATGAGACCCATTCCCTCCTTTGCAAGGAGATTCTCCGCGGGGATGCGGCAGTCGTCGAACACCAACTCGCGTGTCGAGGAAGCCCGGATGCCGAGCTTGTTCTCTTTCTTGCCGAAATCGAAGCCCGGCGTACCTTTCTCGACGACGAAAGCCGATATGCCGCGCGCACCTTTCTGTTTGTTCGTCATAGCCATCAAGGTGTAGATATCCGCATCACCGCCGTTGGTTATGAAGCACTTGGCGCCATTGATGATGTATGAATCGCCGTCCTTGACGGCGGAGGTTGTCATCGCTATCGGATCGCTTCCGGCTTCGTGTTCGGTCAACGCAAACGCAGCGACCTTCTCGCCTCTGGCCAGGGGTGTCAGGTATTTCCTCTTCTGCTCGTCGTTGCCCCCGAGCAGAATGGGATAAGCACCCAGAGCCGTCCCAGCCAGACAGAGCGCTATGCCCGCGTCCACTCTGGACAGCTCCTCAACCACCAGCACCAGTTCGAACACACCCATGCCGCGCCCCCCATACTCCTCAGGGATATAGACCCCGAAAAGACCCTCGTCGGCCAGGGCTTTGACTATGTCCCAGGGGTAGGTGCCCTCACGGTCGTATTCACGCCTGACCGGTTTCATGTTCTCTTCGGCAATCCTGCGTGCAACGGCCAAAAGCTCCTTCTGTCCGTCTGTAAGATTGTAATCCAAGATGATCCCTCCTCTTAGCACTTGGAGTGACCACATACTATCCCAAGCCCCTGCGCCCGTCAACCCCTCTAAAATCTTGACGGAGGCGGAAGACTCCTGATAATGTCGGCTCCGAGGTCAGTGATGCTACTTTCTCCCGGTGTTTCGCATATGTTGGCCGGTCTCCTCAAGCAGGTAACCCGCGTCCGTGAGGAACGGAAGGTATGGTCCCTGACGCTCGGCGCCCTTGCCTCCCATTTCGAAGCGACCGCAGGGGCGGCCTTCTTGTACAGAAGGTCACATGGTGATCTCTGCAAGGTGACATCGTTCGGTCCCGGCGAGCCTTGGCATGAAGACACGTTGCTCGCCTTCTTTCATAACCGCAAGCCCGACCTCGATGCAAACACAATCATGGCACCGGTCCGCGTGGGCACCCGTGTCGTCGGCGTCCTTGCCCTTGGGGGGGCGAAAGCCTTCCGAAGGGGAGCCGGCAGAGAGGCGACGGAGATCCTCAAGTATGTCGGGCAGTGGACGGGCTGCCGCAAGGAACTGGCCGTGGGCCGCGCCGAGTGTGCCGTGGGCAAGGCCGTCCTCGGACACGTGAAGCCCAAGGACGTCATCTACAGGGTGCTTCACCAGCTCAGACGTCTGATTGCCTATGACCACGGCGCAACAGTCGTGGGCGCGCTGGATGGTGGGGGCGGCCGTGTGATCGCCCGGCAGGTGGCATGGACCAGGGGCAGAAGCGATCTGGTCGGAGGGACCGTTTCCATCAGATGGGAGGATGTACCTCCGGGGCCTGATGCATCCATACTCACTCAGTCGACCTCCTCACTGTGGGACACTTTGGGCCGGTTGAGGGAGGCTGCATCACCGCCTAAGGAATCGATCATCATAGGCCAATTGAACGATAACGGCAGGAGGCTGGGCCTCGTAGAGATATCAAGCAGCACCTCGGACTTTTTTCTGGACGACGACACGGCGACACTCTCACGATTCTTACCATACCTGGCCTGGTGTGTAAGGTGTATTGGGGATACTCCTGGAAGTGCAGGCGCTGTTGACTGACCGGCAGCCTTGTGTTAGAATCACGTCCGATCTTCAGGAAAACCTAAACCAAACGGGGGTTAGCCGTGCTAATCGGTAGAGACGAAAGCAGGTGCACAGGCTGCAAGACCTGCCAGCTGGCATGTGCTCTTTGCCACTTCAAGGAGAACAACCCCAAGAAGTCGGCCATCGGCATAATAGGTGAGTTCCCCGCTCCAGGCAGGTACCGTATCAGGCTATGCACGCAGTGTGGGAAGTGCATCGACGCATGTCCGGAGGGAGCCATCGGCAATGTTGATGGTGTCATAAAGATCGACCCGGAGAAGTGTACGTATTGTCTGGTGTGTGTGGACGCTTGTCCTTTCGGGGCCATTTTCACCCACCGGGAATTCGAGATCCCGTTGATATGCGATGTCTGTGGAGAGTGCGTCAATATCTGCCCGACCAAGGCGCTCTTTTGGAAAGCTTAAGGATGGAGGCCCAAAGTGAAACCCGGCTATGGTGGCAGGATACTGAGGATAAATCTCACTGAAGGCAAGGTAAGCAAAGAGCCTACGCCTGACGACCTTATCAAGGCCTACCTGGGGGCGAGGGGATTCATCATCCACACGCTTTACAAAGAGCTTGCCCCGGGTACCGATCCCTTGAGCCCGGACGCCATGTTCCTGACTGCCGCCGGGCCGCTTACGGGGCTCTATGTCCCTTCCTCGGGGAAGATACAGTCCGGGGGCAAGTCCCCGATCACCGGCGGCTACGGCGAGGCCAATTCGGGAGGCCACTTCCCCGCGGAACTGAAGCTCGCCGGCTACGACATGATCGTACTTGACGGCAAGCATGACAAGCCCTGCTACATCGTCATAGACGATGATGATGTGAGGATAGAAGATGCCGGCGGTCTCTGGGGAAAGGGCTCCATCACGACCGAGGAGATGCTCAAGAAGAGCCTCGGTGAGGACTTTCAGATCGCCACGATCGGACCGGCAGGCGAGAACCTCGTCAAGATCGCCTGCATAACCCATGACTTCGGTCGCCAGGCAGGCAGGACCGGCCTCGGGGCGATCCTGGGCTCGAAGAAGGTCAAGGCCATCTGCGTTCGAGGCACCAAGACAATCCCCGTCCACGATATCGATGGACTCATGAAGGTGGGCCGGCGCATGTATGAGCAGTGCTTCACCAACCCCGCCTTTGAGCTGTGGCAGACCTATGGGACTTCGGCGGTCGTCAACTGGGCCAATCGTATCGGCGCCTTCCCGACCCGGAATTTCCAGGGGGGCTACTTCGAGCAGTTCACCGACATAAGCGGACCCCGAATGAGAAAGGACATAGTGCTCATCAACAAGGCGTGTTTCTCGTGCGCGATGTGCTGTGGGAAATACTGCCGGACCACCACCGATGACTATGATGTCCATGTCGAGGGGCCCGAATACGAAACCACCGCCATGATAGGCGGGGACTGTGCCCTCGGGAGCATCAAGGACATAGCCTACGCCAACTTCCTCTGCGACGATTACGGCATAGACACTATCTCGGGCGGGAGCATCATCGCATTCGCGATCGAGTGTTTCGAGAAGGGCATAATCAACGAGAAAGACACCGGCGGCGTGAAACTCAAGTTCGGAGACGCCAAGGGTGTCTTCGAGATGATAAAGAAGATCGCTATGCGTCAGGACATAGGCGACCTTCTGGCTGAAGGTTCGAAGAAGGCTGCTGAGACGCTGGGCAAGGGTTCGGAGAAGTTCGCGATGCAGATGAAGGGTCTCGAGCAGAGCGGCTATGAATCGCGGCGTGCGCCCGCGATGTTGCTTTCATACATGACTTCCGACATCGGGGCACATCACAGGCCTTCCTGGGCGGTCACGCACGATCTGGCGACCGGCAGAGACAGTGTTGAGGGGAAGGCCGCGAAGGTCATAGAACTTCAGCACACCAGGCCTCTCTTCGATACCCTGGGTGTGTGCAGACTTCCCTGGATCGAGATGCAAGTTCCGGTGAGCGACTATGCCGAGGCTTACCGGAAGGCGACGGGGATAGACTACAGCGAGGAAGAGCTTCTCGGGATTTCCGAGAAGATATGGAACCTTACCCGTATGTTCTGGGTCAGGGAGTTCCCTGACTTCGGCAGGCCTTACGATTTCCCGCCGGCCAGGATCTATGAGGAGAAACTGAAGGGTGGCTCGACCGATGGCGGCGTGCTCGAACGTCACAAGGTCGAGGCCCTGCTCGATGACTACTATAAGCTCAGGGGTTGGACCAAGGACGGCATACCGACGCCGGAAAAGCTCCAGTCCCTGGGACTCGATTGGGTGGTCAAAGATCTCAAGTAACCATGGGGACCGGTTGGGCTGGAGAGATTTGTGGAGAAACCTGATTTGTTTCACCTCATCTCCTCCGGCGTTGTGCCCGTAAGGTGGTCGCTCCTGCGGCCGGGGATGTCAGCTGCGCTCACCGCTCGCTCGCTGTTCAGAATGACATTCACTGCTCCGCGAGCGGTTTCGCTCCGGCCCGCCGGCGTAAGGTGGTCGCTCCTGCGGCCGGGGATGTCAGCTGCGCTCACCGCTCGCTCGCTGTTCAGAACGACATTCACTGCTCCGCGAGCGGTTTCGCTCCGCCCCGCCGGCAGAGGGTGGTCGCTCCTGCAGCCGGGGATGTCTTGTGTAGCGTCGGGGTTCCACCCCCGACGTTGGCCTGGTCCGGACACCCGGCCGGCCCCGGTTCTCCCGGTCTGTCATGAGTAGCGTCAGGTTCACCTTCATATACAATCGTTTCAATAGGACGGCTGTGGCATCCCTCGTCGCCGCCTTGGAAGATGTCGTTGAGGATCCCCGCACCTGCATCAGGGCAGTTCGACCGGGTGAGGTGGAGGAGGTGGAGTTCGGACCCTCGGATGGGATATCGGAGATACTCTGCTTCTCAACCATGACCGCGAATGCGGCGAAGGCTATCGGTATTCTCCAGAGGCTCCGCCGCAAGTGGGGAGACGCATTCACAGGCATCTGCGGCGGCCCCCACGCGGCGGGAGACCCCCGGAGTCTTCTTGAGGCGGGTATGGACTATTGCTGTGTGGGAGAAGGGGAGGACGTGGTCCGCGAGGTTTGCCGCCGCGCGGCCGAGGGGAAGTCCCTTGGGTCCGTGAGGGGACTGCTCCACCTCGAGGGCGGCGAACTCTCGGGGAAAATGACCATTCGGCCGGTACAGATCGAACGCTACAGCGCGCTGCCGTTAAGAGTGGAATTTCCCACGTACATAGAGATAGGACGCGGGTGCAGGTGGAAGTGCTCATACTGCCAGACCCCGCAAGTGCATGGCTGCCAAGAGCGCTACAGGAGCCCCGGCATGGTGGAGAGAGTTGTGCGGTGCTATGCCGCGTTCGGCATGAAGGATTTCCGCTTCCTCCTACCCAATACTCTTGGTTACATGTCGGAGGAATCCGGTGTTCCCAACTGCGCGGCTCTTGAGGAATTGCTTGCTCGATCGGGCAAGGCTTGCGGCGGGGGAAGGATCTTTCTGGGTTCGTTTCCTTCGGAGGTCCGGCCCGACTATGTGACCGAGGCGGCCTTGCGGGTGCTTAAGGCACATGTTTCTAATACGGGGCTTGTCATGGGGGGGCAGTCGGGCAGTGGGAGAATCCTGGATGCCGTGAAACGGGGACACGGCGTCGAAGCCATACGACGGGCTTGTGATATCAGTCTGGCATGTGGCTTCGAACCCTCCGTCGACCTGGTGCTGGGCTTCCCGGATGAGACGGAGGAGGACCGGGCGGCCACGCTGGACTTGGTCGAGCATCTAGGCAGACGAGGCGCTATCACCAACATGCATTTCTTCATGCCGCTGCCCGGTACGGCCCTGGCTGGGGCGAGTCCGGTTTTTCTCGACGACGGCGTAAGGAGAAGGCTTGATATGTTTGCCCAGCAGGGTATATTGAGAGGCAGGTGGCGGCGCCAGGAGAGGCTCTCGAGAGAGTGGGCGTGCCGATGAGACGATCGAAACCCATGCCGGTGAAGCTCTTCTGCGGGCTGATCGGCCCCGAAGCTTGCTTTGCCGAGGCTTTGCGTTGCTTGGAACGGGAGTTCGGGCCTGTGGACTCCGAGAGTCTCCAGGTACCGTTCGATTTCACGGATTACTACAGAGATGAGATGGGCACTGATCTTACCCGCAAGTGGATAACCTTCGCCGGCCTCAAGGAGCGCCCTTATCTGGCCCTTGCCAAGCACATCGCGGTCGGCATTGAGGATCATCTGGCCCGCAGCGGATGCCGGACGGTCAACATCGACCCCGGTTATGTCGATGACGCACAGGTCGTGCTTTCCACCGCAAAGAACTTCGCCCACCGCCTCTATATCGGCATGGGCTACTACGCCGAACCTGCCCTGATTTATGTGAAAGGGAGGTTCCACCCGCTGGAGTGGACGTACCCCGATTACAGAAGCCCGGCAGCGATGGAGTTTTTCGAGAGGGCCAGGTCTTCATACCACCGTGAGATGAGGTGACCGCGTGAAACTCGAAAGACGGGCGCCGGTGATAGTGGCCATGGCGATTGTGGTTGTTTCATTTGCGGCCATTCTTATCAGACTCTGTACCGTCCCGACCGCTCTGATAGCCGCCTACAGGCTCGGGTTTTCATCGCTGATAATCTTGCCGCTTTTCATATGGAAAGGTAGAGGTTCCGGGGTGCGTCTCCGCCAGGTCGGTCTCTGTTCTGTGGCCGGCGTCTTTCTGGCGCTTCACTTCCTCTTATGGATCGAATCCCTCAAGCTTACCACCGTTGCCGACAGTGTGGTACTGGTCACAACCAGCCCGGTCTTTGCGGCCGTCTTCGCCTGGGCTGTGCTCAGGGAACGCATAGGCAGAAAGACGCTGGTTGCCATCGTGATGTGCATCGGGGGAAGCCTGATCATAGGCAAGGGCGGGGTGGATCTGGGGTCGGAGCATCTCAGGGGCAACATCCTCGCGATCCTGGGTGCAGCCGCCTTCGGTGCCCAGTTTGTGGTCGCACGCTCGCTGAGACAAACCATGGGCTTCTTGGAGTACGTATTCATAACCTATACGGCGGCGGCCTGCATACTCGTTGCTTTTGCCCTGTTCCGCGGCCATGGTTTCACGGGCTTTGAGCCGGTTAACTACCTATGGCTGCTTCTCCTGGCCCTGGGGCCCCAGGTCTTCGGACACTCCGCGCTCAACTGGGCCCTCAAGTACCTTCCTGCGCCCAAGGTCGCCATCTCGATTCTGGGCGAGCCCATCGGATCGGCAATCCTGGCCTGGGTGTTTTTCTCGGAAGTGCCTGGGTACGGTCTCCTCCTGGGCGGGGCCTTGATTCTCTACGGAGTGTACCTGGCCCTGACCGAACGATCGGACGGCTGAAGATCCGGTCACTGCGGCCCGGTACCCCGGGATAGTGGTTGAATCGCTGCGGGTTCGGGTGTATAATGGGGATCGTTGGAGTGTATCCATACCACCCGAGGAGGTGCTCATATGTTGCGGAGTTGTGCCCTTGTTCTTGCATGTCTGGTATTGCCTGTATGTGCACTTGCTACCCCTTACATTCCCCCGGAAGAGGCCATGCAAATGACCTCGACCGAGCAGGAGTTCTCGTTCGCCCGCGGCGTGCCGTCCGCGTTCGATTACGAATACGACCCCCTGGCTCGCTTCCAGATGGGGGCGGACTTCATCACCACGCTCCAGGTCAGTGACACATCGCTCATAGCCTATGGCGGCATGCGCGAGGGTGAGCATTTGTTGAACGTTATCCAGACCGACAATACCAGTGAGTCGATCTGGATTTGGACTCACTACTACGCCCTGACCGGCGACGACGCGTACCATGACAACATCGACGCCGCATGGGAATACTGCATGAACTTCCCTGCCTATGATGAGGAAGGCGACGACAACCAGGTGACCGGCTATTATCGGAGATACAACTGTGCCTGGGCCATGAGGGCCGAGATGGAATACAGTCAGGTTTACGGGGATAACACATATGCCGCCTATGCCGAATCGTGCGCTTCGTACATCTGCCATAATCCGCTCAAGCTTAGAGGTTTGGTCGGGATGTACCGCAGGCTCAACGGTCTCATAATGGGTTGGGCCGTGGGCAACCTGTATGAATACGGCACCTATGCCGGCAACCCCACATACGTTTCCAAGGCAGTGGACATGGCCGATTCCGTCAGGGATTGGGCGGACGCCAATCCTAACAAGCTTCATTGGATGGAGTGGGCTATGGAAGGTGGGTCGGTGATGTGGGGAGTAGTGCATTCCTGGTTTCAGGAGCACCCGGCCGGCCTTGGGGCTTGGGTCGACAGCATGGCCCCCTATCTGAACGCCGAGATCGACTCGTCCCAGTATCAGAACGCATGGCGTGGTTGGGCCGCCCTGGGCCAGTATACGGCCGGCGAGGTGCTGGGCAGCCCCACCTACATGGGATATTTCAAACACCTTGCCGACACCCTCGTACTCAATGACGGCGATTCAGACGGCGGCATTCCGGTCGTCGATGCCGAGCCGGATGACCATGACCAGACGTGGGTCACCAACTATTTGGGTTTCATGTGCATGGACAAGCTCATGACGCTCGCGGGCTTGACGCGACGCGATGTGGTTGCCGGCGATGGTTTCCGGGCCGTGCTCACGCCGCTTCCCGCCTGTGACACCCCGAGCCTGCGATTCGCGCTTCCCGGCCCCTCGCATGTGTCCGTAGAGGTCTTCGATGTGGCCGGAAGGAGCGTCTACAGCGACGATGTGGGGACATTGGGCAGCGGTAACCACGTGCTGCCTTTGTTCAGGACGCCTGGAGAAAGCCCCTCTTCGGCCGGGGTGTATTTCTACGTCCTCCGCTCGGGGACAGATGTTGCCAAGGGAAAGATCGTCATGCTGAAGTGAGCGTGTGGAGCGCTATAGGTTGGTGTTCTATCTGTTGTCGCGGCGGACCGGGATACTACACACTTCAGGTCCCGCCTCATCGTGGCTCAAGGTCATCGGCGCCATGGCGGAAGCCGGCATGGATGCCGTGCGCCTGAGCTTCTCCCATGGGGATCATTCCTCCCACAGAGCCCTGATCGAGACGGTCCGACGAGATGACGGCAGCATAGAGTCGGCCGGGTCGGAGGGAATGGTCAACAAAGGGGATACGGTAACGGGTCTGGATGAGGTCGGCATGATGGAGTTGCGTGACCTCGCGGATGGCTTCGGTGTCGGGACCGCGCCGAGTAACTCCCGCTTACTTGACTTTGCCATGGATATTGTAGAAGTTGAGGGTGAACCCATAGCCAGGCGGGGCAAGGCAAGTGGTGCGAAAACGCTGCTCACGTGTTCGAAATGTTATGAAGACCATGTGGTTCCGGCCGGAAGCCGCCTCAGAAGGCGATGCCGGTGCAAGGGGCGTCTTGAGAGCCTTGCGGCTGAGTACGCGAAGGGCGGTAAGATGGTCCGCCGGCTCGATTCCCCCCGGTACGATAAGAAAATGCGTGATTGCCGCAGCCGCATAGTTGATGCTGTAGGTATGCCGATCAAAGGAGGATAGGGTGCCCACGCTGAGACAGGATCCCGCGACGAGGCTTTGGAGCATAATAGCCACCGAACGCGCCAAGCGGCCGGACGATTTTGTAAGGCATGACGAGGCTGCGGAAAGCCTGCCGTCCTATGATAAGAACTGCCCGTTTTGCCCCGGTAATGAGAGCAAGACCCCGGAACCGGTCTTCTCGGTCCCGGACTCCGAAGCCACAGCAGGCGGCAAGTGGGCGGTCAGAGTGGTTCCCAACAAGTTCCCGGCATTGGTGAGGCCGCATGACGAAGGGGACACTACCAGGCGGATCAGAAAACGCATGTACCTGGAGATGAACGGTACAGGCGAGCATGAGGTCGTGATAGAAACACCGGACCACTCGAAGACCATAGCGACGCTCTCCGAGGACGAGGTCGCCATGATCGTCCGTATCTACCGGGACAGGTTCCTTGCCCTCGACAGGTTTGCTTGGAACCAACTGATCATCATATTCCGAAATCAGGGGGAAGGGGCGGGCACGTCGCTCCTCCATCCCCATTCGCAGATAATAGGCACGCCGATCGTCCCTGAGGAGATAAGGCGAAGACTGGAAGAGTCCCAACGATATTACGATGATTTGGGCACCTGCGTTTATTGCGACATCCTCGATTATGAACTCAGCGAGCAGGTGAGAGTGATATGTTCGAACTCGGGCTTCGTGGCCTTGTGTCCTTTTGCGTCGGCAGTCCCCTTTGAGATCTGGATTCTGCCTCGCAGGCATGCTTCGTCCTTCGGTGTACTTAGTGACGGGGAAATTCCTCTGCTCGGGCAAATGCTCCGCGACGTTCTTCAGAGGTTGTACCGCCTCCTCGGCAACCCCGATTACAACTACGTCATAAGGTCGGCGCCCCATCATTCGGCAGGGGAGCCCCATTTTCACTGGTACGTGGAGATCCTGCCTCGCCTCACTACCAGGGCGGGTTTCGAGATAGGGTCGGGCATCAACATCAATGTCGTCGTGCCCGAGCAAGCTGCGGAGCAGTTGAGAAAGGCAGGGTAGCGTGATCTCGGAGAATCCCGAATCACTGAGGCTTCGGATGGTTGAACATCAGATAAAGGCCCGCGGGACCAAGAGTGACCTTGTACTCGAGGCCATGAGGAAGGTCCCGCGTCATCTTTTTGTACCGGCGGAGTCCCTTGAGTCGGCCTACTCCGACAGGCCGCTTCCCATTGGCCACGGCCAGACCATTTCGCAGCCCTATATGGTGGCTGTGATGACCGAGGCCCTGGATCTTGAAGGCTCCCAGAAAGTGCTGGAGGTGGGCACGGGGTCGGGTTATCAGGCAGCCGTCCTGGCGGAGATAGCCGGTCATGTGGTGACCACCGAGAGGGTGCCCGAGCTCGCAGAAGAAGCCCGCAGGAAGCTGCGGGATCTGGGTTATGCCAATATTGAAGTCATTGTCGCCGACGGCTCCGCGGGCTTTCGGGAGCAAGCCCCGTATGACGGCATAATCGTGACGGCCGGTGCACCCGAGATACCCCGCGTGCTGGTCGACCAGCTTGCGGATGGGGGAAGGCTGGTGATCCCGGTGGGCAACAACTACCAGCAAACGCTTACGCGACTTACAAGGCGCGGGGAAGAGCATACAACTGAGCGGCTGGAGGGTTGTGTCTTCGTGCCGCTCATAGGGGAGTACGGCTGGGCAGAGCACGAGGAAGATGATAGGAGGTAGGTTTCTCAGATGATCAACAGAAAGCAGATAGTTGACTTGCTCCATTTCCGTTCGGAGTCAGATCAAGTCGTTAGCTTCTATATGGGTATCGGTGTCTACAGGTCGAACAGGAAGACATACGAGATCGAGGCCAAAGACATGCTCAGGCGGGCCATCAACACAGCCGATCTCTCGGCCGACGGCAAGAAGTTGGTGGAAGCGGACGCCGGCAGAATCGTCAATTTCATCACCATGGAATTCCGTGGAAGGGCCAAAGGGCTCGCGATATTTGCAAGCGGACCGGCCGGCCTTTGGCAGGTCTTCAGGCTGCCTGTGAGCGTGCCCAACCGCTGCGTGATCGCGCGGACGCCTTTCGTCGTGCCGATGCTGAAGCTTGTAGATGAGAGCAGGCGATATTGTGTCGTGGTTGTGGACAAGGAGAAGGCGAGGCTCTTCACCATGTATAACGGTGAGCTCTTCGAGCGGACGGACATCTTCGATGTGGTACCGGGATGGCACAAGCAGGGCGGGTGGTCTCAGGCGAGGTTTCAGCGTCATATCGACGACCTTGTCAATAGGCATCTCAAACGCGTCGCGGACGTGGTCTTCGAGTTCTACAAGATGGAAGGCTTTGGCCACCTGGTGATCGGCGGTTCCCAGGAGACAAGGGCGAGGTTTTACAGGATCATCCATTCCTATCTGCAGAGGGTAGTGGCGGGGTACCTCACGGTCGAAGTGACTTCCAATGTCAACGACATCCTGGCTGCGGCCCGAAGGGTAGAAGCGGAGGCCGAGGAGAAGCGCTCCTCGGAAATCACGGGGGCGCTTATGGGATCGTCCCCGGGCTACATCACGGTCACCGGGCTCAAGGAAACGGTGAGGGCCCTCGAGGAAGGCAGGGTGCATACGCTGGTTATGGTCGACAACCATGAGATTGAAGGGTGCCTCTGCGGCGACTGTGGCGGCGTGGATGTTCTCGCCGCAAGTGAATGCACGCGATGCAGCAAGAAGATCGAACAAGTGGGCGACGTCTCCGAGCATTTGGCCGTGCTCGCAGTCGAGCACGACGCCGAAGTCAATTATGTGAAGCCGGGGTCCGGCCTTGAGAAAGCGGATGGTGTGGGCGCCATCCTGAGATGGTAGGGTGTAGAAGGAGATTTCCAAGATGCAGCTGATCGAGATGAAGAACATTACCAAGAACTATGAGATGGGTGAAGCCACGGTGCATGCCTTGCGAGGTGTGGATCTGGTGGTTGAAGGCGGAGAGTTCCTGTCGATCGTAGGCCCGTCGGGCTCGGGGAAATCCACGCTCATGAACATGATCGGCTGCCTGGACCGTCCCAGCACGGGCGAGTATTACCTGGAGAGCAAGAAGGTCGATGAATTGAACGACGACCAGCTGGCCGCCATAAGGAATAAGAGCATAGGGTTCGTATTTCAGACCTTTAATCTCCTTCCCCGGACCAACTGCCTGCACAATGTGGAGCTCCCGCTTCTTTACTCCAGTGTCGGCAGAAAAGACCGTGAGCGGAAAGCCCTGGAGATGCTGGAACGGGTGGGTCTGGGGTCGAGGGTCCACCACAACCCCAACGAGCTGTCCGGCGGCGAAAGGCAGCGAGTGGCGATAGCGCGGGCGCTGGTGAATGACCCCAAGATAGTGCTCGCCGACGAGCCCACAGGTAACCTGGACAGCAAGACCGGGTCGGAGATAATGGCGATCTTCTCGGAGCTTAACAGTGAAGGGAAGACCATAGTCCTTGTGACCCATGAGAAATACATAGCCCAATACTCCCGGCGTGTGGTCTATCTCAGGGACGGCGAGGTCGTGACCGAGGACGCCGAGGTCTTGAGATAACCGGGTAATCCGACCCCGGTCACACCGGCCGGGCCGGCCCGTGTTCGAGAGCCGGGTGTTCCCGGGCAGACAAGCGTGAATCCACACCCGCTCTGAGTATCATGCCCGATGCATTCTCTGACCGCGGACGCATGGGTCTGCCTGCTTCTCGCCGAGGAGAGCGGGAAAAACGGGCGCGGCCCCTCTTCCTGTCTTTTTCAGGCAGGTTCCGCCAGGCCGAGATCGGAGTGGAGTTGCTTGACGGCGGCGACCACCTTTCCCTTGTCCAGAAGGATGGTCATGGTGATCCCCGATGTGGAGATCATCTCAGGCTTTGCGCCTATGGAATCAAGCGACGCCAGCACCCGCCCTGCTATGGCGGGTTTGCTGCAGAGCCCCTGGCCCACGATCGACACCATTCCCAGTCTTTCATCCACCTCGAACCCATGTCCGGGGAACTCCCGTTCCAGATCATTGAGAGCCGATTCTTTCTGGTCTTCGGGGACCATCACGGAAACGACCCCACCGGCAGGGGCGGCCGGAGGCATGTGCAGGAATCTGATATTGACCTCGGCGCCCTCGAGGACCGCAAGCACAGCCTGGGTCGTCGCGGAGGCGTCCCTGTCGGATGGCAGACTGATGCAGACAAGGTTGAGGTCCTGGGTAATGCCCGTCACATCATGAGCTTCGATTTCCTCTGAACGTGTCACAACGGTTCCCAACTCCTTCCCGAAAGTCGAGCGTACGTTCACTCTCACCCCAAAGCGCTTAGCCACCTCGACGCTTCGCCAGTGCAGCACCTCCGCTCCACAGAAAGAGAGCTCCATCATCTCATCATACGATATCAGCGGAATTCGCCTTGCATCGACCACAAGTCCCGGATGGGCGGTATAGACCCCGTCCACGTCGGTGAAGATGTCGCATTCGCGGGCATTGAATGCCGCCGCGAGCGCCACACACGTGGTGTCCGATCCCCCCCGCCCCAGGGTTGTGACCTCCTTGGCGGGACTTACGCCCTGGAAGCCCGCCACGATAACGATCTTGCCCTTCTCCAGCTCTTCCCTCACCCTGAATGCCTTGACATCGAGGATCCGCGCTTTGGTATGGCTTGTGTCCGTTACTATACCGCTCTGAGAGCCTGTGAATGAGATCGCCTCGCAGCCCATCTCGCTTATGGCCATGGAGAGAAGGGCCATCGAGATGCGTTCCCCGGCGGTAAGGAGCATATCCAGTTCCCGCTTCGGGGGGTGCGGGGACACGGTTCTGGCCAGATCGAGCAGGTGGTCCGTCGTGTCCCCCATCGCGGAGACCACGACGATCACGTCTTTGCCGCGGCGCTTCTCCTTGGTAAGATAAGATGCCACGTGTCTTATCTTCTCCGGGGAAGCCAGCGACGATCCTCCGAATTTCTTCACGACCAGCGTATTTGAGTTCACTATTGCCACTCACCCGACCTCGCTTTACTTTTAAGACGTGTCTATGTTATGATGCTGGCTCAATAGTTTGCAAGAGTTATGTCTGCCCGGAGAGGGCGGTTCTAAGGAGGATGGTATGTCTGAGCGATTCCTGCTGAAACTGGGTTTGGCTGTGCTTCTGGCGGTTGTGATCGGTTGTGCGGCCCACGTAAGACGGGCTCCCATAGACACGATCCCGGAAGGCACCGAGCCCGAAGCCAGGGTCGAGCTACTCGAGGAGATGACGCTCAAGTATCCCGATGATGCCAATCTCTACTATGAGATAGGCAATCACTACTACGATCAGGTCATGCCTGTGGAGGCCCGCACCAACTACGAGCGGGCGCTGGCGCTCGATCCGGATTTCAATAGAGCGCGGGTCAATCTCGCCATGCTGCTCGTCGAATCCGATGAGGTCGACAGCGCCAAGGCCTTGCTGGAGGAAGCCATAAGACGTGACCCCACGGATGCCAAGGCATATAACAATCTCGGCATGGTCTATTACTCCGAGCTGGAGGTGGACAAGGCGGTCCGGTATTTTGAGCGCGCGCTCGAGATCGAACCTGACAACACGGAGGCACACTACAATCTTGGGCTTGCTTTCGCTGAGTCCGGGCTGCTGCTCGAGGCCATAAGAGAATGGCGGACGGTGCTCGACGTGGTGGAGGAAGGCGAGACCGCTGACAGGGCCAGGATGTCACTGGAGCGTGCGGAGCGGGCGATCCAGGAATAGCGGCGCCTGAGCCTCTCCGGAGTGCCCGGCGGTCTCCGTCAAAGCGATTGACAGTGAACGGCGGATTTGTTAGAGTCCATCGGCATGAGTCAAGCCGTCCTAAGATGGTGTGTGAAAGGGGTGAATCGATGGTGGTTAGAATCCTGACCATTCTCTTTGCGATAGCGGTACTGGTGTTGGTGGCCGGCTGCGTGAGCCAGCAGGCCATCGAGAAGCCGCAAGTGGAAGAAAGAGACGAGCCCAATGTCAGCGAAGTGGACAGGCACTACTATCTTGGTGCAGAGTACTTCCGAAACAACATGTTTGGTGAGGCCACCAGAGAACTCAACATGGTGCTGGAGCTCGATCCAACCTACGAGAAGGCATACACCACGCTGGGTTACATATACATAGAGCAGGGCAGGCTCCCTGAAGCCATCGACGCTTACGAAAGGGCGGTGGACCTTGCGCCCAATGAGGCAGACAGCCATGCGGGATTGGCCTGGGCATACATGGCCGCCGGTGAATTCGGGAAAGCTGCCGAGCAGTACCTGAGAGCGGTCGATCTTCAGCCCAATGTTCCGGAGCACTTCATGAACCTTGGCTCCGCTTATGAAAAACAGGGCCTGTTGCCGGAGGCGATTGAGGCGCACCGCAGGGCCGTGGAACTCAATCCTCAGAATGTGAAAAACGTGCTGACCCTTGGCGGGTTGCTCTACGAAAACAACATGAATGCCGATGCGATCGCAGTCTATGAGCATGCACTTACCCTCCAGCCCGATGAATTCAGCATTTACAGGACGCTTGGAGAGCTCAACAGAAGGCTCGAGAACTTCGGACGTGCCGCCGAGTATTATGAACAAGCGGTGGCCATAAAAGACGATGACGCCCAGCTCAGGTATTTCCTTGCTGCTACACTGGACAAGCAGGGCAACTATGCCGGCGCCATAGTGCACATGGAGAGAGCGCTGGAGCTGAGCCCCGACACCCCTGATTTCTATTGGCTTCTCGGCGATCTTTACAACAAGGCCAAGCGGTATAACGATGCCATAGCTGTCGTGCAGAGAGAGCTGGAAATCAGACCCAACAGCGCCGCCGCTTATTGTATTTGGGGAAAGGCCCTCGAGAAACAGGGCAGATACGAGGAAGCCATAACCAGACTCCAGAAAGCGGTGAGCTGCGCCGATCCCGCCTGGACCACCTATGCCACCGGGGAGATCGAGCGTCAGCAGAAGCTGATCGAGAGGGCGAAGGCACTCGAAGAGCAGAGGGAGCTCGAAGGCGAATAGGGACTGCCGGACAAGTCGGTTGTCCCGGCCCCTCCTCCCGCTCGTCCCGCAGGGATTGCGCTTGACACCCCCGTCGATGGTTGATTATACAAGTACTGTATGGATAACCCGAAACACGCGGAGGGATGGCCGAGCGGTCGAAGGCGGCGGTCTTGAAAACCGTTGACCGATAAGGTCCGTGGGTTCGAATCCTACTCCCTCCGCCATGTTGGACAGGGTCTGTGTGGAGAGGTGCGTGAGTTGGCTGAAACGAGCCGCCTGCTAAGCGGTTGAGAGGACAAAATCCTCTCCGAGGGTTCGAATCCCTCCCTCTCCGCCATCAAGGAAGGCCATATGGAAGTCGAGCTCAAGCACCTGGATGTAGGAAGCGTCGTGAAGGTGGCTTTCCTGCTTTATGTCGTAGCAGGCATCGTGGTCGGGGTCCTCTACATGTTCATGGCCGTCATCCTAGGGGGATTCCTCAACTACGGCTACGGCGGTCATGAGGCCTGGATGGGAAGGACCATCGCGACGGGTCTCGGCGTACTGATGATACCGTTTCTGGCTCTGCTCTATGGTTGTCTTGGGGCCATAGGGGGGCTGGTCTTCGCGCTCCTATATAACGTTATAGCCAAGACGATCGGGGGAGTGAAGGTCCGGCTCAAGGGCGAGGTCGCCGGTACCGGACCGGTGGGTGAAGTTTGATTCTTGGAAATGCGCCTGTAGCTCAATTGGATAGAGCGCGTGGCTACGGACCACGAGGTTGCGGG
>CAZRAU010000042.1:0-25397 GCA_964598025.1 uncultured bacterium
CATCTACATGGGAGGTACGCAACATGGGAAGAGGTGATCGACGAACCAAGCGGGGCAAGATCTGGCGGGGAAGCACCGGGAAAACCCGCCAGAAGAAACGAAGAAAGTCCAGGGACAAACCCAAGACAGCCCGGGCCAAGCCGCAGGCCTGACCCCGGCCTGTCTGCATCCGGCGGCCCGGGGCCTCTGTCAGGATAGCTGGCCGAGGATACTCTCAGTCGTTGTCACGTACGCGAAGGCATAGGCCAGATTCTTGAGGCTCGCCACATGAAACTCCGGCTCGGGGGCCGCCGTCGCGTCCGCTAAAAAGAACACCCTGAAATCACGGAAGAACCCGTCTCTGGCTGTGGATTCACAGCAGCAATTGGTCAAGACCCCGACAATGACAAGGTCGGTAACCTCCATACCCCTCAATATCATCTCCAGGTCGGTGTCATAAAAAGCGCTGTACCTATGCTTCCATATGATTCGCTCGGTTTTGCGGGGTTTGAGGGCCCCGAAGATCTCCACACCCTTGGTCCCCTTTATAAGGCTTTTTCCCAGCTTGATGTCCGGCCACCACTCGGCGGTCATGCCGCCGTCCACGGCGGGGTCCTCATGCACATGGCCCGTGAAGATGACCGGGAGTGACGCGTTTCTGAAGGCACCGAGCAGGCGCTTTATGTTGGGGACTATGGCCTCGGCATAGTGGAAGAAGACCGCCCCATCCTCGGCAAGGAACTCATTCTGCATGTCGATCACGAGGAGGCAGGCCTTCCGCTTCCTCAGCTTCATGCTGTGGGAATTGTAGCGCTTGATCTCTTCGAGCCATCTCGGGGTCTGTTCTATCCACATGCCGCGCAGGCCCTCCTTTCAGCGTGCTAACCTGAGGAAGCATAAGGCAAAGACGCGCGATTGCAAGGTATTTCTGCTTGGCGCCCGCACGGTGCCTTTGTCAGGAGCTATGCCAATGACAAGGTGCTGGCTGCTTCAGGCACCGCCTATCCTCATGGTTCTCCTATAGTTAAAGAGAACTGTATGCCTGATGCCACGCTTGCCGCTCTCACGGTCATGTACAGGGTGAAGGCTTAGAACCTCTAGCATGGGGATTGGTTCTGGGCGAAGTACGGCGTGGACGGTTCGGTTCAGGCCGAGGGCAGGAGCCGGGGCTGCATCGCGTACCATCGGGCCCGTAAGAACAAGGATTACCTCTTTCTGCATGATCTGAAATGAGCGCGTTCTTCCGGGCCGAACAACAAATATCATACCCTTGGGGCCTTTGCAGGATAGAAAAACCCCTAATAGGGCAATAATACATTAAATGCGGTAGTCTCGAACCTTATCTCTTGCGCATCGGGTGGCCGCAGCACATAAGCCTGCTGATGCCAAGGCCTTCCTTGCTGACAGCGACCTCCACGCCACAGAGCACGCACGTGTACTTAGGCTTAGGCTTGCTTCTCGGCTTGGCCTTCGCAACCGATCGCTTCGCCGGTTTTTTGCGAGCGGGCTTCTTGCTTGCGCTCTTTTTCGCCGTTTTTTTCTTGGTCGTCTTCTTCTTGGCGGCCTTCTTCGTGCCCTTACGCTTGCCGGTCTTCTTTGTCGGTTTCTTGACGGCTTTCTTCTTGGCCTTGCGGACTGCCATGTACTCACCTCCCCTCATATGGTTTCGTATGACTTCGGGGACGAGTATATTAGGAGTGGAAATCCTGTCAAGATTTTCTTTATTATCCTAAAACACTTGTCTGACAATGGATGGAGGGAGATATGGCGGATTCCAGCAAGATGTCGCGGCTTCTTATGTGGCCTATCATGGTAATTCTGGGTGGTGTGCTTTGTGCAGTGTGTCACGGCCGGGAGGTCCCGGAAGGCGAGATCCTGAAGGCAAACCTCGTAACAAACGTGAGCTCCTATCCTGTCGACTACTTATCCGGCTCCATGGCTCTCCATGCCCTGCACTCGGTCTTGATGGCGCAAGGCATGTCCGGGACGTATGCGGAACTTGTCGGCATCTCGGGCGCGGCGTTCAAGTTTGTGTATGACTCCACCGAGGCCTTTGAGCCCCTGAGGGACGCCTGTCCGTTCGATCTGCTTCGCACGGCTGCGGTACGGAGCGGCTTTCCCGACGCTCATTGGGAAACCGGTCTGGGCGGGAACGACCTGAGGCAGGTCATAAAGCGTGAAATCGATTCCGGCCGGCCTCTCGTCTCGCCGTTTCTTAAGACCGATGCTTATAACGGGTTCAATGTCATCACCGGTTATGACTATGAACAAGACCAGTTTGAGGTCCAAGGGGCCTTCGAGCGAAGACGGCCCTATACTATACCCATACCGGACACCTGGGATGGGCCGACCTTGAGTCCCGCCGGCTGGGCGAGAAATCCGGTGTTTGTGCTGGGCGAGGCTGCCGATGATTCCGCGATGATGGCGGACGTTTATAGTGACATGGCCGTCCAGGGGATCGAGCTTCTCCGAGGGGGGGCGCTTGGCTACGGACAGTCGGAGGGCGAGGCGCGCTACATGGCTGAGCCGGGGCCGCATGAGGCCCGGTACGGAGTGCCGGCATACGATGTCCTGGCATGGGATGTGCAATATGCGGATATCGTCAGCACGCGCCCTGACGGGGATGTGCTCAACTTCGGCCTACTATGGCGGATCGATGCGATGGTGGGCCTGCTCGAACATGACCGGAGGTACGGGCCCGAGTTTGCGGCTTTTCTGAAGGGCGTCCTCTCCCAGCAAGAGGCCGCAATGCTCCACGAGCTGGTCACCGGTTTCGACAGGGCCGCGGGCGATGCCGCCGATCTGAGGAGGCTTTTCCGGCATGAGGTACCCGACACGCTGGCGGACCCGCGTACAGTCCTCGAGTATGCAGCCAAGAGCAGGGCGCTGGTCTACAGCCTGCCCGATGGGGATGGGTTGGCGGCACGCCTCCGGGAGATGGGCCGGCATGTATATGAATGTCCATGGGGCTGGGTCATGGTCGAAGACACTCCCGAGAGGCGCCTCGAAGCCAAGATGAAAGTAATCAGTATCCGCAGCAGGGACCTTGAGTGTCTGGGCTATATGGAACGAATCGCAGAGGGCATCAGGTCGGCGAGCGAGCGGAAGTGGCCGCCGCGGAAATGGCGGCCCGATAGACTGAAACAAGAATAGGCACTTTACATGGGGGGTGATCCGGATGAAAGGCAAGCAGGAGATCGGCGCCATTTCAAGGAAATTGGCCAAGCTCTGCCGGGGCAGCGCTTTCTTCAGGTGCGCAAGCAAGTATGCTGTTCCCTCCGATGAATCTGTGAGGGAGATCCTGAATCTGTTTCAGAAGGTCCTATTCATAGGCTATTTCGGAAAACAGAATGTGCCGGACTGGGATCTGGAACCGCATCTCCACGTGCTGATGTCGGAGCTTTTCGACGTGTTGTCCACTCAAGTCGCCAAGAGCCTAAGACATGAATGCGAAGGCTTGCACGAGATGTGCGACAACTGCAAGACCCGCGGTGAGGAGCATTCGCTGGTACTCATGCGCCGCATTCCCCATATAAGGAAAATGCTGGAGGGTGACGTGCGGGCGGCTCTGGACGGCGACCCCGCCGCCAAGAGTTTCGATGAGGTGATATTCAGCTACCCGTGCATAAGAGCCATCATGGTCCACAGGATCGCCCACGAGCTCTATGGTCTCGGCGTCCCTTTGCTGCCCCGGATCATGTCGGAATCGGCGCATACGGTGAGCGGCATAGACATTCATCCGGGTGCCCGGATCGGCAAGAATTTCTTTATAGATCACGGGACCGGAGTGGTGATAGGCGAGACGACCGTCATAGGCAACAATGTCAAGATCTACCAGGGTGTCACCCTGGGCGCGCTGAGCTTCCCCAAGGACGACCGCGGCAACCTCCTGAGAGGCATCAAGCGCCATCCGACCATCGAAGATGGCGTGACCATCTATGCGGGGGCCACGGTGCTTGGGGGCGACACCGTCATCGGCAAGGGCTCGACCATAGGCGGGAATGTCTGGATCACGCGGAGCGTGCCGCCCGGGACCAGGGTCGTGATCGAACCACCCGAGCTCCTGATAAAGGGAGAGATTACAGGGCGAGTCCGGGAAGGTCGCGGCGTCGCCAAGGTACGAGGCGGCTCGCGCCCAAAGCAGGCCACCAAGCGCAAGTCCAGGCCCCAGCGCCGCAAGAAATAGGATATAACGGACGGGGCCGGATCTTGAAGATCGAACTGAAGCTTCAAGATCCGACCCCATGCCTTTTCTTTACGACACGACCTGCTTCACGTGATTGAGGAGGCCGCCATCCAATAGGGTTTGCCGTTGGCGCTCGGATAAATCGTACTCGGCTTTTATCTTCGTACCCTTGGTCTCGTTTATGAGTGTCAGGGGCTCATCTCGCTCGATGCTTGCGCGCACGTTTTCCACCCGGATACTGTCACCGCTTTCGATCTTGCCGTAATCCGCCGGGTCGGCGAAGGTGAGCGGGATAATGCCGAAGTTCACAAGATTGGCCTTGTGTATCCTGGCGAACGACTTGGCAAGCACCCACTTGATCCCGAGATACATGGGAGCGAGGGCTGCATGTTCCCTGCTTGAGCCCTGGCCGTAGTTCTCTCCGCCGACCACGAAGCCGCCGCCCTGTTGCCTGGCGCGACTCGGGAAGGTGGGATCCACGACCTCGAAGACATGCTCGGATATGGCCGGTATATTTGATCTCAAGGGCAGGATCTTTGCGCCCGCAGGCATTATGTGGTCGGTCGTTATGTTGTCTTCGACCTTGAGCAGCACCGTACCCTCTATCTTGTCCGGAAGCGGCTGCGCCTTGGGGAGGGGTTTTATGTTGGGTCCCCGGAGCACCTCTACCTTGCTCCCGTCCTTAGGCGGCGTTACGATCATGTTGTCGTTGATGAGGAAACTCCCGGGGAGCACTATCTTCGGCGCCTTTCCGAGCTTCCTGGGGTCGGTGATCTTGCCCGTCAGGGCCGCAGCCAGCGCGGTCTCCACACTCACCAGATAGACATCGGCGTCTTTGGTACCGCTTCGACCCAGGAAGTTGCGGTTGAAGGTTCTCAAGGTAGTGGAGCCCGATGGCGGGGACTGGCCCATGCCGATACAGGGTCCGCAGGCCGATTCGAGTATCCTGGCTCCGGCACCCACTATCTTCGCAAGATCGCCGCTTCGGGCTATCATCTCGAAGACCTGCTTGGATCCGGGGGAGACGACCAGGCTCATGCCCGGAGGTACGGTCTTGCCGTCAAGCACCGCCGCCGCCGTGAGCAGGTCCTTCAAGGATGAGTTGGTGCAGCTGCCGATGGCCACCTGCTGAACGGGTTTGCCCTCGATTTCGGTGACCTTGACCACGTTATCCGGGCTATGGGGTTGAGCTATCATGGGTTCCAGCGTGGTGAGATCTATTTCGACGACCTCGTCGTACGCGGCATCGGTGTCGGCCACGATCTCCGACCAGTCGGATTCCCTCCCCTGGGCTTTAAGGAAGGCACGGGTGACGTCATCGCTCGGGAAGACCGAAGTGGTGGCGCCCAGCTCGGCCCCCATGTTGGTGATGGTCGCGCGCTCGGGGACGCCCAGGGTCTTAACGCCGGGGCCGCCATACTCCATTATCTTGCCTACGCCGCCTTTGACCGACAGTCTTCTCAGCAATTCGAGTATCACGTCCTTGGCCGCCACCCATTCGGACAGCCTCCCGGTCAGCTTGACGAGCACAATCCTCGGGGCGGGCACATGGAATGGATAGCCTGCCATGGCGGCCGCCACATCCAGTCCGCCGGCGCCGATGGCGACCATGCCGATCCCACCGCCTGTGGGCGTATGGCTGTCGGAGCCGAGTAGGGTCCTGCCGGGCACACCGAAGCGTTCCAGGTTGACCTGATGGCAGATGCCGTTACCGGGTCTGGAGAAATAGATGCCGTGCCTGGCGGCAACGCTCTCGAGGAACCTGTGGTCATCCGCATTCTCGAAACCGGATTGAAGCGTGTTGTGATCGACATAGCTGACCGACAGGTCGGTCTTCACCCTGGCTATGTCCATGGCTTCGAACTGAAGATAGGCCATGGTCCCGGTGGCATCCTGCGTGAGGGTCTGATCGATCCTGATCGCGATTTCCTTGCCCGGCTCAAGCGTTCCCTTGACCACGTGTTTCTCCAGGATCTTCTGTGTTACTGACTTTCCCACGTCGCTTACCTCCATGTTGGAAGTGTCCCAATGTTCTTACATGTCGATTTCTCAGCCGGTGATGATACCATGCGCCGCCGCAAATCTCAAGCCAATTGGCGACAACCCGCGGGGTCCGGCCTTCCGCGGGCTCGCAGGCTCCGGACCGTCGGGCCCCTACACTCTATGTGATTCTTTGCGCTCGCCTCATTCTGCTTAACAGGGCCGGGTGAGCCTGTTAGAGTGGGTAAGAGCCGGACAAGGAGGAAATACATGAGAATCGCAGATGACATAACCCAGCTGGTCGGGAATACGCCGTTGGTGCGCCTGGGGAAGCTTGCGGCGGGGTTCCCTGGGGTGGTGGTGGGAAAGCTCGAGACCTTCAATCCCATGGCGAGCGTGAAGGACCGGATAGCTCTGAACATGATAGCAACTGCCGAGAAACAGGGGCTTCTGGATCACGATACGCTGATAGTGGAGCCCACGAGCGGGAACACGGGCATCGGCCTGGCATTCGTCTGTGCTGCCAGAGGCTACAGGCTGATCCTCACCATGCCTGATACCATGAGCATAGAGCGGCGGAAGCTCGTGACCGCGCTCGGAGCGAAGGTTGTGCTGACCCCCGGGAAGCAGGGCATGATGGGGGCGATTGCCAAAGCAAGGGAGATAGCGGGCTCCCAGGCGAAATCTTTCATCCCCATGCAGTTCGAAAACCCCGCCAATCCCGAGGCCCACAGGCTAACAACGGCCGAGGAGATCTGGGCCGATACGGAGGGTGCGGTGGACATGGTCGTCTGTGGCGTGGGCACGGGAGGAACGATTACCGGCGTAGGCGAAGCCCTGAAGCCCCGCAAGGCGGGCCTGAAGATGATAGCGGTCGAGCCGGCAGACTCCCCGGTGCTGGCCGGTGGAGCGCCGGGGCCTCACAAGATCCAGGGCATCGGTCCGGGTTTTGTCCCCGGTGTCATCAACATGGAAATAATCGACGAGATCATCCCGGTCACCTATGGCGATGCGGCCGGAACCGCAAGGAGGCTCGCTCTCGAGGAAGGCATCTTCTGTGGGGTGTCGGCCGGGGCAGCCATCTTCGCGGCACTCGGGATCGCGGTGAGGCCGGAGAGCGAGGGCAAGCTCGTGGTCGCAATCCTCTGTGATACCGGCGAACGCTACTTATCGACGGACCTCTGGGGAACGGACTGAGCCTCCGGGGAGGTCTGATTCGGCCCCTTTGTTGCCCCGGGACCGGACCCATGGGTAGTCCCACGGGGCCCCCCTCGAACTAATAGCATTGATTGAATCCCCGGGGCAAATATGGTATCATATAGATAGCGCATCAAATCCCAGGAGGCTTTGAGGGCAGGCTTATATAGGCTATTGAGAGAGGTGTAACTCCGATGATCGGAAAGTCGACTGTTCTTGCTCTTGCACTTGGCTTGGCGGTGTTTGTCCTTGTGGGGTTTCCGGGTGAGTCCGGGGCGGACCTTGAGATTCACTGCATAGACGTCGGGCAGGGTGATTGTACGCTAATAGTCTCCCCTACGGGTGGGACCTTCCTCTTCGATGCCGGCCCCAACGGTAAGGGCACCAGCACCGTTATGCCCTATCTCCAGGGTCTGGGTCTTACGGCACTTGACTATGTCGCATGCTCTCACTATCACGCGGACCACATCGGCGGGCTCGATGAAGTTGTGAACTCGCTGGGGATCGACTCCATAAGGGTTGCCGCCCTCGACCGCGGTTGGTCTTATACCACGGCCACATATACAAGCTATGCAGCCGCCGTTGCGGCCAAGCGCACCACCATATTGGACGGGCAGGTGGTCGACCTGGGAGGAGGAGTTACCGTGACCTGTGTCGGTGTGAACGGGAACGGCCAGCTCTCTCCGCCGTTTGACGACAAGTACGACGAGAATGACCTCTGTGTCGCCCTGCTTGTGGAGTATGGCGACTTCGATTTCTTCGTCGCAGGGGATCTTTCCGGTTCGAACTCCTCATACTACCATGATATTGAAACAAGTATCGCTTCCGAAGTGGGGGATATCGATGTCTACGAGGTGGACCACCACGGGAGCGCCAGTAACTCCAACGAGACCTTCATCTCGGCGCTTGAACCGGAAGTCTCCGTGATATCGGTCGGCAACAACTCTTACGGCCATCCCACCCAGACGGTCATTGACAGGTTGGTGAACCACGACAGCTATATTTATCAGACCGAATTGGGCAGCGGGGGCACCATCCCCTCCGGCAAAGGCGAGGTGGTCGGCGGTCATGTCGTGATTAGTGTGAACGGTGGGACTTATACGGTTGACGGTGACTCTTACAACATGGCCGGCGCGGGAGTGGACATTGTGCTTGAAGGGCTCGACCTGCGGGCCTATCCCAACCCGTTTGCCACGAGTACGACCTTCTCCTTCAACGCACCGGCCGGCCGCCGCGTGAGCCTTGGGGTTTACGATGTGACGGGCCGCCTGGTCAACGTGTTTTCCGAAGCCGATTCCAGGCAAGGGACGGTTACCTGGATGGGTACCTCGGCCAGTGGTTCCGTGGTATCGCCCGGAGTGTACTTCATACGGGCCGATGGCCCCTCCGGAGCCCTTTCAAAGAAGGTCATCAAGCGGTAGCACGCGGCATCGAATTGCCTTCGTGGCGTCGCGACTCCTGTCGCGACGAACCGTTTCTATAGCGCCGGCTCTCCGCGGCCGACGTCGGTCGGGTGTCCATACCCGACGCGCTTGACATCGGGCCCTCATATGCACTATAAAGGCTATCAGTCGGTTGGTATTGGCAGCTTGGCGAAAGGTCGGATTCATGCTAACCCATACCTACTCATACTCGAGACTCGAAACCTTCCGGAATTGCCCGCGGCAATTCAAAATCCAATACATAGATAATATCAAGGCCGAAACGGAGTCGATAGAGGCTTTCATGGGGGGGAGGGTGCATGAAGCCCTCGAGAGGCTCTACAAGGACGTCGGTATGACAAAACTCCCCACCAAAGATGAGGTCCTGGCGTATTTCGATGAAGCCTGGGACAAGCAGTGGCATGACCGTGTCACAATTGTGAAGAAAGAGTATGCATCCGACAACTACAGGGAGGTGGGGCGGAAATGTGTGGCCGAATACTACGACCGGCACCATCCCTTCGTTGAAACCCGCACCATTGCACTCGAGCACCTTGTCTTTTTCCCGCTGGATGTTGACGAGGATTACTGGATCCGGGGTTTCGTAGACCGGGTTGCCGTCACCGGCGACGGCAAGTATGAGATTCATGATTACAAGACCTCAGGCAGGCTCAAGACGCAGGGGCAGATAGACAAGGACCAGCAGCTCGCGCTTTACCAGATTGCCGTGCAGAGGGATTGGAAGGATGCCAAGAGTGTCGAGCTCGTCTGGCACTACCTGGCCTTCGGCATCGATCTGAGGTCGACAAGAAGCATGAACGAGTTGGAAGACCTGAAGCGGGAAACCATGGAGCTTATACATTCCATCGAAAGCGAGACCGACTTCAGGCCCAAGGAAAGTGCCCTGTGCAGCTGGTGTGCGTATCAGGAGTATTGTCCCGCAAAGAAGCATCTGTTCCTGACCGGCGGCCTCCCTCGGAATCAATACCTGGATGAGCCTGGCGTCAGGCTGGTGAACAAGTACGCCGAACTGGATATGAAGAAGGCCGCCCTGGATACGGAGATAGAGCAAGTCAAAGCCGCCCTGATCGAATACGCCCGCAAGCATGAGATCGAGGTTGTGAAGGGAAGCGACCACCGCGTGCTGGTGAGATTCTATAAGGGCTTGTCTTTCCCGAAACGGGAGGACCCCGGCAGGCAGGCACTGGAAGACCTGGTCAAGGCATCGGGACTATGGGAGAGGGTCTCAGCGATGAGCCCGGTGAGCCTTGCGAAACTCGTCGAACGGGGCGATCTTGACGGCGAATTGGCCCGGAAGATCGCCGCGATGGGCAAGGAAGAGGTGAGGCCCTGGGTGAAGCTCAGCGGCCCTGACAGGTGAGCGGGCCGGGCCTCGGGCACGGTTGACATCCCTGCCCTTCCATGAGACAATAAGCGTGGAGAAGTGGCGCGTCGATCCCTATGATACCAAAGAGATTGGTCCTAGGCTTTGCGTTATTGGCAGGTTTCGGGATGCTGCCGATGTCGTGTTCGCATCCCGATATGCGTCTGGGCATGGGGGATGGTGAAGGGGTAAGGCTGTCTTACAGGGTGATCGGGAAAGGCCTGCCTGTAGTTGTAATCCACGACGGCCCCGGGTTTGAGAAGTCCCTGATGTACGGGGGCTTCGATCCGCTTGCATCCGATCTCAGGGTGATATACTACGATCAGCGCGGCTGTGGTAGGTCCCAGCCGCTTTCGCCGGTAATACCATCGACCGTGGAGGTCAATGTTGAAGACCTCGAGGCCCTGAGGCGCTATTTTCACCTTCCCCGGATTTCGCTCGCCGCCCATGGTTGGGGCGCCGTCATTGCCATCGAGTATGCCCGGAAGTACGGCAAGTACGTGGATTCGATGATCCTCATAACGCCGCTCTCGCCCTTCTCGCCCGGGCCTCGCCTGGAGCGCGTGGGGGACGCGCTTTCGGATGAGGACAGGCACAGGCTGTTGCAGATTACCAATCACCCTGCGCTGTCCATGCTTGAGAAGCGCGAGGCCGTGATGCGTACGATAATGCCGCTGCTGTTCTATCGAAAAGAGGGCCTTGATTATGTGGACCTCAATGAAATCCGGTACGCGCCGGATGTCAACATAAGGCTGAATGAGGACCTCAGGTCCCTGGACCTGCTCCGGATGCTCCCTGCGGTGGATGTGCCGACGCTTGTCGTGGTGGGAAGGAACGACATCCTCACCCCCATGATGGATCAGATGGCGTATGCAGACGGCATTCAATCATCCTGCGCCATTGTCTTCAATGATAGCGGCCATTTCCCGTTCCTGGAGGAACGGAAGCTCTTCACAAGTGTGGCCAAGGAGTTCTTGCTTCACGGCCAGCTTCCCGCGCTGGTCTGGGCGCATCCCTGAACCCCTCAGACCTCGGTGTCGGGCTTTGCGCACCTGCATTTCCCATGTGCAAGCATGCAAGCCTGACGCCGGCTTGGTGCCCCCGATTCGGCTCCGGCAGTTGCAAATGTGGGCTTGTTGCGGTAGCCTCCGTGTGAGGCGATGGCCGCCGTTCACATCGGTCCGGGCCGCGGCATCGCGGCTTGGGTCTGTGAGACTCGGGCCCGGCCGTCCAGGATGGGAGGGGGCATGTTGCTTCGGCAATACCACAGGGCATCTCCTGTAAGCCTTGTTTCGAAGAGGTGCATGATCTTCGCGGTTCTTGCAGCCGCGTGTGTGTTGATAGCCGTTGCAACGGGTATTGCGGCGGATCCGGTGATGGATGAAGCCAGGGATCTCGTGGAGCGGCGCAAGAACGAGGCGGCGCTCCCCCTACTTGAGCAGGTCCTCGAAGCCGATGATGCAAACGACGAAGCGCACCATCTCATTACCAAGGTCTTGCTGCGCATGCAGCGGCACGACGAGGCCAGGAAGCACGGCGAGCGCGCGATCGAGCTCAACGATTCCGTTTCGGACTACTACCTCTGGCTGGCGAGGGCATATCTGGCCGAGGCGGTGGAGTCGGGTGTCATAAACGCGTTTCGGTACGCCAGGAAGGGCAAGAGCACTTATGAAAAGGCCCTGGCCTGCGATTCGACCAATGCCGAGGCCCGGCTGGAGCTCAGCATGTATCTCATAGCGGCCCCCGGGATTATGGGTGGGGACCGTGATGAGGGCAAGCGGCAGGCGCGTCTCGTGGAGCAGCAGGACTCGCTCTATGGCGCCTACGCCTGGGCGAGCGTTCATGAGCGGGACAAGGAGATGGACAAAGTGGAAGTCGCCCTGAGGAGAGCCGTGGAACTCGATACATCGAGCACCTATTACGCCCGCTATGCCCTTGGGTACTTCCTTGACCGAAGTGGGCAGTATGACAAGGCCGTTGATGTATTCAAGGCCATTCTCGAGAACAAGCCCGATGAAATGAGCGCCGTCTTTCAGGTCGGCAAGATCTGTGTGATAACCGAAGGCGATATCGATGAGGCCGAACGCTGCTTCAAGCGCTACCTCGAAGTCGAAGCGCCACCCAATGCCCCCAGCTGGGCCGCCGCCCATTGGCGCCTGGGGATGGTCTATGAAATCCAGGGGAAGCTCGACCTGGCCCTGGCTGAGCTCCGGAAGGCCGTGGAGCTCGCCCCCCGAAACAAGGAATTCCGGAAGACCCTCAAGAACCTCGAAAAGAAAACCAAGAAATAGGGCCGCACGGGGCGACGCTCGAATGTGGGGCCGCGCCGCTGCCGACGGGCTGGGGCAAAACAAGGGCCGACTTTGCAAGATAGGCCGGCCGAGACGGGCGTTGCCTCAGGTCCAGGGTTTTGTTATGCTCATCTTGTACTACTTCTTTGCTCTTTTCTTTTATCGGGCTTGACCTTGTCAATGGGAGGGACGACTGCCGTGGAAACGAGACAACTATCATCGGAGAATCTTATCAGGCTTGCCGAGGAGTACAGCGCGCACAATTACCATCCCCTACCTGTAGTCTTATCCAGAGGTGAGCGGGTCTGGGTTTGGGATGTCGAGGGCCGCAAGTATATGGACATGCTCAGTTCCTATTCGGCCCTTAACCAGGGCCATCTCCATCCGCGGGTGCTGGAGGCGGCGCGAAATCAGCTGGGCCGGCTCACGCTGACATCCAGGGCATTCCACAATGACAGGTTCAGTGCTTTCTGCGAGCTCATGTGTAAGACGTGTGACCAGGAAAGCGTGTTGCTTATGAATACCGGCGCCGAGGCTGTAGAGACCGCCCTGAAGGCCGCCAGAAAATGGGGCTACCAGGTCAAGGGCGTTCCCGAGGCCAAGGCGGAGATCATAGTCTGCGAGAACAACTTCCACGGTAGAACCACGACCATCGTGGGATTTTCCTCCGAGGAGCAGTATCGTAAAGGTTTCGGGCCGTTCGGTCCGGGATTCAAGATGATCCCCTATAGCAATCTGGAGGCCCTCAAGAACGCCATTACACCGAATACGGTGGGCTTCTTGGTGGAACCGATTCAGGGCGAGGCAGGCATCATAATCCCGCATGAGGGCTATATCAAGGGAGCCTCAGAGATTCTCAAGGCCAATAACGTGTTGCTCATGCTGGACGAGATCCAGACCGGATTGGGCAGGGCGGGCAGACTCTTCTGCTACGAGTATGACGGCGTGAAGCCTGACGTTCTGATTGTCGGCAAGGCGCTTGGTGGTGGAGTTTTCCCGGTATCGGGCATGCTCGCGGCCAAAGAGGTTATGGATGTCTTCACCCCGGGTGATCATGGCAGCACCTTCGGGGGCAACCCCATGGCGTGCGCGAT
This sequence comes from uncultured bacterium, assembly GCA_964598025.1. Classification (GTDB taxonomy): domain Bacteria; phylum Arandabacterota; class Arandabacteria; order Arandabacterales; family Arandabacteraceae; genus JALGWN01. Next base: position 13,533 of record CAZRAU010000042.1, read on the forward strand.
CGGAACGGCCGCCATCGAGGTCATTCTGGATGAGGACCTGCCTGCCAGAGCGTTTGAGCTGGGCGGCTATTTCATGGATAAGCTGATCCACATCGGTTCTCCCCATGTTAGGGAAGTGCGGGGAAGGGGCCTTCTCATAGGGGTCGAGATAAAGGAGAGCTCGGGTACGGCGAGGCCCTATTGCGAGCATCTCATGGAGCTCGGCATCCTGGCGAAGGAGACCCATCACCAGGTGATAAGGTTCGCACCGCCTCTTGTGATTACAAAGGATGAGATCGACTGGGCCCTGGAGCGCATTGCCAAGGTGCTCGCCGGCTGATCCGGCCTGAACTTCGGAAACAGTGCACCGATCGACGCCGGGCATGGAAACCCGCCGCTACATAATCTTGTCCGCGCCCCGGGCGGTCCTGCGATATGTCTTCTCCAAGGACGACCAGTGCGGTAGAGTATACGAGAGACCCTATCCCAACACGGAGGTGACTGTGACCAAGCAACGAGCCGCCGGCGGCGCCTGCCGCATAGTCTTACTAGTTCTACTACTTGTCCTGGGCGCCCTGGTCTGCGCGTCCTGCCAGTCCAGGCCGTGCATCCGGACGGAACCGTCTGCGGAACGGGACTTCCCGGGGGCCGAGCTCGTGCCGGTCAAGCACCCGGAGTGGAGTTACAACACCGGCATCTATGAGGTCAACGTCCGGCAGTACTCGCCGGGCGGGACCTTCGCCGAGTTCGAGGAGCATCTGCCCAGGCTTAAGGAAATGGGAGTCGGCATCCTGTGGTTTATGCCCATTCACCCCGTCGGCCGGGAGAACCGCAAGGGCACGCTGGGGAGCTACTATTCGGTGAAGGACTACTATGGGGTAAACCCTGAGTTCGGAACGCTGGAAGAATTCAAGAAGCTGGTGGGCAAGATCCACGATATGGGTATGTATGTGATAATAGACTGGGTCGCCAATCACACGGCCTGGGACAACCCGCTTACCAGGGAGCATCCCGATTGGTTCATCCGGGATATCCACGGCGACCTGGTCCCGCCCGTGGATGACTGGAGCGATGTCGTCGATCTCAACTACGGTAAGCCGGAGCTCTGGTACTACATGATCGATGCCATGAAATTCTGGGTCCGGGACGTTGGTATCGACGGTTTCCGTTGCGACGTAGCGGGTATGGTCCCGCTGGATTTCTGGAATGTCGCCAGAGCCGAGCTGGATGAGGTGAAGCCTGTATTCATGCTCGCCGAATGGGAAGCGCCGGAGGCCCATAACCATGCCTTTGACATGACCTATAACTGGGGCCTGTACCATCTGATGAACAGGATCGCCAAGGGGTTGCTGCCCGCCAGCGCCGCAGGCATCTATATGGAACGGGATGCCGACATCTATTCGCCGGCGTCCTACCGGATGCTCTTCACCTCCAACCATGACGAGAATTCCTGGAACGGGACGGCACTGGAGCGGATGGGTCCGGCGGCGCCGGCCCTGGCGGTGCTATCGGCCACACTGGATGGCATGCCGCTGGTCTATAGCGGGCAGGAAGCTGGCCTGGACAAGCGCCTGGAGTTTTTTGAGAAGGATGAGATCTCCTGGGCCCCGCATGAGATGGGCCGGCTCTATGCGAGGCTGCTCAATCTGAAACGAGAGAATCGCGCGCTTTGGAACGGTGACGCCGGCGGGAAAGCCGAATGGGTCCACACGTCGAACGACCGGGCGGCCTTCGCGTTTGCAAGGAAGCGGTCGGGGGATCGGGTCTTTGTTGTCCTCAATCTCACGGGCGACCCGCAGGCGGTATCGCTTGAGGGTGATGCTCATGCCGGGACATACATGGATATTTTCTCAGGCGAGACCGTGGCCGTTGAAGCGGACACGCGATTCGAGCTCCGGCCCTGGGGATTCAGGGTGCTCGCCTATTCAGAGCCCGGCCGGGGGCTGCTTCCAGGCCCGAGGTGAAGTTTACGCCTGAAGAGTCCATGACCCGTGACCGGGGTTATGACCCGGACGGCAATCAGGTACGGGGTGTAGCAGAACACATTTGTGTTTTCTGAGAGAATAATCCTGGGGCGGCGGACGTATTAGGATTGGAATGGCGATTTCCAGGGACGGGTGAGTGTGGCGGTGCCGCCTGTGCGGCAACGCTTGCTGTCGCTCGGCTTCGTCCCCACGGGAGTGGGAACGCTACGGATTGCGCGCCTGCGGTCCGCAGGATGTCAAAGGAGGTAGCAGCATGAAGCGAAAGGTGACATTGGGCTTCCTGACGCTCGTCTGTGCAGTGTCGGCCTTGGCGGGTACCGCCCTGTCGGATGAGCTGTCCTATCCTCTCAATGTGCTCGAGGACAAGGGGGCTTTTACCTTCTACCTAAACGAGGAGGTTCTGGTTACAGGGACGTCCACCTGGGAGCATGATGGGACCTTCTCAAGCGCCTATACCCTGAGCATGGCGGGCCAGACACTCGCCACCACGCTCGAGATCATGGTAAACGATCGGGGCGACTGGACCAAGATGTTCATGGAGACACCCCGGGGGCCCGTCACCATCACTCGTGAAGGCGACAAGGCCAAGATCGAGACCGACGAAGTCAAGACGGTTGACCTCAAGGCCGGTACGCTCCTCTTCGAGAACTTCAGCCCGCCGCTCATGAGTCAGGCCATCATCGCCTATGATCAGGAAACCGGTGGTAAGCAGCAGTTTCCTTTGTTCATAATACCGGGAGCGATTTTTGACATAACGCTCGAGAGACTGGAGACGGTCGAGCGGAATGTGATGGGGAGGTATCAGGAGTTCACGCTCTACCGCTATAGCCTTCCCGGAGTCGATGTGATCGTGTGGGTCGATGAAGATAACCGGGTGGTTTTCGGTGACGTCCCCGCTCAGCATGGTGCATATGTGCGGGACGGGTATGAGGCCCTCAGGATAACCGAGGAAACCGATACGCTGGTTTCGCGGGCTGAATTCGATTTGACCATCGACCGCGATGTCCGTGTTCCCATGCGTGACGGACTCGAGCTGGCAACGGACATTTACAGGCCGGATGCCAACGGGACGTTTCCGGTAATCCTTGTCAGGACACCTTACAAGAAGGAGATGAACGAGCTCGAGGCCAGGTTTTTCGCCAGACGAGGATATGTCTATGCGGTTCAGGACTGCCGCGGGCGCTTCTCATCTCCCGGCGAGTGGGTGCCGTTTTTCAATGAGCCCCGGGATGGCTACGATACCATAGAGTGGTTGGCCGTGCAGCCCTGGTCCAGCGGCAAGGTGGGTATGATAGGCGGGTCCTATTTGGGTTGGGTCCAGTGGTGGGCGGCCCGTGAGACCCCGCCGCACCTGGCCACCATGATCCCGAACGTCGCTCCGCCGGACCCTTACTACAACATACCCTACGAGTACGGCTGCTTCTTCCTCTTGGGTGCAATCTGGTGGGCCGATGTGCTCGAGGAGGAAGCGACAGCCGATCTATCAGGCAAAGCCATGTCGGACATAATGGACAAGCAGTATGCCAAGCTCCTGCGCCACCTCCCCGTCATAGAACTCGATGAGATAGTGCTGGGCAAAGAGAACCCGTACTGGCGTGACTGGATAAGGCATCCCGATAACGATGCCTACTGGGCTGAGGTGAGCTTTCTCGATCGCCTGGAGAACCTCGATATTCCCGTGTATCACCAGTCGGGCTGGTTCGATGGCGACGGCATCGGTTCCAAACTCAACTATCTGGCTATGGTCAGGCAAGGTCACGCTGATCAGAAGCTGATCCTGGGGCCCTGGGGCCACACCACCACTGCGACGCGAAGCGGGCCGCGGGACACCGATTTCGGCCCCAACGCGATCGTCGATCTTGAGCGAAGCTACCTGCGGTGGTTGGACCGTTGGCTCAAAGGAGTCGAGAACGGGATAGAAGATGAACCCTTGGTGAATCTCTTCGTCATGAACACGAACAAGTGGCTCAGCGGGGATACCTATCCGCTGGAGGGGACGGAGTTCACCAGGTTGTATCTGGCAAGCGACGGCGGCGCCAACACGTCGGCAGGAGACGGCAGACTGATCCCGGTCGCCCCGCCTGCGGATGCTGCAGCCTATGACGCATACACCTACGATCCCGGCGATCCCACACCACAGCCCTCGCTTTATCAGGATCCTCTGGACCTCGTGGACAAGGAGGGAGATGAGGAACAGGAGGTCTACTCCGTCGAGGAGAAGCGAGAGGCGCAACTGGCCTACCACGCCAAGATCACTGCCGAGAGGAGGGACATACTGGTTTATGAGACCCCTCCCCTGGAAGAGCCCTTGACGTTCGCGGGACCCGTCTCCGGCGTCATCTATGCGAGCTCCAGCGCCAGAGACACCGACTGGTTCATGAGGCTCATGTGGATCGATGAGGAAGACGCCATCTTCCCTCTGGTCGAGGGCGTGATAAGGGCAAGATACCGAAACTCATTCTCCGAGCCTGAACTCCTCAAGCCCGGGGAGATATGTGAATACCATCTGGACATGTGGCAGACCGGTGTGACCGTACCCGAGGGCGCCAGACTGAGAGTGGAGGTGGCCTCAGCCGGTTTCCCCGTCTACTCACGCAATCTCAATACCGGCGGCCATAATGAGATGGAGACCGAGTATGTCACGGCTGAGCAGAAGATCTTCCACGACCCGGAACATCCGTCATATGTGCTTCTGCCCGTGATTCCGAAGCCTGAGTTCCGAGATACCATAGCCGAATAAAGCACAAAGGACGGGGTCAGATCTTGAAAAGCGAATTCAACTTTCAAGATTTGACCCCTCGCATTTGCCTTCAAGATATGCTGACAACGATGCCGTGGCCGGTCTATAATGACGCCGGCCTGCGGCAAGAGCGATGGCGTGTCCGGTCTGAGGCCTCTGCCGCGAGCGCCGGTGGTATGGTAATACACAAGGAGGATCGCAGTGGAAAACGATGCCTATGAAAGGGCAAAGAAGAGGGTCGAGGAGAAGATGGGTTTCTTCAGCCACCTGGCGGTCTATCTGATTGTGAACGCCATTCTCCTCGCCATAAACCTCAGCCAGTCTCCCGGGGAATACTGGTTCTACTGGCCGCTTCTGGGTTGGGGGATCGGTGTGTTTTTCCATGGGATGGGCATCTTCGTGTGGGGAGAGGGGAGCGCGCTTAAGGGCAGGATGATAGAGGAGGAGATGAGGAGGTACAAACGGCATGATGACAAACCGTAGAATAATCGCACCGGTCGTCGTAGTGCTAATGCTGCTTGCCTATGGCGGCGTGCATGCCTGTACCAGCATCCTCGTCGGCAAGGGGGCTTCGGAGGACGGCTCCGTGATGATAACCTATAGCTGTGACGGCGAGTTCCTTCCGCATCTTGAGTATACCCCGGCTGCGGACCACGAACCCGGTGATTCCCTCGACATCAAGGATTGGCACGAGAACGTGCGCGGCAGGGTGGCCCAGGTGGCGCACACCTATGCCGTAGTGGACCTCATGAACGAGCACCAGGTGGCGATAGGGGAGACCACGACCACCGGCCGTGAGGAACTCGAGAACCCGCAGGGCCTTCTTCATTACTGGGACCTCATGTGGCTTGCGCTCCAGCGGGCGAAGACCGCACGCGAAGCGATCCGGGTGATGACCGATCTGGTAGATGAGTACGGCTACAAGTCCACCGGTGAGTCCTTTTCCATTGCCGATCCCGATGAGGCCTGGATCATGGAGATGATAGGGGCCGGCGAGGGAGGGAAAGGGGCGATCTGGGTAGCACTCAGAGTCCCGGACGGCTATATTTCGTGCTATGCCAACAAGTCCCGGATAGGCGAGTTTCCTATGGACGATCCCCGGAACTGCCTGTATTCGGACAATGTCGTCTCGTTCGCCGTCGAGCGGGGCTACTATGATCCCGCTTCAGGTGAGCCGTTCCGCTTCTGCGACGCATATTGCCCGTCGACGCTTGAGAGCCTGCGCTATTGCAGCGCGAGGGTCTGGAGCGTTTTCAGGAGGGCCGCTCCGTCCAGGGAGTTCTCTCCCGATTACCATCGCGGGGCGGATGGTGCCGAGCCCTATCCGCTCTGGATAAAGCCCGATAGGAAGCTCGCCCTGAAGGACGTCATGGCACTCATGCGCGATCACTATGAGGGAACACCCTACGACATGACCCGCGGCGTCGACGCCGGGCCCTTCGGCAATCCCAACCGGTGGAGACCGATCGACTGGTCGGTGGATAGCGTCCAATATGCTTGGGAACGCCCCGTATCTACCCAGCAGACCGGTTTTTCCATGGTCGCTCAATGCCGCTCGTGGCTGCCTGACGGCATAGGCGGTATTCTCTGGTACGGAGTGGATGATACCTATACCACATGCTACACCCCCCTGTATTGCTCGATAGACAGCCTCCCGCCCTCGTTCACACGAGGGCGCCTGCAGGAGTTCTCATGGGATTCGGCCTGGTGGATCTTCAACCTGGTGTCCAACTATGCCTGTCTCAAGTATTCCCACATGGCCCCCGAGATCCTGGCTGTCCAGGGTGAGATCGAAGGCAAGTTGCTCAGGTTCCAGCCGGCGATCGAGAAGACCGCCCTGGCGTTTGCCAAAGACGATCCCGTCTTGATGAGGCAGTACCTTACGGGCTATTCGGTCGGGCAGGCGGAGATGATAGTGAAGCGCTGGCAGGATCTGGCCGGCCATCTTATCACCAAGTACAATGACGGTTACGTAAAGGACGAGGACGGGCACCCCAAGGATGCGGGTTATCCGGAGGAATGGTTGCGCGAGGTTGTCCGGTCGCGCCGGGACCACTTCAGGCTCAAACCGGCGACCGGTTCCTCTCCCGATTGGGACCTGGTTGACTAGCCCGTATCCTGAAAGGGGTCGGATCTTGAGAATCGAATTCATCGGGTGAATTCAATCTTCAAGATCTGACCCATCTCGTTCCCACTCCAATGGGGACGGCAGGCTTATTCTTCCGCCGGCTTAGGATACCCCACGGTTTGGGCGAGTATGATCTTCTGGTCTTCCCTTAGCCCCATGGTTTTGGCAAGGGCCTCCCGGTCGACCCACCCGCGAACCACCGTGGCAAGGCCTTCGGATGCACAGTAGAGATAGACATTCTGGCTTATGAAGCCCGTGTCCGTTGCCGAGTAGAAGTCCTTATCGGCGTCGGATCCGCGCGTCATCCGGGAATAGTCCGCCACGAAGACGAGATTCACGGGGGCGCCCGCCACGAAGTCCTGGCTGCCCGTCTTGGACCGGATATCGTCCCCCGAGATCTTCTGGAGGTCGTGCTCTTCGGGTCTGAAGAGATAGAGGCCCCCGGCAAGCGCAACATAGATGTCGATTTCCTGGAGGTTCATCGCTGAAGGGGCCGTACGCTTGCCCGATTCGGGCCGGTTGACCCCGAAGGCAGCCCAGAGCAAGTCCGAAAGGACATGATCCGGCAGTTCCCTGTCGCTGAACTCGCGCTGGGTCTGGCGCATGCTGAGCGCCTCCATGAGAGGCATGCCGCCTTTCATGTTGGGTTCCGGCAGTTTCATGCTACTGGTATCCTGGGCGAGTCCCGTCGCAGCGACGCTCGCCACAGTCACAAAAAGAGTCAGTGCCATCGCGAGCCTTGCATACCTCATCTCAACACCTCCGCTTTGGGTCTTCCGCAACTGTAACCGGACCTATTACCTTTTCTGCTATAAGATACTATGACCTGTAGGGGGAAGGCAACCGGCATCTGGGGGGCGTGGCCGGTCCGGCCCGGGATTGAATTCGCGAAGGCCGCGCGTTAGAATTAGGCAGGCCGCAGGTGGGGAGGGCCTGGCACACCGATCTGAAGCAGGAGGATTGAACGTAACTTCATGAGACCCATCTACCTTGACTACAACGCGACAACACCGATAGACCCTCGGGTCGCCGAGGCAATGAGACCATACGTGGACGAGCATTTCGGCAACCCATCGAGCAGCCATGCCTACGGAGCGACTGCCAAGAAGGCGGTTGAGCGTGCCCGCAGGCAGGTAGCCGGGCTTCTCGGATGCCGGCCCTACGAGGTAGTCTTCACAGGTGGGGGCTCCGAGTCCAATAACCACGCCATCCGGGGTGTTGCCCGCGCTTACAGGGCCAAGGGCAATCACATAATCACCTCCGCGGTGGAGCATCCCGCCGTGACCGAAGTATGCCGTTTTCTCGAGGCTGAAGGGTACCATGTGACCTATCTGCCCGTCGACGAATTCGGTCTGGTGGATCCCGGAGATGTGGAGCGTGCCATCACGCCTCAGACCGTCCTGATCACCATCATGCATGCGAACAATGAGGTGGGCACGGTTGAGCCCATACCGGAGATCGCGGCCATCGCGAGGCGTCACGGCGTTTTCATTCACTCCGACTGCGCCCAATCTGTCGGTAAGATCCCTGTTTCCGCAAACGGTCTCGATGTCGATCTCATCTCCGTTGCCGGCCATAAGATCTACGCACCTAAGGGTGTGGGGGCTCTCTACATCAGGGAAGGGGTGAACCCGGAGAAGCTCATCTATGGGGCGGACCATGAGTTGAAACGCCGGGCCGGCACGGAGAATGTCATCGAGATAGTTGGGTTGGGTGAGGCCTGTGAAATCATTGGTGAAGGGTTGGACCGGCACAGCCAACACATGGAGACCATGAGGGACATGCTGGAGGAAGCGCTTACGACCGGATTCGCGGACGCGCGCGTGAACGGACACCCCCGGAAGCGGCTTCCGAATACCTCGAGTATCGGTTTCAGGGGGCTTGAGGCGACCACCATCCTTTCCGAACTGGCCGGCGTTGCGGCGTCGGCCGGAGCGGCCTGTCACAGCGACCGCGTGGATGTATCCAGTGTGCTCGAGGCCATGAAGGTCCCGCTTGAGTATGCGATGGGCACTATCCGCTTCTCGACGGGACGGTTCACGACAGCGGAAGAAATCGACAGGGCGGTCGGCGAAGTGAAGTCGGTGGTTGGGAGGCTGAGGCCCGGTGGGGCTGTCGCGGTTTCCGGTGGACCTACCGAGAAGATAAGGCTCACCCAGTTTACGCACGGCCTCGGGTGTGCCTGCAAGCTCAGGCCGCAAGTGCTGGAGAAGGTGCTCGAGAAACTGCCCCGCCCGGTGGACACCAACGTTCTTGTGGGGACCGAGACCGCGGATGATGCTGCCGTTTATCGGATAGATGATAGAACCGCCATCGTTCAGACGGTGGACTTCTTCACGCCGGTTGTCGACGATGCTTTCCAGTTCGGTGCGATTGCGGCTGCGAATTCCCTGAGCGACATCTATGCAATGGGAGCAAGGCCGCTCTTCGCTCTAAGCGTAGTCGGTTTCCCGAGTAACCGGCTTCCCATCGATGTGCTGGAGGAGATTCTCAAGGGTGCTCTGCTCAAAGCGGAAGAGGCCGGCATTGCGATCATCGGCGGTCACACCGTGGACGATACGGAGCCCAAGTTCGGACTCGTCGTGAGCGGTATAGTCGATCCGGACAAAATAATCACGAATCGCGGGGCAAAGCCCGGGGACGTCCTGGTGCTCACCAAGCCGTTGGGTACGGGCATACTGTCGACGGCGCTCAAGCAGGGCCTGCTCGAGCCGGAGCAGACCGGTCTTCTCATGGATACCATGGCTGCACTCAATAGGAGCGCAGCCGAGGCCATGCTTGCGATTGGTGTAAATGCATGTACGGATGTTACGGGTTTCGGACTCCTGGGGCACCTTCTGGAGATGATGAAGGGTTCGGGCACGTCGGCCGTCATAGAGACCGGGCGAGTTCGCTTTCTGGCAGGGGCGGCAGACCTCGCCGCCTCCGGCATAGCGCCTGGGGGGTCGGTCAACAACCTCGACTATACGAGGCCTTTCGTCGGGTATGCGGCGAAGATCTCCGATCTCAAACGCCTGCTCCTCAATGATGCACAGACATCGGGCGGCCTGCTCATAGCAGTCCCCGGGGACAGATCCGACGCCCTGATGGCGGCTCTCACAGCCAGGGGGATTGAAGAGGCTTCAGTCATCGGTTGGGTCATCACTGAAGGGGACCGGCGGATCACGGTCAAGGAGTAGGAGCATCCGGGTGTTTCTCGACAGCTTCAAGTGGGTGGGTTTTTTAACGCTTCTTTTTCGGGCCGAGCTGCATCACAATAGAAACGGATGAGCCTGACGTTTTCCATACCAAGATCGGCCGATACGAACTCTGAATGATGGAAGGAGGACAAGACATTATGGCAAGTGCAGAGGATTATCTGAAAGAAGCCTTCGCGGGTGAATCCCAGGCTAATCGCAAGTACCTGGCCTTCGCCGACAAAGCCGACAAGGACGGCTATGCCCAGGCTGCCCGTCTGTTCAGGGCGGCCGCCGCCGCCGAGACGGTCCACGCCCATAATCACCTTCGGGCCCTCAAAGCAATAGGGACCACTGCCGACAACTTGAAGGACGCCGTGGCGGGTGAGACCCATGAGTTCAAGTCCATGTATCCTGAGATGCTGAAGCAGGCCAAGAGCGAGGGCCACGCGGATGCCGAGAGGAGTTTCACCTTTGCCCTCGAGGTGGAGAAAGTCCACGGGAAACTCTATCAAGACATGTTGGACAACCTCGATCGGGCGGGTAAGGAGGACTATCCGTACTATGTCTGCCCGGTCTGCGGACACACTGTGGGCAAGAAGGCACCCGATACGTGCCCCATCTGCGGCACCAAGGGTAGCATGTTCAATCGAATCGACTGACATAGATCACCCCGGATTGGAGCGCATGCAGCTCCTCACCGGACTGCATGCGCTTTCGCTATGTGAAAGCCTAAACAGGACCCATCGAACGAACCGGAGGTTGCCATGAACGAGATCGGACCGGATCGGGCAATCGAGTCTGAGATCGTGGTAGATGCGGGAGTCGAGCAGGTCTGGTCGGCATGGACCACCGATGCAGGGGTAACATCATTCTTCGCGCCTGCCTCCAACATCGACCTCAGAGTGGGCGGGCCGTATGAGATATTCTTCGATCCCCTGGCCGAACCGGGAAGACGTGGGGCCGATGGTGCTGCCGTCCTGGCCTTTCAGGGGGGCAAGATGCTCTCCTTCACCTGGAGCGCACCGCCCCACATGCCGGAGATCAGAAAGCAGTGGACTCACGTAGTGGTGAGGTTCTTCGCAGTGGGACCTGAAAGGACCCGTGTGTCCCTCAGGCACGATGGGTGGGGAGAGGGCGACAAGTGGGATGAAGCATTTGAGTATTTCTCAAGGGCTTGGAAGAGCGTGGTGCTTCCGAGGCTCCGGCACAGGTTCAGCGCAGGACCCATTGATTGGGAGCATCCCCTGATGTAGCATAAGGTTCTTGGCACTGCGCGCGTCCGTTCATGCAAGCCCGTATCCGTGCGCTTGAAGCGATGTAAACGGATGTCGAAGAACGATTGCGATCACAGGCCCGGCGGTCGGGTTCGAGAACAAGAAGGAGTAACATATGTTGCATGACATACCCATTAAGATCCGTGATCGAATGACCTACCTTGAACGGCTCGATGCGCAGCATCGCCGGCAAAACGTCCGGCAGTTCGACAGGCTCCGCCAGATACCCCCGGCCACTGGGAAGTTGCTTGCCATCCTTGCCGCGAGCGCGCCTGAGGGGAGATACATTGAAATAGGGGCTAGCGGAGGCTATTCGACTCTCTGGCTGTCCCTGGCATGCCGGGATACCGACCGTCGGATCACCACCTTCGAAATCGCGGATGAAAAGATCCGGCTTGCCCGGGAGACGTTTCGATCCGCAGGGATCGAGGACATAGTGGGATTGGTCGAAGGGGATGCAAGAAAGCACCTCAAGTCATGCAAGGGCGTATCCTTCTGTTTCCTCGATGCCGAGAAAGACCACTATCTTGACTGCTACAATCTTGTAGTCCCCAACATGGTGCCCGGTGGCTTGCTCGTC
>CAZRAU010000043.1:0-5928 GCA_964598025.1 uncultured bacterium
GTCGGGGCGAGAGGATTTGAACCTCCGACCCCCTGCTCCCAAAGCAGGTGCGCTAACCGGACTGCGCTACGCCCCGCCATGGCTAAGATACGCCACCAAGAAGGCCGTGATCAACAGAATTTACATGAGGTTGGACCGGCTGTCAAGCACAGCGCCTATGCTCAGGGCTTGGGGCTGGGGGTGAGAAGACAGATAAAGGGCTTCATGGCCGCGAAGGCGTTGGCCCGGTGGCTTATCTCATTCTTGGTCTCGGTGTCCAGCTCGGCAACGGTCTTCTTCCGGCGCGGCAGATAGAAAACCGGGTCATAACCAAAACCGCTATCCCCACGCGGACGATCGGTTATGACGCCCTTGAGCTCGCCTCGCTGCAAAACCATCTTCCCTTTGACACTGACAAGAACCGCAACACACACAAACTTGGCTTTGCGATCCTCCTCCGGGATACCCTCAAGCATCTTCAGGAGCTTCTCGTTGTTGGCCTCATAGGATGCCGGCTCCCCCGCGAAGCGCGCGGACATGACCCCGGGATCACCGTTCAAGGCATCGACCTCAAGTCCCGAATCGTCCGCGATCGAAGCCAGCCCCGTGTGCCGCCACGCGTGCAGGGCCTTCTTGATGGCGTTCTCCTCAAACGTCGCTCCGTCCTCCTCCACGGGCCCCACATCCGGAAAATCGGCAAGGGACAGCAGGTCAACCGGCACGTCGCGTAAGATCCGCTCTATCTCTCGGACCTTGTGCTTGTTGCGTGTGGCGAGTACCAGTCTCGTGCGCTCGGCCAATCTCAGTCGCTCCTTTCAAACCTGGTGCCTGATCCCGGGATGTGATCCCGGGAAGATCGAATTCGGTCTTCAGGATTCGATCCCGAGGGTCTCTCGTTGGATGGCGACCAGGTGCTGGATACCCTTTCTGGCCAGGGTAAGCATGCGGTCCATCTGGGCTTTGGTGAAAACCATGCCTTCGGCGGTGCCCTGCACCTCAACGAAACGGCCCCGCCCCGTCATCACAACATTGAAGTCGACTTCGGCAGCGGAATCCTCATCATAGCGGAGATCGAGCAGAATGCTGTTCGCTACTATGCCGACGCTCGTAGCGGCCACGAAATCGGTGACAGGAACTTTGTCCAATGCCTTCCGCGCGACCATCTTCTTGAGGGCGTCATAGAGAGCAATGTATGCGCCGGTTATGGCAAGTGTACGGGTGCCCCCATCCGCCTGAATCACGTCGCAGTCAACCACAATCTGCTTCTCGGCAAGCGCCGTGAGATCGACGACCGCACGCAACGACCGGCCGATCAGTCGCTGGATCTCCTGGGTCCTTCCGGAGACCTTGCCCCTCACGGACTCCCTGGGGGTGCGGGTGTGAGTACTCCGGGGAAGCAGCGAGTACTCGGCGGTCACCCAACCCTGGCCTTTCCCGTGCAGGAAGAAAGGCACCCTGTGCTCCACCGTAGCGGCGCAGACTATTCTGGTATCTCCGGCTTCGATCAACGCGGACCCCTCCGCATGCTTCATGTAGCCTGTCTTGACCCTGATCCTGCGCATTTCGTCGGGCTTGCGCCCGTCATTCCTGTGATACAACTTTGACCTCCTAAGCCGGATTCAGATACCCTGTAGCTCAACCTCTTCGAATTCCGAGTTGACGACCTTTATTCGAGGGACTTCAAACCCAAGGAAACGCTGGATCTGAAGCCGCAGATTCAGATGCATGTCGCTCACATAGATCTCGGTCCGGGGGCCTACGAGGGACGACGCCGACATCCCTTTCCCAATGAGAACTCCCTCAACTTCCCTGGCGGTCTCTTCCGCCGAATCAACCATGACGACACCGGGCCGGACTACCTGCTCAAGCACGCCTTTGAGCAACGGGTAATGCGTGCAACCTAAGATCAAGGCATCCACTTCGCACGCCGCCAGGTGCTCGAGATAGTGCCGCGCGACTTCCAACGTGACCGGATGGTCCACCCAGCCCTCTTCTATAAGGGGTACGAAGAGCGGGCATGCCTTGGAGAAGACTTTTGCATCCGGTTTTCTCGACTGGATCGCTTCGAGGTAGGCCCCGCTCTGGATCGTCGCACGGGTTCCTATGACCCCTATCTTGTTGTTTCTGGTCACCCGCAGGGCCGCCTCCGCACCGGGCTCCACGACTCCCACGACGGGTATGTCCACCATCGATCGGATGACCGGAAGACTATAGGCACTCGCGGTATTGCATGCGACCACGATCAGCTTCGGGTTCTTGGTGAGGAGAAACCGGACTATCTCCTGGGAGAACCGCGTCACTGTCTCCTTGGACTTGGTTCCATACGGCAGCCTGGCGGTGTCGCCGAAATAAACAACACTCTCCTCGGGGAGGCGCCTGCCTATGGCATCGAGCACGGTGAGGCCGCCGATACCCGAATCAAACATGCCGAGCGGTCGCTTCTCGACCAATCCACCTACCTCCATTCCTGGGGTCGGAGCGGTTTTGCTGTCGACAGGTGACCGCCGAGGCTCTCGATCTCCTTACCTTCAACCAGAATGCGGACCGCCTCTACCTGAGAGAAGTTTGCACACACCGTCTGGACAAGCGAGGATATCAGGACGTATTCGGCGGTCGTCCCTCCGCTGAAATCATCGACCAGCTCGCTGGAGAAATCGATGACCGCCGTCTTCTCATGCATGAACACGCCACGGATCCTGACCGAGGCCGGGATTGTCCCGACACCGCTTTCGCGGGGGCCGCTCACGAGCGCCTCGACCAGGTTACGCAGGTTGTCAAGCGGTCTGTCGGATGAAGCGAGCACCCGATACTCCGGCACAAGCGATGAGCCGTCCGTGGAGCCGAAATAGAGCGCCACCGTCCGCACCCTTTCCGTTTCCAGGGTCTCTCCCGGAGGGGGCGGCGCGCCCAGACGCCCGTGGACAAGCCAGAAAATCGCCACCGCGACGACAACCGCGGCCAGTATTATTATCAATCGTCTCAAGATGGTCACCTTCCGTAGTCAGCCTTGAACCGGAGAACAGCCTGGACGACGGCATCGGCCACCGTCTCCTGGAAAGCCTCGTCCTTAAGCAGCGCCTCTTCCCGTGGATTGGTTATGAAGGCCGCCTCCACAAGAACGGCCGGAAGATACACACCGGCGAGCACCACGAAACCGGCCTGCTTCACACCCCGGTTCTTCAGCGTCATGCGCTCGTGCATCTCCTCATTGACCATCTGGGCAAGGTGGCTGCTCTCCACAACAAACTCGTTCTGGGCGGTATCCCAGAGGATGAAGGCCAGCTCGTCGTCTCCCGAGGTCGCCGAGAGCGGCACGATGTCCCGGCCGGCATTCTCCATGGCCGCGACGGTCCTGGCCTCATCGTCCTGAGCAGGCGACAGGAAATAGACTTCGAACCCATTGGCCTCGGTGCTTCGGTATCCATTGGCGTGCATGCTGATAAAGAGATCCGCACCGACCGAGTTGGCAACCTCAGTCCTGGTCTCGAGATCGACGAAAGTGTCATCATTCCGTGTGAGTATGGCCTCGATACCTTCGCGCTCCAGCGCGGCCTTGATCTTCCTGGCCACATCCAGGTTGAATTGCTTCTCCATGTATCCGGAAGGCCCCACACTTCCGAAGTTCTCCCCTCCATGGCCCGGGTCTATGACGACGAGGTCCAATTCCATGTGCTCGGCCGAGAACCGCTCGGCCCAGGCCATCTGCCGGGGCGGCCTGAAATCAGGCTGGGGGATGTCCGTCAAGGATCTCCTCCAGACCAGGACGACAATCCCATCGGGATCGCGCCGTGGATACACCCGGTAGGCGGGGTTCCCTTTGGCGAGGGTGACCGTCACATCGACCCCGTCGGCCTCCTGGGCAGCCTCGACATGCTCAATGAGCCCGCCTTCCGATTCGAAATCCAGACGTTTTGAAAAAACACCACCTCTTATATAGAGGCGGACTTTGCCGTCCTCCTCGGGATAAAGATCGTAGTTCAGCATACCTATGGTCGCGATGGTGGCGCTCACCCGCTCCTTGGCCGCACGGACTTCGATATCAATGATATTCGGGGCCGGGAGCCCCACCATGATGGTGCGCTTCCTTTCGTCCCATCTGAGGTTTCGCCCGAACGCCGGAGCCAGTGTCTGCTCCACCGCTGGAAGGGTCAGGAAGACCTCGTCACCGTCGCGCAGGGTGGCTTCGCCCGCAGCTATCGTCTGGCCGTCCCGCACCCAGACCGTGCCCCCGATCAGGATCTGAAGCGTATGGACATCGTCCCTGAGCACGATTTCCTGCTCGGTCCAATCCACCGCGACCTCAAGACCGAGGAGTCTCGATACCTGAGAGACCGACAGATATGTGCAGCCGCTTCTCTCCAGGAGGTCGATTCCTTCAGAGGGCCGGCCATCCGAATAACGTACCCCGGCCGATCCCGCAATGCAAACCCCCGCGAGTGCCAAGGTGAGTAGGACGGTGTAACAAACCTTCATAAGCGCTGCTATCCCCTTACCGATACATCGACAATATGTGGTCCCGGTCAAGCCATTTTGTCGCGGCGGGCCTCCCGCCTGCGCATTTCCCTTTCGGCATCCCGCTTGGCGATATCCTGGCGCTTATCCCGCGTCGGTTTGCCCTTTGCCAGCGCAAGTTCCACCTTGGCCCTCCCCCGCACCAGATAGACTCTTATGGGAACGAGCGTCAGGCCTTTCTCGGCCACCTTGCCGGTCAAGCGCCGGATCTCCGACCTGCGAAGCAGGAGTTTTCTTCTGCGTTTGGGGTCCGGCAGAAAGTGCGCGCTTTTCTCATAGGGGCTTATGTGCATGTTGACGAGAAAAGCCTCTCCGGCCTCGATCATCGCGTAGGAATCCTGCAGGCTGACCTTGCCCTGCCTGATGGATTTCACCTCACTTCCCACAAGTGCGATACCCGCCTCCAGTCTATCCATAAGGAAGTAGTCATGCCTTGCCTTCCTATTCACATAGACGGTCTTCTGCCCGGATTCCGGACTCCGGGGGTCAGGACCTTGAGATTTCTTGATACTATCCATATACCTGCTGGAGGGGGATTCCCCGCCTTGATCGTCGCTCGAACACGGCAATTCGGTCGAAACCTGCGTCCCTTGCAGCCTTAAGGCAGGCCTCCAGACCGAAGCCCACCTGATCCGGCTGGTGAGCATCGGAACCCGCCGTTATGTCGGCAAGTCCCGCGTCTCTGGCTGCCTTCAGTATGTCCGGGCTGGGAAAGGGCCATCCGAGCCCCTTCCTCAGGCCCCCGCCGTTTATCTCGAGCGACAGTCCACGCCCCACCATTTCCTCCAGTAGAGGTTCGACCAGCCCTCTGTGGGCAACGTTAAGAGGTTCGCCGTAAAAGTCAAGTCCACACCTCTTATAGATATCGAGATGGGCTATGCCGTCGAAAAGGCCGGAACGGATCGCCTCTCCCAGATCGTGATAGTAGGCCTCACAGACCTCCCTCGGGCTCTTTTGCAAGAAGTAGTCGGTGCTCTCCCCGGCGGAGACTATGTCCACACCATCCAACGTATGGACGCCGCCAAGAATGAAATCGAAATCGAAAGCGCCGAGCACCGGCTCGATCATGCTCTCCAGACCGGGTGTATAACCTATCTCGAGGCCGCACCGAACAGTGAGGCCTCGTCCCCTCATGGCATCCGAGGAATTCCTCACTTGCTCCACATAGGAACCCAACCAGTCGGAGGTGACTTCAACCTCGCTTCCATTCAGCCGCACCCTGCCGTCGTGGTGACGTCTCACGGGGTCGAGATCACAATGGGTCGTGAAACATATCTCCTTGAGGCCCTTCTCAAGGGCCTGGTCGGCGAACTCGGCCACGGATCCGCCGGCATCGATCGAGTAGTCGCAGTGGACATGATAATCGACCATGGGCTTGTGCGATCCTCCAACATGATTGTTTGCAACGATGGCGGTTGACAATGATGCCAGTTTACA